>DAOUKA010000125.1:0-6911 GCA_034421915.1 Anaerolineae bacterium
GGGTGAAACGCTGATTCAAGGGCTTCAGCGCGAAATCCATGAGGAAAGCGGGGTTCGCGTTTCGATAGGCAGGCTGACGGTGGTCTCCAGCAATTTAAGCCGTTCAGTTGTCATCTTTGGCTTTCAGGCGCAGTATGTTGATGGGGCTTTGCGACCAAGCAGCGAAACGCCCGAAGTGCGCTGGGCAGACCCTAAGCTGGCATTGTCGCTGATAACCCATCCCGCAGCGCATCAGCGAGTGCGCGATATGGTTGATGGCAGGCCAAGGGTGCTGTATCGCGCTTATCGGATGAATCCCTATCGCCTCATCGAGAGCCGCGAGCTTTATTGAATGGGCTTGCGGGCGGGTGTGCCTGCCTGACGCGGATAATGGCGAGGTGTCTGCTTTATCTTGCCGATGACCGCCAGATGGCGCGGATGGTCAAGGGTCGGCAGGCTGATTTCTTCAATGACAGACAATTCGCCGCCAAGCTCCGAGATGGCTTTGGCGGCGTTGCTGATTTCTTTGCGGGCCTCGCTCCCCAGCATCGCAATCACCAGGCCTCCCGATTTGGCAAGCGGCAACGTGTATTCCATCAAGACGGGCATTTTGGCGACCGCGCGGGCGGTCACAATGTCGTACATACCCCGATGGTCGGGGTGTCTGCCGGCATCCTCGGCACGGGCATGCAGGCTGCGGATGTTTTCGAGACCCAATGCCTGACTCGCGCGGTCGATGAACCGCAGCTTCTTGCGGGTCGCATCAAGCAAGGTAACATGCAGGTTCGGCCATGCGATTGCCAGCGCCAGTCCGGGGAATCCGGCGCCAGTGCCGACATCCATCAAGCGCAAGCCCTCAAAACGGGGAATCGCTTTCATTAACGTAAGTGAATCCAGATAATGTTTGATGGCGATGTCAGTCGGGTCTTTGATGGCGGTCAGGTTCATCCCCCGATTCCAGTCAAGCAGCAGTTCGCTTAGCTGGCTGAACTTCTGAAGCTGCGCCAGCGACAGATTGAGCTTCAGCAGGGATTGAGCGTGTTTTGCCAAAATGGACAGGTTTTCGGCAGGTTTCTCCCGCATCATCGGTCGTTATAGGTGTGCAAGGGCATCGCGGGCTGCTCGTGGATGACGGCAAGCCCCCAAGGGTTCTTTTGTATTCTGAAGCGACAGCCACTGCCCAGCCTCTCGTTTGCGGTGCCAGGGCCGAAGTCTGCATAGCCATCGGTGATGGGGCTGCGCCATCCCAGCGCATAGGTGATTTCATAGCTGCCGGGTTTCCATTTATCCCCCAGCTTCACCGTATAGAAGACCCACCAATCGCTGCTGCCGGGCACCTGTTTAATCGCGCTGACCTTGACGTCGGGGAAGGTTTGCCCGTTGAGTTTAATCGCATATTGGACGTTGGCGATGTGACTGGCGACCTGTTCAGGCGTTTGGGCGAACCACGACCAGAAGATCTCGATTTCGTCGGTGTCATAGATAAGACCTGGATCCGCTCCCGCAACATCGTCGCATTCGGCAAAAATCAAGCCCGGGTTGGCAGTTCGTCCGTGAACAGCCCGCTCGCTGGGACGGGCGCCGATTTGCACAATCGGCTCTGGGGGCTCATAATAGATCGGATTCAGCAGGCCGCCGTCCGGTGTGAACACGCCCGAAGACGAGAGGATCGCGCCAGTCTCAGCGTCTGTCGACATCTCCCCATCAGCCAGCGTACTGCCCGGCTCGGCGCATTCCCCCAGAAAGTCGTCCGAGGGCTCCTGGAAGATAGTATCATCCGGGTTGCTTTCGCTTGCCATGCGAATCACAACGCTGATGGGCGTCCCCGTCGCGCGGGTCTCCCGCCCCAGCCAATAAATCTCCTGACTGGTCGCATAATCGCCATTGACGCTGACGCGGCGCAAGCCCGTAATCGGCTCACCCAGACCGCCAAAGAGGTCGAATGCCTGATAATAGATGTCATAACCGACTTGTATGGTCCCCTGGAAGTCAATCACCAGGCGGTCTTCGCAGGCGCTGTAGAACCACTCGATGGTCGAGGGGAACTCGAGGTTGTCTTGTGCCTGCGACATCAGCGAAACAGTCAGCAGAAAAAGAATGCCTGTCAAGAATTTGCGTATTTGCATAAGATGCCTCCCCTGTGTGATACAGAATAAGACAGTCAGTTGACACAAGTCTACCCCAAAACCCGAAATATCTCAGCCCTGTTTTCGGGTTTATGAGTCTGACCAGCCGACCAACTATGTTCAGGTTTTGTTTTGTCACTTAAAATACTTTCAGGCTGTTGACAGACAAGCATAAAGGACAGGCTCAAGGTGGGCAAACAAACGATTTGCATCTTGCAGGGCGACCAAACCGGGCAGGAATTGCTGGATGAGGCGCTGCGCACGTTGGATCCGAGCGTGATTCGCGTGGATAATCTCGAATTTGAGATTTTTGATTTGTCGCTGGAAAACAGACGCCGAACGAAAAATGAAGTCGTGCGCGATGCAGCGGCACGGATTGTCGAAACTGGATTGGGCATCAAGGCGGCGACCATCACACCTGACGACCCTGATGATGTCGGCAGCCCCAACGCGCTCCTGCGCGAATGGATTGACGGGAGCGTGATTCTGCGTACTGGGCGGCGCATTCCTTCCATGCGTCCATTGGCTGGCATCCATGCGCCCATCGCGGTCGTGCGGATGGCGGTCGAAGGCGCGTATGCGGCGGAAGAATGGCGCGAAGGCGAGGGGCTGGCGGAAATTGCCTACAGCAAGCGTTACATCACCCGCCGAACCTGTCGCGCGGTAGCGGAATTTACCTTTCAGTATGCCCGACGCACGGGCGCGACTGTTTTTGGCGGGCCCAAGTTCACCGTGAGCCCGACTTATGAAGGATTGTTCAAGGAAGAGCTTGACCGCGCCGCCGAACTTTATCCGCAGGTGCGCTACAATCCGCAGCTTATCGACGCGACCTACGCGCTTTTGTTGGAGACCTCCGGTGAGGCTTTGGTGATTCCGGCTTTGAATCGCGACGGGGATGCGCTTAGCGATCTGGTTCTAAAGATGTTTGGTACAATCGCCGGCGCGGAGTCCATTATTTTCGCCTTTGACGATGATTTTAATGTCAAGGTTGCCCTGACAGAAGCGCCCCACGGCACGGTGCCGAGCCTGATGGGGAAAAATATCGCCAATCCGATGGCGATGATTCTGGCTTGTGGCGCCGTGCTGCGCCATATTGGCACCAAAGAGGCGTCAAACGCAAGCCGTGCGCTTTATGAAGCGACCTTGGAAGCGGTTTATAATGGCATCAAAACTCCCGATTTGGGAGGGCGGGCAAGCACCTCGGAATTTGTTGATGAAGTCATCCGCGAAGTCCGGGGCAAACTTGAAATATGGGATGCGCTGGGCAGCTAATGCCAAAGGATAAAGCATGGGCGGAAACCTTGACCGCGATGTGGCGGAACTGTGGGCGCTGCTGTTTGATATTGTTGCCGATGGCGAAAAACGTCTCGCCAGTCATTTTGGCGCCCATCAGCTGACGCCGCCGCAATTTTATGTCCTCAAAACGCTTTCGGAGAACGAGGGCGAATGTCGAATTGGCGATATTGCGCGGGATCATCACCTGACCAATGCCACCATGACCGGCCTGGTCAAGCGCCTGGAGGCGATGAACCCGCCGCTGGTCAAACGTCAGCGCAGCGCCACGGATGGCCGTTCGGTTGATGTGCTACTGACGGCGGAAGGCGCAAGGCGCTTTGTTGCTGTGCAGCGCGGCCTGATGGCGCAGCTGCGGGCGGTCTTTGGTTTGCTGCCCGATGCCGAACGGCGCGACATCATCGCCAAAGTTCGCCTGTATTTTACCCTTTTCTCACAGCAGTTTCCGGCTGAAGGTATCTAGGCATGGACGTATTTGTCGAACCAGTTGACCATCTCGGTTAAACGGCTGATGCGATGATTGGGCTCGCCACTGCGCGAAAGCTCGTGGCCTTCACGGGGATAGCGCAGCATACGGATGGGTGTATTTGTCGCGCGGCGCACCCAGGCGAAAAGCTGTTCTGCCTGTTCGATAGGCACGCGGAAGTCGTTTTCGGCATGAATCAGCAAGAGTGGCGTTTTGATGCTGGCGGCATATTTCAGCGGCGAATTATCCCAGAAGACATCGTGATTTTCCCAAGGTTCGGCGTCAAACTCGTTGGACATAAGCAGGGGGACATCGGATGTGCCATAGAAACTGGATATGTTGTAGACGCCGCGCTGCGCTACGGCTGCGCTGAATCGGTCGGTATGTGTGATAATCCAGGCGGTCATATACCCCCCGTATGAGCCTCCCGTAAGGGCCATTCTGTTCTCGTCGGCGATGCCAAGTTCGAGGAAGGCATCGACGCCGGCGATGATGTCGTCCATCGCCACAGGTCCCCAGGCGGCATGAAGTTTGCGCATGAAGTCTTCGCCATAACCGCCGCTGCCATGTGGATTGCAATAGAAGACGGCATAACCGCAAGCGGCGTGGAATTGCCATTCATGCCACATCGTCTTGGTCGAATAGCTCCAGGCGGCATGGGGCCCGCCGTGAATGTTGAGCGCGAGCGGGTGCTTTTTGCCAGCCTCATAACTCACCGGACAGATATACCAGCCCTGCACTTCGCCATGTGGCGACTGGAAGCGCAGTTCGTGAACGTCTTGCACGATGACTTCTTCCAGCCAAGCATGATTGAACCGGCTGGCTTCGACAAAGCGACCGCCCGACAACGTGTACAACTCCTGCGGATTCCGCGGCGTCGAAACCGTCATCGCCAAGCTGCCGTCCATGCCGATGTCGATTTGTTCAATATCGTAGATGCCAGCATGAAGCTGCCGCGAGCCGTCGGATTCGGGGTCATAAAGCCAGGGCAGGACTGTGCCTTCGCTCTCAAGCGTGAATGCCAGCTTGCTATCGGGTGACCACGCCCAGTCCATGACCTCGCGGTCATGCGCTTCATTGACGACGCGCACATCCGAGCCGTCAGCTGCCATGACCAGCAGCCGCATCGGCATATCCGTGACGCCAATCAGATTGCGGCCACAAGCCAGCCATTTGCCATCGGGTGAAGGGGTCGGCAGATAGACGCTGTATTCACCGTCTGTTATCGCTTCGGCTTCGCCGCTGGCTGCATCCAGCCTGAAGATGTTTTCGGCGCGCCAGGGTTCGTCGCCTTCGGGATTGACAGTGCGCGATGTGAAGATGGTGTCGCCATCAGCCGACCAGCAGGGGCGGGCGTGGTTGGCGTTCATATCGGTCAGACGGCGCGGCTTGGCATCGTCGGACGGCTCGCCGCTGGCGATGACATACACCTGATTGTAGCGCTCATCAACGTAAGAGGTGCCTTGGCGATAGGGGATGCGCCACATGGGGCGCGGATCCCAACGGTTTTTCTCATCTTCAGCCTGGCGCTCTTGGCGATGTTTTGCCTCCAGTTTGTCTTTCGGCTTGGGCTGCGGTTCTTGCTCGGCATCCCCCCTGGCGCGTTCTTCGGCGCTCATTGGCGACAGGAAGGCGATCTGCCGCCCATCGGGCGACCAATCGGGCGTATGAGCGCCGTTCTCCATGCTGGTCAACGTCCGCGCCTCGCCGCCCGCGCCTGTGGGCAGCAGATAAATTTGCGGCTTGCCAGCGCGGCTGGATACAAAGGCAAGCTGCCTGCCATCGGGCGACCAGCTTGGCTGGCTGTCCTTGTCGCCCCGCGTCAGCTGAAAGGCCTCACCGCCAGCCATCGGGCAAAGCCAGATATTGCGCTTGTAAGTCTTTTCGAGTGGGTCGGGCGTCACTTTGACAAAGGCAGCCCAACGGCCATCGGGGCTGATTTGGGGGTCTTGTACATAATGGATTTTGTTGAGGTCTTCGGCTGTTATCGGACGTTTCGGGGTGTCCATCGCGGTTTCCTTTCCAGATGCTAAACTTTGACAAACGGCAAGCCCGCTTGCAGCAAATCCTCGAAATCAGCCTGCTCCGCCAGGGTCATAACGGGACATGGGGCTTGCGGCGCCGCAGGCATCGGGCGAAGTTCAAGCTGCCACCAGCCAGTATCATGCCAGTCTTCCAATTTGTATCCCATATTTTCAAAGACGCCAATTTTCCTGAAGCCGAGGGTCTCATGGGCGCGGATGCTGCCGTGGTTGGGGAGCGCAATCACACCGATAGCATTGCAGTAACCCTGCTGGCGCAAAATTGCCAATAGCGAGGTGTACAAAGCGCGAGCGATGCCGCGCCGCTGATAATCCTGATGGACATACACGGTTGTCTCGGCTGTCCATTGATAGGCGAAACGCGAGCGGAACGGACTGGCATAAGCATAGCCGACGATTTGACGCTCGATTTCGCAAACCAGCCAGGGATATTGATGCAGGGTTTTGGTGATGCGTGCGGTAATTTCTTTGACATCGGGCGGCGCCTGTTCAAATGAAATCGCGGTATCCCGCACAATCGGGCTGTAAATCTCATAAATTTGTGGCGCATCGGCAGTGGACGCCAGACGGATGGTTATGCTCATAGTGGCTTAGGTGTTCGCCTTGTGTTCACGAATTGATTCGATATTGTAGCCGAAAATGAAGCGCAGGCATATAGACGGTTGACACAGCATGCTCAAGCGCGGGTATGTAGATGCGTTCCAAGGTCGGCATAATAACCGACCATTGGATACGAAATATCAGATGAGCCAAATTGTGAAAGGTGCAGCCGGGTAAGACGGAGGATAAAAGTTCGTTATCGCTACAGTTATCGCATTGTAATTCGATAATGACACATCGTAGCAAGACAGGCGGGGATTGCCCGCCTGTTTGTTAGCTAACTTCCTTTATGTATCTACCGATGCGCCTGATGGTATGGGATATGACTTGTAAAGAGACACCAGTCTACTCCAGTTGATGTCGGAAGCGCTATTCCCACTACATACAATACGCCGGGCATTATTG
>DAOUKA010000126.1:0-7964 GCA_034421915.1 Anaerolineae bacterium
ACCAAGGGACGTCCGGCGAGGGGTGGCCGGCTGTCATCTGTCGGGGCATAAAAGTCGGTGTCGATGCCATGACCAATGACCCGCAGCTTGTCGGTGTCATAGGGGAAGCTGGTCGCAACTGCCGATACGACCCGCCATGACATCGCCAAGGCAAGCCGCAGCTGTGCCGATTTCTGGCGATGGGCATACCATAAGACGGTCGGGATGCCCCGCGCCCTCAGCAAAGGCCCCGCCAAGCCAGCAAACAAGGGCATCATGTGGGCAAAACAGGCATCATAGCGCCGCGCCGTCAAGAGTCGCAGCAGATGACCATAAAAATTCGCCAGCCGCGCCGCCTTGCTGCGCCCTCGTTCACGCCCTGCCGAAAACACCCGCACCTTAGGCGGCAAGTCCAGCTTGCCTTGATACATGGTAATCACATCAATCGACTCGCAGTACAGCGCCAACTCCCGAATCCAGGCGGTCGTAAATCCTAAAATCGGGTCGGAGCTATCGGTCATCAAATTGAAAAGCAAGAGACGCGGGCCTTGCATGAAGGGACTTTCCTCCGAATCTGGCAGGCGTATGCAATCGTGATGATTGTAACCGCCTCGTCGGCGAAAGGCATAGCGCTAATGCCAGCCAACCCCTTATAATACAATAGATGATATGAACTGCGGACAGGAGTTTGCGTGATTTGTAAATATCCACGCGGGAATGCCTGCGTTTATTGGGGGGATGCCATTCAAGTGTTATCAGAGTTGATTCTCGATCACTCGGTTGATTTGATATTTGCTGACCCACCCTATAATATCGGCAAGAATTTCTCTCAATTTGTCGATACATGGGAAAGTGATGAGGCATACGCTGAATGGTGCTATCAGTGGCTTGATTTGTGTATTCAAAAACTCAAGCCGAACGGGACGTTCTATGTGATGTCAAGCACTCAAGGAATACCTTATCTCGATGTCTATTTAAGAAAGCATCTGCACATTTTGTCACGCATTATATGGCATTACGATAGCTCCGGTGTACAAGCCAAGAATTATTTTGGATCGTTATACGAGCCGATTTTGCATTGTGTCAAAGACAAAAACAATTATACATTTAATGCAGACGATATCCTGATTGAAGCGAAAACTGGCGCAAAACGCAAGCTCATTGATTATCGCAAACCGATTCCCCAGCTTTATAACACACAGAAAGTCCCTGGTAACGTATGGTATTTCCCGCGCGTCCGTTATCGTATGCCAGAATATGAAACGCATCCTTCCCAAAAACCCGAAAGCCTCATGGAACGCATCATTAAAGCAAGCAGCAATCCAGACGATGTCGTCCTGGATCCATTTTCCGGTACATTTACAACTTGTGCAGTGGCGCAACGTTTGGGACGGCAGGCTATCGGAATTGAACTCCAAGAGGAATACGTAAAAATCGGGCTGCGACGGTTGGGAATTCAAAACGAGTTCAAGGGTGAAAAATTGCGACCTCTGCAAAAGACATTTACACAGAAGATAAATTCAGCCCAACTATCATTATTTGAGGACGACTAAAGGTCAGCTGATGGAACATGAATTTACGATGATAATTAAACGCATCCTGACCAACCATTTTGGTCTGCTGGCTGATGCACTGTTCTCAAAGAGTGACCTGATTCAGTATCTAAACAACAAGACAAGGGCAGCATCCCGTGGCTCCAAAGCACGTGGATCCTTTGGCAACATTTATGCCATCTATGTTTTGGTGGAAGATTATATAAAACATGATTTTGATATGACGGATAGCTATTCGGATTATGAAGGTGCACAGTTCTCTGAACTTTTGCGAAGGCAACGCGAGTTGCCCTTTGGCAGCAAATTGCAAAATCATGCGCTCAACCACCGCTTGAATCAAGAGTTTCGCCGCATGTTCCCGCAGCAAAACCGATTGCCAATCATAAGAGACGTCTGATGTGAAATTGAATTGACAAAAAGGGGCTGATCTCCAAAATGGTAAGTGCCCCAAACCAGCCCCATGAATAGTATAACCATGGAAACCTTGTTGACCATCCTTTTTGTGCACATTGACGACGGGTATCAAGAAAAAGTCCAGCCATGGCGCAGCGGCAGAGCCGGACGCAAACCCAAGCTGGGTGTCAGTGAGATGATGACCTTGATGCTGGCAGCCTACATCCGTGCCCATCACAGCGCCATGTTCCCCAAGCTGCTGACACCAAGTCAGTTCAATTGTTGCTCGCGCAGTTTGTGTCATCTGGCGGAAAGGAGGCGTCACCACTGGCTGCTGGACTTGGGCATTGGCAGTTCGTAAATGGTTCGCACTGGGTCTTGGACATCGCTTTTCGTGAGGATGAATGTCGCATTCGCAAAGGCAATGCCCCGCAGAATATGGCGATGTTGTGTCGTCTTGCTGTTAATTTACTCAAACAAGGGACTTCGGTTAAAGTGGGGATCGTAGCCAAGCGTTAAGAAGGGGGGATAATGACTACCTTCCGAAAGTGCTTTGCCCATGAGAATTTGATATGCAATCGCTCTAGCAAAGGGGGTTTATAGCTCCACATAGGCACTGCCTGACCCGTCCGTTACAATTAAGCTGATGTTTTGTTTGTCTGATGAGACCGCCCATGACGGAAGACTCCACACCAGCAGCCGCAAAACCATCCCGCTTCACCCGCGCCCTGTTCTTTTTGGCTGCCACGCTGGCGGCTGCCGCCATCATCATCGCGCTGATGACCTGGTGGGTCATCGGCTCGGCGCCCCGCACGCAGGCGGTGGCAATCGATGAGGGCGTCGCCGTTTCCGAGTATGTCACGCTGCCAGACGACGATGCCTATCCAGCGGCGCTCGCGCTCGCGGAGGATGGCACGCTTTACACCGGCAGCTATCAAACCGGCGCCATCTGGTCGATTAGCACGGACGGCTTCATCCGCGAACTTGCGGGGACTCGCAATCGGATTGGCTCGGTGTCTGGCTTGGATGTGGCTGCCGATGGCGCTTTGATCATCCTTGACCGCATTCAGGCGCTGGATGCCAAAGGCGCGGTTATTTGGCGCTATGCCGACGGCGAGCTAAGTTCCATCGTGCGAATCCCCAACGACCCCGCCATCGGGCTGGTTTTGCCAGACGACATCGCGCTGGATGGGGCTGGCTTGATGTACATCAGCGACCGCGACCCGCCGCGCATCTGGCGTTATACGTTGGCGGGGGAGAATCTGGGAGTCTGGTGGCAGGCTGCGCCCGACACCGCCCCGACCGGCCTGGCTTATGACCCTTTCAGCAATGCCATTCTCATTACCGACAGCGAGCAGGATGCCATTTATCGGGTAGCCGCCGCGGCGAACAGCTTGAGCGAAGCCCTCGACCAGACCGAAATCCTGTATCAAAATCACGACAAAGCGGGTTATGGTCTGGATGGCATCACCGCATCGCCCGCGGGGGAGGTTTATGTGGCGCTGCTGGCATGGAATCGCGTGGCGCGGCTTGACCGCAGCGAACTCGCGATGCTGGCGAGCGATTTTCGCGGCGCCAGCGACTTGGTTTATGATTCCAGCAAAGACACCCTGTTTGTGACCAACTGGAATCAGTTCAGTTTGGGCTTTGGCACCCGCCCGCAGCTGCCCTTCGCGCTGGATGCGGTCGATTTATCGCCAGCCGGCGTCGAAGCAAAATAACAGACATCGCTTGACCCCAATGATGAAGTCGGCTAGGCTGGATTGGCAGGCGGCGATACAAAAACTGTGGAAACCTGATGAGCCAATTCTTTAACCTGGATGACAGCCAGCCGAAGCTGATTTCGCCCTATAAACGGGACAAAGAGGCGCTGCCCGCATGGCGGCGCTGGCTGGGGCGGCTGTGTTTGCTGGCTGCGGCCAGCCTCATCATCGCAAGCGCATGGCTGGTCGTTTCCGCGCCGTCGCCGGCGGCGAATGCGGACGTTGCGGCGGCAGCCGCGACCCGTAACAAGCCCAAGCCAAGCCCCAGCGATACCCCCGCGCTCGCGGCAGTCCATGAGAACGCGGCTGTGGCCGACTCGGCCTGGCCGACCTTGAGCGCCGAGCAAATCGCGGCGATGCTGTCCGCCCCGCCCGAGTTGGCTGATGAAAATCGCCTGCTGGAAACGCTTGGCTTGAGCGTTGATCCCTTTACCATCATCCCCCACCGCGCCCGGTCACAGATGACGACCTATACGGTGGTGCGCGGCGATACGATGGACGCCATTGCCAGACGCTTCGGGCTGACGCGCGAAACGCTTGCCTGGTGCAACGACTATCGGCTGGCGCTGGTTCTGCATCCGGGCGACGCGGTCACGATTCCGCCCGCCGATGGCGCCTGCCACACTGTTTTGGCAACCCAAGCCAAAGACATCCGCGCGATTGCAGCCGAGTACGGCGTGGATGACCCCTATGCCGTCATTGACGCCCCCGCCAACAACCTGCCCGACATCGCCCCGGAAACGCTGCTCCCCAGTGGAACATTCCTGTTTGTCCCCGGCGGTCAGGGACCGATTATCACCTGGGATGCGCCCGTCGAGCAGGATGCCGCCGGCAATGTCATCGCCTTCGCCCCCGGCCAAGCGGGAAGCTGCGGCGCGATCCCCGGCGGCGGCACCGTCTGGACGAACCCGCTGCCGAGTGGCACGTATGTCCGCGGCTTTTATGCCGGCCACAGCGGCATTGACCTCGCCGCCCCCACCGGCACGCCCATTCTGGCAGCCAACGGCGGCCCGATTCTTTATGCCGGCTGGAACAGCTGGGGCTATGGCTATACGGTCGTGATTGGGCATGGACCTAATTCGACGCTCTACGGACACATGAGCAGTCTGGCAGTAAGATGCGGCAGCCGGGTTGCGGCGGGACAGATTATCGGGTATGTCGGCAGCACCGGCAACTCCTCCGGCCCGCATTTGCATTTTGAGATTCGCCATCGCAACCAGCCGCGAGACCCCACACAAATAGATGGGATTGGCTGGTAAAGCCGAAAGGAAAGCGTATGCCCCCCTTTTTGACAACGGAAGAAGCCTATCAGGCGTTGCGGCAGGCGGAAGATGCGCAGATGCGGGCGGATGCGATTGTGTTTGTGGGCGAAAAGCGCTATGCCCCCAGCGTGCCGCTGCTGGCTGAACTGGTGCGGCAGGCGGATCCAGGCACCCGCTATCTCGCCGCCAAGGCGCTCGGACAAATCGGAGACGAAGCCGAAGCCGCCGTGCCAACCCTCTTAAATGCCCTGCGCGACAACGATATGTTCCTGCGGGCCGGCATCACTGGGGCGCTCATCAGCATCGGCTATCCAGCCGTCCCCGGCCTGACCCAGGCGCTCTTCGACCGCAGCAAGGCCGTCAGACGCGCCGCCTGCAAAGCGCTCGGCAAAATTGGCAGCAAACGCTCGGTGCCGGCGCTCATCCATTCGCTGCGCGACAGCAACGCCGGCGTCCGCAAATTCGCCCGCGAAGCGCTGGAACGCATCGACACCCCCGAAGCCCGCGATGCCCTGAACAGACTATAGATGCGGCCAGGCGGTTCAGGCGAAATCGAGTGGCGGGCCGCTCTTTTCCACCGCATGCCAGGCGAGAGCCGCCGCCATAACCGCATCGTCATGCGAGCCCGGCGGCGCGCCATAACGATAACCGCCGCCGGGCAGACGTTCCAGCGAATAGCCTGCCAGTTCGTTCAGCAAAACCGCATCATTCAGCAGGGCGACCGCGCCGCGTTCAATCGCCAGCGCCAGCGACTCAATCAAGGGCGGCTTGCTCCTGGCGGTGGTCATAAAGCGGCGCATGGGCAGCCCTTCTTCGATGAGCGCCTCGATATTCGGCTCGCCTATGCTGTTGGCTTCCGCCCAAATCACCTGCGGCCGCCAGCGTTCGGCCATGGCCCGCAGACGGCCGCGCTGCAACCGCCAGCCGATTTGATGGAAGCGGTCCATGGCGACCATTTGGCGGCTGTCCGCCTCGATGATGACAATGACCGTGAAATCATGTTCGCGCCCCCAATCCACCCCGGCGACATAGCGATGACCGGCCCGCGGGCCATCCACCCGAACATCAGCCACCGCTTCACGAATCCGGCGGAAGACCTGCCCGCCTTCATCGCTGAACCGCGCCTCATATTCGCTGCGCCAGACATGGGGCGCAGTCATCTGGCGGATGCTCTCCAGTTCAGCCGCGTCAATCATCGGATTGTCAGCCGTCGAAAAATGAAAGGACTGCCATTCGGGCTGTTCGGGGTCAAGCCCGCTGCGGTACAAATCCCAGAACCAGTTGCGCCCAAAGGGCGTGCTTAAAAAGATGGCGCCGCCGCGGCTTGTGACCAGCATCGGGCGCACAATCTCCGGCCAGATGCGCGCTTCCATAAAGGCCGCTTCATCCAAAACCGCCAAATCCAGCCCCTCGCCGCGCAGGTTGTCCGGATAATAGGCGCTGCGAACCGCCATCATGCCACCGACTGCCGTATCAATGCGGCGTTCGCTCTCGCTAATCGCGATGCCGGGCATCTTCCTGAGGCTCGTCTTCAAATCGCGCCAGACCTGACTCGCTGTCTGATAGGTCGGCGCCAGCCACCAGCTGCGCGCCCTGTGCTGCAGCGCCTGATCCAGCAGCAGGGTCTTGCCCAACTCGGTTTTGCCCCAGCGGCGTCCGCAGGCGACCACCTTGAACCGCGCGGGGCTTTCCCGCACCTGCGCCTGTCCAAGGTGGAGCATCTTGAACTTCACCGTCATAATAGTATTCGAATCGGACGACCTGCTGCGCCTGCTCATCGCTATCGTCTATCGCTTCCTCCAGCTTCAGGGCATAATTCATCAGGACGCCCAAGGCCGAAGCCAGTTGATTCAAGGGCGCTTGCGCCAGCGTCTCATCATCTATCCGCGCCAGAACCGCTTGACCGCGTTCCAGCATCCGCACCTGCATATCGAGCTTGAGCCGCGCCAGAAGCCGTCTTTGCCGCTGGCGGTGACGGCGGCGCAGGTCGGTCTCTTTTCGCCGCCAGTCTCTCAAGGTGCGGGCAGGGATGCCCAGCGCGCGGCTTGTCAGCGCGACATCGCCTTCGTTGCGCTCAAGCTGGTTCAAGGCATTGATTTTCGCATCCAGGCGATAAGTCCGCGCCATCCGAAACATTCCTCTGCTGCAAAAAAACCGCCATAAGGCAAAAGATTCCCACACTCGCCATCCGGCTGCTGACGGTGACGGCAAACAGTCCGTCCGTGCATGGGAATCTCTTGTCATGCGCCTAAAATTAGCACATATTTTCTATTCGGGGGCGACTTTTTGTTCGCAAGTTCAGTTTTTATAACCCGCGATTCAACCGGCCGCCTAAGGCCAATCTCCCTAACTGATTTGACATAAGAGACTGCGAGTGCTAAACTATCGAGTGATGGGAGGTTCCCGTTTGTTAATCAACCCAAATCAATTTTATTTGTCAGGAGGACAATATGAATTTGCAGCAAGTATCGCGTTTGTTCGTCAGCGTCGTTTTGTTCGCCGCCTGCGTCGTGCTGGTGCTGCTGGCCCAAGCACAGTCGGGGGGGGGGGGCAGACCTAGACCTCAACAAATGCCACACCGAATGGGACTTCTGCAACGCCGGCAGCGAAGCCGAAAACGCCTATCACTGGCGGCTGGGATGGTGCGTCGCCGCCGTCGAGAGTGGCGCGGCCTCGGTCTCGGTGAGCGCCTGCATGGGGCAGGAAGAAGGAACCGTCTCTTATCCCCGTTCGTTATCCCCCGCTTCCGCATCATCCTCGTCGTCCATGCCAGAAGGCGCACAGCCCAACAAATGCTACACCGAATGGGATTTCTGCAACTCGGGGACGGAAGCCGAGAATGCCTATTTCTGGCGGCTGGGCTGGTACAGCGCGGCCGAAGAGCAGGGCGAGGTGTCCGTGTCGCTGCAGGAGTTTATGGGCGGACAAGCGCCAGCAGCCCCAATGAGTGGAGGAGCGCCAGCAGCTCCAATCATAAGAAGAAACCCAAGCATAGGACCAACAAGAGCAGCCCC
>DAOUKA010000127.1:0-1707 GCA_034421915.1 Anaerolineae bacterium
GCTGGAACATCGACCAGCGCTTCCTGGAAGCGGTCTCTAGGGAATCGAATGCTGTTTTCTATAATTTGCCACAACCGGAAGAACTGGTCGCTGTCTACGACAACCTCGCCTATTTGTTCCGCACGCAATACATCGTTACCTTGGATGTCCCTCTCCCTGCCGATGGCCGACGGCATAACTTCACGCTGCATGTCACCACGGCCGACGGGCAAAGCGCATCCGACAGCGCGGTCTTGCGCACGCCCATTCCGGTGCCCCTGGTCTTCCTGCCCGGCGACCCGTTTATCGAAGCGCTGACCGACCGCACCGAGGTCGCCATCGAGGTCAGAGCCGACCAGGAAATCGTCAGTATCGAATATGCCATTAACGGGGAGCCTGTTGCGGTCGACGAGAGTTATATCATTGAACCCGCGACCACCGCGCCCGGCAGTTATACACTCGATATTACCGTCAGCGATGTCGATGGGGATATTGGCACGTTTCAGACTGAATTTGAGGTGGCGGCGCTGCCCCCCACCCTCTCCACCGACTTTGAGCCGCCGCCCGAAACCGAATTGGCTGAAACACAAGAGATTGCGGTCGAGGCCGGCGGTCAAACCGACATCACCGGCGTCGAGTTGATTATTGACGGAACAACCATCGAAACCGACAGCCAACCGCCCTATGATTTCCTCCTGGATCCATCCGCATTGAGCCCTGGAGAGCGCAACCTGACCATTCGCGCCAGCAACGAGGGCGGTCAAAGCGCTTCCGTAGACAAAACCTTCACTGTAGTGGCGCTGCCGCCTACCCTGTCCACCGATTTCGAGCCGCCGCCCGAAGCCGAATTGACTGAAACACAAGAGATTGTGGTCGAAGCCGGCGGTCAAACCGACATCACCAGCGTCGAGTTGATTATTGACGGGCAAACCATCGAAACCGACAGCCAACCACCCTATGATTTCGCTCTGGATCCATTCACATTGAGTCCGGGAGAACACACCCTGACCATCCGCGCCAACAACGAGGGCGGTCAAAGCGCTTCCGTAGACAAAACCTTCACTGTGGCGGCGCTGCCACCCACCCTGTCCACCGATTTCGAGCCGCCGCCCGAAGCCGAATTGACTGAAACACAAGCGATTGTGGTCGAGGCCGGCGGTCAAACTGACATCACCAGCGTCGAATTTATCATTGACGGGCAAACCATTGAAACCGACAGCCAACCGCCCTATGGTTTCGCCCTGGATCCATTCGCATTGAGTCCAGGAGAACACACCCTGACCATTCGCGCCAATAACGAGGGCGGTCAAAGCGCTTCCATAGACAGAACCTTCACTGTGGCGGCGCTGCCCCCGCGCATTCAGGTCGATAATCTCACATCCGAGACGATATTGTCCGACAGCCTGACGGTCAGTGTTTCGGCTGTCGGACAATCGCCCGTCACCAGCCTGAGCGTGGATACCGACCCGGCCATCCATAGCGAGGGCGGCCGGCTCGAATTTACACTGAATGCGGCTGATTTTGCACCCGGCAGCGCCACCCTCAATATCACAGCGATTGATGCGCTGGGCACCGAAGAAACCAAAACGATTGACTTTGAAGTTGCCGCGCTGTCACCCACAGTTGAAATCAGCGGGCTGGCTGCTGACCAAATCATAAGCGGCGATGAAGATGTCAGGCTTCTTGCCGGCGGACAGACTGAAATTACAGGCATCGAAGTCGCTTACG
>DAOUKA010000128.1:0-2897 GCA_034421915.1 Anaerolineae bacterium
ATATGCCCGGCGGCATCGGCGGGCGTGTCATATTGATGCGCGAAGTCAAGCCGCGTCGGCACCAGACGTCTCATATCCGCCAGAATATCTGTCGCTGTCGCCGCATCCAAAGCCGAATTGATGGTTATGGCGGCGGTCGTATGGGGAACAATCAGGGCGCAAAGCCCATCGCGGACGGCGCTTTCACGAACAGCCTGCTTGATTTGGGCGGTAACATCCACCAAGGCATCGCCGTCGGGCGTTTGGATGTGAAGGATGCTTAGCATGACAGTTTGATTCCGGTATGATTCGAGTCCAAAACAGCCTGCACCTCCTCGCGGCTGGGTACATTTCTGCCGGCGCCGACTTTCTGCACGCTGGCTGCGCCCATCGCATTGGCGATTCGGCCGCAATTTTCAAGCGAAAATCGGTGAAGATTCGCCCACATCAAGGCAGCCGCAAAGGCATCGCCAGCGCCCACCGCATCGACCACCGGCACGCTGTAACCCGCACACAGCCGTTCCATATCCGGCGCCAGAATATGGCAGCCAAGCGCCGCCCGCTTCACCACCACCAGCAATTCAAATCGGCTGATTAACCCGCGGCAGGCATCTGTCCCCTTCCCGCCATCGGCAACCAGGGGAATCTCGGCTTCGGTCAGCATCAATACATCGGTCAAGCGCAAGACGCGCTCAAGCTGCTTTTCGGTCAGCTGACCCAAAAAGGGACCCACATCCAGATACAGCGGCAGCCGATGATTTTCCAGAAAATCGAAGACACCTTCAATCAGGGGCTGCAATCGGTCTTCCACCAAGGTATAGCCAGGGATGAACAGGGCATCCGCCCGCGACAGCAGGTCACGGGCAGCCGCCGTCATCGGGACTGGCGCACCTTGTCCATAGTGACCGAGAAAGACATGCCCGCCCCGCCGACTGTCTTTGAGCGCCAGCACCGTGGTGGTCGTGCTGTTGGCTGGCGTGACCAGCGCCGAGATGTCGACGTCGGCGGCGCTCAGGATGTCGCGGAGCATACGTCCCTGAAAGTCCGCGCCGACCGCCCCCAATGCCGCCACCTCCAGCCCCATATTCCGGGCGGCCAGGATGGTGCTGCAAGCGCCGCCGGCTTCAAAGCGCAGCGCGGGCGACATCTGGTGGTCATCGAGGGTTATTGGCAAGCGCACATCCAGCAGCACATCGACAACCAAATCGCCAACTGAGACCATCCGCTTATTCATCCGCTGCCCATTTCCGGCTGAGCGCCGCCAAACCGACCGCGATGCCGCGCACATCATAACTGCGGAACACGGGGTCATTTTCCAGCACGGCAATGTCTTCGTCCAAAAAAGCGTCAAAGCCGGCATAGGTCCCCGCGATGGCGCAGGCTATGGCAGCAATCGTATCGGCATCACCCGACAGATTGGCCGCCAGAACAGCCGTTTGTTTCGGGTCGCCGGCCCCCATCGCCAGCACAGCAAAAGCTGCCCCGACTGTTTCAGGCACATTCAAGGTCGTGCCGACCTCATCATACACACGGCGCAGGCGGGTTGGGAGCGTTTGCCCGCTATGCGCAATCTCAAGCGCCTGCCGGATTTTGAAACTCACCGAGGCGCCGAACCATTTCCGCCCCTGCTGGCGGCCCAGTTCCGCGCCCAGCAGCCCCGCCTGAATCACCGCCGACAGGGAGACGTCCTCCACCATCGCCATCGCCACCGCCGCTGACACCGCCGCCGCGCCCGACACAGCCGGCTGGGTGAAATGAGTTGGCATACACACGGTCACGGTGTCGCGGACGGCAGCAGCCATATCGCCCGGATGCAGCAATCCTATGGGCGCAATCCGCATGGGCGCCCCGTTGGTATCCCCCTGCAAGCCGCTCTTTCGCGGGTCTTCGCCGCGCCTGAGCGCGTGGATGCCGCGTCTGGTGCTGGGGCCGACATAGGGGGATTGGTCGCCATCCACCCGCTCGTACCAAGCAATCAGCCCGGCCACAACCGCTTCGAGCGTGACCGCGCCCGCCTCAATCACTGCCTGGGCAATCGAAAACGCCTGCTCGGAATCATCGGTGATGCGGCCCGCCGCCAGGCCAGCATGAACAGGATGGTCATCGGGCGCATCCTGCCAGCTATCCAGCCAGCCAAATGTCCGCCGGGTATCATCAGGATGAATCTGCGCCGGCATGGCGAAAGCATCGCCCAAGGCCTGCCCATACAATCCACCGAGGATTTTGTTAAGCATAGGACGCTTCTCGGTCACAGGCTTGACGTTTTATTCATCATCAGTTTCTTGCCGTTCCTGCCAGTAAGCATACCAGCCAGACCAGTGACTCGGCGCGATTTCGCCGCGCAGCCAGGCTTGTGCGCTTGTCTCGCCAGCGTCGAGTTCGCGGTAAGTCCAGACGGGCTCGCGCTCGCTCCAAATAGCACTGCCAGAGACATCGCTGGCTTCCACCCGGTAATGCCGCAGCTTCTCCGCGGGGATGGCCTGCAAGGCGGTCGTGACCTGATGCACCGCCTCAATGCCTGAACCTGAAAAACCATCGAAGCCGCCAAACCTGTCAAAGTCTGTGTCATTGTGACTGTCGCGGATGGCCCATCCCATATAACCGAAGCAGTGAAGGTCGGAGGATTCACCGTCAGGATGACCCAACTGCGCCACCACCTGCTCGCCGCGTTCGCCGCCCATGAAAATAGCGTGGAAGATATGATCCAAAGTGGCTCGCCATACCTGCCCATCGAAAGCGGCGACCGTATGATTCCAGACGATTTCGCGGATTTCGTCGGGCGCGGCAAAGCCCTGGTCATAAACCAGTCGGTGCTTGGAGGCCTGCTGCATCACATAGCACTGCAAGGCGCGGCTCCTGTCAACCGCCTGCGTCATCAGCACTGCGACCAAGAGCAAAGTAATGACGCCCGTTGCGAT
>DAOUKA010000129.1:0-1664 GCA_034421915.1 Anaerolineae bacterium
GCCATCACCAGTTCGTGAACGCGGATGGCTTCCGCGTTCGGCTCACCGAAAAAGACGGTGCGTCCAAAGTCATAGCACCAGCCGCGATAGATGCCGCCAAAATCAAAGAGGATGGACACGGGCGGGTCGAGCAGCCGATGCCAGGTTTCCATGCGCTGACCGAACTTCAAGGGATGATTGGGGCCGGAGTTATAGAGCGAGGTGGTGAAGGATTGCCCCAGCGAGCCGTGTCTGCGCAGTTGATAATTCACTTCGGCGACAATCTCCAGTTCGGTCATGCCCAGCCGCAGCGCCGAGAGCGTATCGGCAAAAGCGGCTTCGGTGATGCGTCCGGCTTCTTTCATCTCGCCAATGTCTGCCTGCGATTTGATGGCACGCATCGGGCGCAGCAAATCAGTCGCCGAAAGCCAGACGGCGCCGGGCAGCAGCGCTTGCAGTTTGGAAATGGTCTCGCCGCGGGTAAAATCACTAATCGCCACGCGGGGCTGGTCAGGCAGCTTGAAATCATCAAGGATTTTCTTGAGCATCACAGCTGGTTCATCCCAATCCCCCAGAACGCGAATATCGATATTGTCCAATCGGCTCAAGCCGCCAAACTCGGCAGTCATCCGCGGCAAAGGCAAGACGGGAGCGTGCTGCGGAGTAATCCAGACGCCTTCCAGCCAATCGCCAGGATGGATATTATGTCCGTAATTGGGGACATCGCGCGGCACTGCGGTCAGATATTGCAGGTCAGACGATATGGGAAAGAAGGCGAGGGCGGCATAATCAGCCAACAGTTCCTGAAATTGTTGCAGGCGGTCGGCGCTTGACATGGGGACTCCTTAAAGGCTGGTAAGCATTATCCCTATCTTAGCGCGTTTGTGATGATATTTCATCAAAGCTGCCAGATCAATCAGGACAATCGCATCAAAATCATTGGGTGGCAAATATGCCGAATTCAGCCAAAACACTTGCAGAGCAGACAAAAATAAAGTAACATTTTATCGAGCCGTTCAAGGCTTTTTGAAGAGGTTTCCTGTGGCAGTCGGTTGTCAGGCCTCAATATGCCACAGGAAACTACCAAATAGTGAAAACCTCTGTGGTTTTCGCTATTCAGTATACCTCATACAAAAGCCGCTTGGAACGCTTAAGCATTTTCTTTAATGGGATTTATCCGAAGGGTTGGAGGTACAGAATGAGTAAGTGGTCAATGATATTCGCGGTACTGATATCGTTTCTGATTATCAGCATGTCACAAGCGCAGGAAGTTCGAGAGGCTGTCTACAACTCGAATATCCGCAGCTGCGCTGGCACATCTCAGCAAGGATGTTCGATTGTCGCTACGCTTAACCGCGGTACGGCTATGACTGTACTGGGCAGCGCACAATCGGCATACGGCGGCGGCACGACCTGGTACAACGTGCAAGCTGGCAATCTTACGGGCTGGATATTGGGTCGCCTGACCCGTGTATCGCAAGCACAGCCAGCCGCACCAGCACAGCCAGCACCGGCACAACCAGCAGCGCCAGCACAACAGCAAAGTGACAACAAGTGCTATGAAGGCTGGGTTTGCACGACGGATGCGGATTGGGAGCGGGGCTATTGGGCGAAGCAGGCTGAATTGCAGGGCGGTGCGCCGCAAGGACAGCCCGCAGCCGAACCCCATTTTGTGGGATGGACTG
>DAOUKA010000130.1:0-14277 GCA_034421915.1 Anaerolineae bacterium
GCCAGCAAAACCAGAACGAGTGCCGGAATCATGGCAACAAATGACCCCGCTGCCATTTCACCATAGCGGATGTTGAATTCCTGGACGAAGTTGGCAATTCCCACTGGAATGGTCCGCCCGGCGCTGGTGGTGGTTAATGTGAGGGCGAATAAAAATTCCTTCCAGCTAAAGACAAAGACCAGCACCGCCATCGCCGCCAGGCCGGGACGTACGATGGGCAAAATCACCAGGGCAAATGCCTGCCACTGGGTACAGCCATCAATGACCGCCGCCTCTTCTAGCTCCTTTGGAACTTCGGCAAAGAAATTCATCATCATAATGACTGCCAGCGGCATATTGAGAATCACATGTGCCATAATCACCGCAGCAGGTGTATCATAAATGCCGGTCGCCCGTGCCCACAAGTAATAGGGCGACACAAAAACAATGGGCGGCATCATATTGATGAATAGCAGCCACACCAAGATGCTCCCTGTCACCCAGCGAGGCCAGTTCAGCCGCGATATGGAATAAGCTGCCAGCGAGCCGATGCCACCGCAAATGACGGCAACGCCAGAAGCGACTATCAGACTGTTCCGTGTCAGTTCGGCAAAGTTACTGCGACTCCCAGTGAAAATTTCTTCATAATTGGTGGTTTTCGCCTCAAAGAAGAAGGCGCCACTGTAGACATCGGCGGTACTCTTGAGCGAGGTCTGTACGATATAAAAAACGGGAAACAGGATGATAAACACTACCATGAGCAAAGCCAGATTAAGCACGGCTTTTGACAAGGTTCTTTTTCTCATTCCAGCCGCCTCCGTACAACACGACTTGCCCAAAGGTAGAACGCAACAAAGATAGTCATAAATCCCGCTACCATGAGCGACAGGAAGGCGGCATATCCCAGGCGAAACTGTTCGCTGAAGACCTTGTAGATGTGCATACTGATCACCTGCGTGGCTGTTCCCGGTCCGCCCGATGTCAGTACGAAAATCTGGTCAAAGACTTTGAAAGCCAAAATGGTTCTTAACAGCATGGCGACCAAAATGGTTGGCGCCATCATCGGTAAAATGACGCGGCGAATTATGCTCATCTCGTTAGCGCCATCAACACGGGCGGCTTCGAGCAATGATGGCGGGATTGATTCAATTCCCGCTAACATAATCAGAAACATAAAACTCGTCCAATGCCAGACATCCACAATAATGACAGATATGAGCGCCAAATCCGGGTCCGCCGTCCAGAGGGGCGGGTTGGTCACGCCCAAACTAATCAAAATGGTGGTAAATAATCCATAGTTGAAGTCGTACATTAAAGACCACATCGTTCCGATTGCCACTGGTGGTATCAATAGCGGGATAATCACCACACTTCGATATAAGACCGACAGGGTTTTAGTACGGCTGATGGCGACTGCCAGGACGAAGCCGGTAAAAGTCTCTATCAACACGACCGCGATAACAAAGACCAGCGTATTCTTGATAGCTATCCCGACAATCGGGTCTTTTGCCAGATTATCCAGGTGTCCCAAGCCAACAAACTCGGAGACAAGCTCGCCTTCAACAAACTCAAGCTCGGAGACACTCATTTGCAGCAGTTGAAAAATCGGTAAGGCGGTAAAAATAAACAATACAGCCACAAGAGGGGCCAGAGACCAGTATTTGAAACTTCCCTGACCAAACAGAATCATCCTGAAACTGCGATTCTTTCTGTTTGTAAAACCTGATTCTATGGCTCTCATTCGCCGACCCCGCTTCGTGCTTGCTTTTCTTCGTGCATGAGACCATACCTTTGGGTATAACATAGCCCCAATGCAGCCAGCCTGGGGCTATGGATGATTCGCTTAACAGAATCAGATGTCCCGATTATGAAACATCATACCCGGCATCTTCCATGACAGTGCGGATTTCCCCTGCCATCAATTCGACGGCTTCTTCGGCAGAAATCTCATCAACATAGGCTTGTGCCATGCGGGTAGTCACACTGTCCCGAATCAGAGGGGTTTCTGGCAAACGCGTCTCTGGCTTGAGGAAGGGCGTGCTTTCGGCAAAGGCACTTGTCCACCAGCCAACAAGGTCGTCAGCAGCGAGTTCTTCATAGGTATCCTGACGAACCGGAATCGCACCGGCTTTAGCATAGGCAACCTGGTTGTCTTTGGTGGTCAGCCACTTGACAAATTCAAGCCCGGCCGCCGCGCGTTCTGTTGGCAGGTTATTTGGATGCGACATGACCCACATGCCAGTTCTTGGCGAGCGTGTTTCGGCAGTAACACCCGGCACAACAGTAGCGCCCATCTTGCCACCAACAATCGATTGTTCGGGGTCATCATAGTTGGGGGCCGCGGCACCGACCATATGCACTTGTGCCAGCCGACCGCTGGCCATCAAAGCCAACAAATCCCCTTGACCCAGATCAGCGAAATTTTGTGGTGCCCAGGTGCGACCCAGCCTGAGCCACCTTTTAACTGCTTCCAGTCCTTCAGGACGGTCAAATCCGACTGACCAGGTGCCGTCATCTTCGAGGCGGACATATTCCGCGCCGTATGAATCGACATAAGCGCCGAACTCCCACCAAATCGGATTAGCGCGATTGGCATTCCCAAACATACGCGGCGGATTACCCAGCTGCTCGGCGATAGCTTCCATTTCGTCGAAGGTCTTGGGCGGCTCGATGCCCGACGCTTCAAACAGGTCACGGCGATAATAATACAGTTGGATATTCCCGTTAATCGGGATCCCGAGCAGCGTTCCGTTGGGACCGTTAATCCCGATGTCGGCATCCCAGCGAGCGGCATGACCATAACTGATTATGTTGTCGTCCAGTACATAATCTGAGTCGATATCGAGAATTGGCTTTAGCAACCCGGAATTATAGAAGAAAGGAATGTTTTGTTCCGTGATGGCAACGGCATCGTATTCACTTTCGTCAGCTTGGGTCGCATTGCGTGTTTTATCAAGCATACCAGGGAAGGGCGTTACATCGAGATTAATCTGGTTGCCAGTGATTTCGGTGTAAAGCTCTACCATAGCGGCAAAGCCAGGGAACCAGGGCGAATCGTTAATAAGAATGGTGATTGGCGAATGACTGGGAACATCTTGTGCCAGTGTCTTGATGTTATTGAAGAGCAGGGGATGCGCTGCCAACCCGGTGGACAATGCCCCCATTGCCCTCAAAAAATCACGGCGCGAGAAATTGCCAACTTTCTTGTTCATAATAGGACTCCATCCAAGCAAAATAATCAAAACCTTCAAGAGAAATAAACGAGGCGTTCAACATGATGAATAGGCGGTTCCTTTCCAAGATTTCTCATTACGATTAAAATTACTACATAATGCAGTTTTTTACAAATTCATAAGTTTGTGTAATTCGGGAGGATGTCCTTGTTGAAGGCAGTTGGCAGCCTTAAGCAGCATGTAAATCACCATTACTGTCGGGCAGGGGCAGAATCGAGTTTGCACTGCCCGACACATTTGCCGCAAATGAAAAATGGCAGGATATATTAAACCAATTATATCTGTATTTCTATAGGGTTAATTATTCAACAAAACAAGATAACCCCCAGCCTGACACACCGCACAAATCACGAATGTAAAATATCGTTCAAAAAATCTTTTGTACGGCACAGGTATGTGCTATACTTCAGTGCGTTGACAGCCTATTCGAGGATATTCCCCTTTGAGCATCAAAGCGCTTCCACATATCATCCTGCTCGGCTTTTTCTTTGGCTCTTCACTTGTCGCATCACGTTTCAGCATTGGGCAGTATGACCCCACCACCTATATCGGCTTGCGAATGATTATCGCCAGTCTGATTTCGCTGGTGATCTATTGGCTTATTGCCGGGCGCCGCGTGCCGCGCGACCCAGAACTCTGGAAACGTGCCAGCCTGCTGGGCGTATTCGGCACAGCTGTCCCGATGACCTGCGTGGTTTCATCACTCCAGTATCAATCGAGTGGCGTCTCATCCTTGCTGCTGACGACAGCGCCAGCGCTGACCGTTATTCTGGCGCATTTTATCTTGCCGGATGAACTCTTGAGTTGGCGCAAAATCGTCGGTGTTGCCCTGGCATTAGGCGGCGCTGCTTTGCTGGCGGTCAGCGGCGAGAATGGCCTGCCCGATATCGACGAAGCCGTTCCGACTGGTTACATTCTAGTCAGCATTGGGATGATATTTAGCTCGCTGATGATTATCTATGCCCGCAAATATCTTCAGGGCTATGATGCCTACGATGTCGCCAGCATCCGCATCTTTTCGGCTGGAATCGTTATGATGCCCTTCTCGCTACTGACGGTCGGCTTTGACATGAGCGCGGTCAATGAAGTTGGATTTTTCGGGTTGTTTTATACTGCGATTGTCGGCACTTTCATGGGCTTGATGCTGTCCTTCTATAACATCAAGCGCTTCGGGGCAACGCCAGCTGTCATGGCGACTTATGTTGTGCCGATTGTTGCTGGGATTGGTGGTGTACTTGTGCTGGGAGAAGAAATCACCACTACCATGCTGGTCGGCATGGTCATCATTGTGAGCGGCATCGCTCTGCTGCAGGAATACCAAAAAAAGCAGCGCCGACTGCGCCCCAGCTTCCGCTTCATGTCAAGCCGTTGATGTTGCAGACATCATAGGCTTGACGCAGCGCTGCTTTCCAATCACTAGTCGGGATAAACTCCTGACCCACATAGCCACTGTAGCCAGCCGCCGCGATTGCCTGACAAATCGGGCGATAATTCAACTCCTGCGTTTCGTCAATCTCATGGCGCCCTGGCACCCCAGCCGTGTGATAATGCGCAAACCACTGATGGTTGTCGCGGATAGTCTGGATGACATCCCCCTCCATCACCTGCATGTGATAAATGTCATAGAGCAAGCGGACCTTGGGCGAATTAACTGCCGACACCACCTTGACGCCCCAGTCGGTATGGTCAGCCATATAATCAGGATGATCGACCTTGCTGTTCAGCAATTCCAATACCAGCGTTACGTCATCTGATTCCGCATCCGCCGCCAGCTGTTCCAGCAGTTTGATGGCATTCTCGGCGCCAGTTTCATCATCCACCCCGGCGCGGTTGCCACTGAAAACAATCAGATTCGGAATGTCCCACTGCTGCGCCAGCTTCAGGTTCTTTTCCGCCTGACGCTTGATAGTGTCCCAATACTTGGTGTTGTTGATGCCCTGTTCAATCTTTGCAAACAGGCGGTCAGCCACTATTTTCAAACCCGCATCACGCACCATTTGAAACTTATCCACTGGTGCCAATTCCACTCCCGAATAGCCGACAGCTTTGACCGTATCGAGCAAATCAGGCGCGTCAATATCTTCACGTTCAAAACACCACCAGGCTACCGATTGTTCAAATCCCATTTTTGTCTCTTTCTCCAGACTGTCGCCGTTGCATCGGCATGGTCAGCCAATAATTGCGATAGGCGCGTGTCTCGCGCAGAAGCAAATCGAGCCGCTCTTGCAAGCCATCCGACCTGTCTCTCAGCGATTCGCTTGGCAGGGACAGCTGGTATTCGCCTGCCTCCCGCAGTTGATAATCAAGTCTGCCCAATGCCCGCAGCACTTGTAAACCACACCGAACAGTCCTGTCACGGTGTCCCATCGCCGCTGCCAGGGTCTCCAGTCGCACCACGCCCCTTGCCCGGTTCAGGGCGTATTTGATCAAAGCGACCAAACGCGCCATAAATCTGGCTCTAGTTTCGGTATCCGGCCGCATCCCAAAGAGAATCAAACGCATCGGATTAACCCTCTCCAATCCTGTCGACCAAATCGCTGCGGACGGCGGGACTGTCCAGACAATCAAGGTTTCGCTTTCGACCAGATTGAGCCGATTGACACCCGCTGCTGATGTTGTCACTTCTGACCAAACCAGCGCATCGGGATAGTGTGCCAGCGCAGTCGCCAAATCAACCTGTGGCTGGGCGCTTTGGCGCAGGTCAATAAGCTCAAAGTCATCCGATGCGCTGCGGAGCGCTGGCATGGTTATCGCCAGCTGTCGATAATCGCGCCACTCCAGCAAGACCTGCCGCTGACCGCGGTAGCTGCTGCTGCGGAGGGTATAGGCGAGGTCAAATGGTCCCTCTGGTACATCCTGCCCTGCCCCACCCCACCAAATCACCCGTTGGCGATGCCCTTTCTCATCCTGGATGCGGAGTTGCAGATGCTCACCGCGGCGGTCCAGCTGCGAGTGACTGACAACCTTGAGATTTCGTGTCGCCAGTGTCAGTAGCGGATTGCCATTGCCAAAAGGTGCCAGTCTTTCAATATCGCGGGTCAATTCCAGTGAAATATCGGGCAACTCCAAATATCCGTCAATCGTCAAAGTCGGCTTCATCTCAAGCCCGCCGCCCATACGCCGCAGGACCTGCGACAAGGAGCGCCGAAAGTCAAAAATCTGCTCTGTCGGCAAGCTCAAGCCCGCTGCCATGCTATGCCCGCCATAGTGTATGATGTGCTGGCGCACTTGCTCAAAGGCGGCGGTAATATCCAGCCCAGCCAGCGACCGCGCCGACCCACGCCCAATCTCATTCGGCGTCGCAATCAACACCACCGGGCAACCATATCGTTCCACCAGACGGCTGGCGGCAATGCCAATCACGCCAGTATGCCAATCGGGCTGGCTGAGGACAATGACCGCATATTCCAGCAAGGAAGGGTCATTCTCGATTTGTGCCACTGCCGATTGATACACTTGATTCGACAAAAATTTTCGCTGCGCGTTCAAGCCTTCCAGATTATTCGCCAAAATCCGCGCCCGTTCCCAATCTTGCGTCATTAAGAGTTCGACCGCGGGATTAGCATCGCTCAAACGCCCCAGCGCATTCAAACGTGGCGCCAGTGAAAAGCCGATATGCCCCTCGTTGACCTCAACTGGAGGAATGTCAGCGCGTTCCAGGATGGCCCGCAATCCCAAACGCTGATTCTCTCGCAGCCGCTCCAGACCACGCTGCAATAGATAACGGGTATCGTCAACCTGCACCATGACATCAGCAACGATGCCCAAGGCGACCAAATCATGGAGAAAATCGGTGCTTTCGACCGGATACAATGCCTCGACTAACTTGCAGGCGACGCCAACCCCCGGCAATTCGCTTAGCGGATGCCCTTCGGGCAGGCGGCGCGGATTAACAACCGCTAAGGCGGATGGCAATTCCGACGGCAACGCATGATGGTCAGTCACCACCATATCGACGCCGCGCCCTGCGGCATAATCCACCGCTTCGTGTGCGCTCACCCCTGTATCGCAGGTCAGTACAAGCTCTATCCCGCCATCGAGGTAGGCTTTGAGCTTTTCCAAATGGATGCCATGCCCTTCGCGCAAGCGGTTCGGCAGATGATAGTCGACCTCTGCGCCGCGCTTTTGCAATGCCGATACCAGGAGTGCAGTCGCAGTCTGACCATCGACATCAAAGTCGCCCCAGATCAGAATCTGTTCTTTTTGTCGAATCGCCCGCTTCAGCCGTTCCACCGCAGGGTCAATATCTGGCAATTCATTCGCGGAGGCAGGCGTATAATACTCTGCCGACAGGAATCGTTTGGCAGCATCGGCGGTCGTTATGCCCCGGCGCGTCAAATGCTGACAGATAAGCGGGTGTCCGCCGACCGCTTCTCGCAGACTATTAGCGACCTCTATCGCCTGCGGCTCCAGCCATTCAGGCATCATCCATCCCACTCGCGGGCACAGCCAATTTCCATAGCGACCCTTGATTAAAACTCAATCTCAGCAATCTGGTCAAAATCAATCTCAAAATCTTCCTCATCCAGCGGCTCATCGTCCAGTTCAGAGCCGACCCATTTCCCGGCGCGGTCACCACGATTGCAATGCGAACGGAAGCAACAATAACGGCAACGCTTTTCCTCGCTGGTTAAGGGAAACAGGTTCGCTGCTTCAATTTCTCCAATCAGGTTAAGCAAATTCGCTTCGTCGGCCTGCATTTGCGGCTCGGAATAATCGAATGTGATTTGCTTTCCCCCAAGCGCGACAAAACAATAAATCATGCGGATTTTTTCTGGCGGTATGTCCCCACCATACAAATGCGCACCTGCCTGCGCCAGCACATAGCGATAGACGGTGGTTTGCCATCGGCTTTTCAAGCTGCGCCTTGATGGCGTGTGCGCTGAAGTTTTCCAATCGACGATAACCGCTTGTCCCTGCGGGTCAATAGCCAGCAGGTCATATTTTGCAATCAGGCGATAATCGCCCAAGTAGGTCTGCAATGTGGTTTCGGCATGGCGCTGCTGCGGCAAGCCTGTCAAGCCGAAATCCATGAATGTCTGCCACCATTCGGCAGGTTTGGCATCATCATCCAGCGATCGCGCCAGCACATCCGCTGGCACCCCCAGCAGATGCTGCTGCACCACCTTGTGGAAGCGGGCGCCCTGTCGCAGTCGCTCCTCCTGTGCCAGCGCATCTTGCACCGAAAGCGCCGGATAACGCAGCCCCTCGATATAGCGCAGCTTGAAACGCCGGGCACAATCGACATAATCTTGCAAACTGCTCTGACTCAAGGTGAAATCATTCGGCAGCACGTTTGGCAACTGTGCAGCACTCATTGGGACAACTCCTTTTCCCAGAAGGTTCTTAATGCAATCAGAGCCATGGCTTCGGTCGCTTCACCGCGTCCGTTATTCCAGGTGATAATCAGTTCCTTGCGGGCGCGGGTGATGCCAACATATAACAGCCGCAAACGTTCAGCAGCATAGTCAATTCGCGCGGCAAGGGTTGCCTCGCCCTCATCGTAAGTCTCACCACTGCGGAGCGCATGGAGTTGTGCCAAAGCCTCCGCCGAAAGATTAAGACTGTCGCGGATAAACCACTTTTCACCGATAAAACTGTCATGTGGGTCAGCAGAGGGAAAATCATAATTGTTGACCGAAATCAAATACACGCGGTCCCATTCCAGCCCTTTTGCCTTGTGTATGGTCGTCACAGTGACTTTGCCCTGGTGCGCATCCGGGTCAAACTGGCTTTCGTCATCACCCAAGCCGGCAAACTTGCGCCGATTATTGGCAATATCATAAAGTTCATCGGCAAATTCCGGCAGTCGCATCTGTGGATGGGTCTCGCCCAGCCGCGACAGATGCAATGCTATCATGTGCGCGATGGCAATATCGCTCGCTTCAGTAAAAATATGGCCAGCGACCGTCAGTATCAGTTGGTCAATCGGCAGTTCGGCTGCACGCAGCCAAGCCCCAACGCGGCTGCGGAAGTCCTGAAGGTGGTCATAAAGCGCATCATCATCCACGGCAGCCAGGTGTTCTTCAAGCCAGTCGGACAAACGCGGCGCCACATAATCTTCCACATGGCCAATCTTGCCCAGCTTTTTGACCACCTCGCGGATACCTGCCAATGCAGAGGGGTCATGACGATAGTCCCGCATCCATACCTGATAGAGCTTTGCCAGGCGTTTTGCGTCTTTGGGATCTGCCAGATATTCCAGCGCCCGCGTTAGAGAGCCGACCACAGCGCGGGTTGAGGAGGTGCTGTTGAGATTCTCGACATAGGGAATCTCTTTTTCGCGCAGCAGCTTGACAATCTCTGCTCCGCGTGTGTTGCGCGGCACCAAAATCGCCGCCGTCTCGCTCGGATGCTCAGCCAGCCAGCGCCTGCAAGACTCCGCGACAGTCCATGCCTCCTGCCTGTGATTGAAGCCTTCGGGATGCAGAACCACATTCCATTTATTATCTTTGGGATTGGGCTGTGGGTCGCCTTTGGGGGTTGGCTGAATATAGGGCAGGCTTAAAGGTTCGCGATCGCGGATGGCTAGATGGGGATGTCTTAGCGACCATTCAATCAGATAATTCGCCAGTTTTTGAATGCTGCGGGTGCTGCGCCCGGAGTTGGGTAATTCGCGTCCGATGACGGCTTCGGATTGAATGAAATCGCGCAGATACTTGGGGTCGGCGGTAGTAAAGGTCTCGAAAATCGCCTGATTAGGGTCGCCAACTCGCACCCAGTTGCCCCCTTCCCTCGCTAGCAGCCGCAGAATATCTTCCTGTAATCGGCTGCTGTCCTGCGCTTCGTCCTCCAGAATGTACACCCACTTATGGCGCAGTGCCGCCAGATAAGATTCATCGCGCCGCAGGATTTCCAGTGCAAAGCGAATCAAATCCTGAAAATCAACCGCCCCGCGATAGGCCAGAGCGCGTTCATAATCCGCATAAATGTCCGCACACATCCGCGCCAGCCCAAGTTCGCCCGCGTGATTTTCCAGACAATCGTACAGGTCGCTCGGTGACAGAAGTTCATCCTTCGCCTGACGAATTGACACCCTGGCGGTCTCGGTGACAATGTTTTTCCAGCTTTCATTCCGAATCTTTGCGTTGTTGATATGTTCCGATGCCACATAAAGTTCGATCTCATCGGGATGGCTGCGGATCCACGCTTCAACAGCATCCGTGAGGATTTCATTGCTTTCGCGTTCATCCACAATAATAAAGTTTTCGTCCACGCTGGCTATCGTTGGCTTTTGCCGCAAGATGTCATTTGCCAGTCCATGCAAGGTGCGCACCCGATAGCCAAAGCCGGGCAGCAAACCATCGGCTCGGATATACTCGTTGACCCGCCGAGCAAAGTTTGCCACTGCCGAATTGACCAGTGTGACAATCAGGATTTCCTGCCCATCCTCTAAATCAGTTTCTGTTAGCAATTTCGCCGCCAGATACGACAAGGTTGCAGTTTTGCCACTGCCGGGAACTGCTGCCACACCCATGTAGCCCTGCTTGTAATTCAGCACTTCCTGCTGTTTGGGTCGTGGCTTAAACATGCCGTTCATCCTGGGCGATGCGGCGCAGCAGGCTTTGAATCGTTTCCAGTAGCAGGCCGCGCTGTTCATAACCATTTTCGTTGAGTTCACTATACCCTAGATAAATCGCCCGCCGACAGCGGCGCGTTAAACCCAATACCAGACGGCTGAGAATTTGGCGATTGGTTCGGTGCTCGTCCTCGTCTTCCCAGGTTTCGCCCAGCTGCCATCCCAAACTCAAAACGTAGGGATGGGTCAAGGGCTGATACAAACGGCGCGACCAGCCTTCACTGCCGATATTAAGCCAGAATTGATAATCTACCGGCCTATTGCTCAGCAAGAAGGTATATGCTGGCGCAATCAGCACGCTGTCTTCGGTATCCAGCACCCAGTTGCGCAGATAAAAATTGGCAATTACACCCCGATCCACCATCTGAACATAATCCTTGCCCAGGTCAATATCCTCGCCATAGCTGCGGATAAAATCCAAGGCCCAGCGAAAGTTGCGAGCCGAATCCACCAGATTCATAGCGGTATGGCTGGCATCATAGTCACGATAGAAGCCGAAACCCGCCTGCGATAACAACTCACCAAATATCTGCTGAAAAAATAAATCAATGGCTGGGATGGTTTCACCGGCGACATAACCGCTCAGCCAGGCGAGCAGACGGTCATAACGTTCGCCAAATTCATAGGTGATTCGATTTTGCGCTGCGTCCTGAATATCGGCAAAGGGATGCAAGCATCCTTGGCGATATACAATTTCGGTCAGCAGCCTGGCGCGAATTAAGTCAAGTCCGTCAATCGCAGTCATCAGCGCCAAGGCGACATCGAAGGGTGGCGGCGGCATCTCCCAGTGTGGATGAGCCAGACGCGCAAATGCCAGCAACGTGCGGGCAGCTGGCTCATCTCGCAGCGCCCGCGAGGGGCGATGTGAATGCGCTCTTATTCCCTTGGCGGCCAAACCCTCGACCAAAGCGAATCGCAAGCCATCGGATACATAGGGCGCTAGCACCACAATCTCATTGAGAGGCACGCCCTGCTGGCTGACAAGTGAGTCGATTTGAGCGACAACCCCGTTCACCATTTGTGGATGATAACGATGTGCCTCTGTGATGAATGCCGCCTGTGGGTTGACTTCAGAACCATCAACTTCCTCACCCAACCGAGAGGCCAAGTTCAAGCCGAGTGCGTGGAGTTCATCTGACATAACAAAAGTAGCGGTAAATTGCTTATCGATATCGCAATGCTCCCGCAGACGACGAGCATGATCCGCATCGGCACCCAAAAAACGCCTGAAACCGGCATCGCGGTCGTAGATGACCAAGGCAGAATCGCAAGTTGACAGCAATTCCGTCAGCAAACGATGCGAGGCTGGCGTATCTTCTTCGATATTATCAGCGATAAGATGTTTAATCCGCCGCCGCAGATAATCACGAGACTGCGGCAAAGACCAGAGATGCTTGAGGAAGACCTCCACCTGCAAGGAAAAATCAAGTAGGTTATGTTCCAGGCAGTATTGACGAAATGCCAAGGCACAACTCTGCGCATCTTCATAAATATGCTCTTGCTCCACACCCGCGCCCAATGCCGATTTCAGCTGTACCGCAATCTCCTGGAGCGGGAAGCCAACCAGGGCGGCTTTATTCATATTATCGACGATTTGACTGTAAAGCCGCGCCCGATTAATCCGAACGCTGTTGAAATAATCGCGCTCATTGACCAGCGGCTCAATGGCGCGTGTCATAAAATACTGCACCAGTTCAAGACTGATGAAATTCGGTAAATCATGCGGATGTTTGAAGCCCGCCTGCTGTGAGATAAGAAACCAAAAGGTTTCTACCATCTTTAATGCCAGGCTGCCGATAGTATGAATGGTGGCTTGTCCGCCGCGATGCCGCTTGTCCTGCCGCAAGGCGTACAGATAGGGCTGCGCCAACGTTCGCTGTGGCACATAGACCAGAATCGATTCGGCAGGGACGCCGCGTTCCAGCAGGTGCAGCAAACGCGCTACTCCAGTGCTGGTCTTGCCACTGCCGGCGATGCCCTCAAGCCAGATTTTTTTGTCAAGTGGTTGGGTGATAACTGCCGACTGATGATTTGCAAGTGGGTTCGTCAAAGTTCAGTCTGCTTCCTGTTTGCGCTTGGCTTTCCAATCATTATAAGATGCTTCCGATTATTATAAAATAGGAGGAGACTAAAGGCGGTAACTTGAGGCATACTGGGTAAGAATCAAGCGGTCGCTTGGTGCATATTGACCAAACTTAACCGAATTTTTATAAGACATTTTATCTTTTGGTGGCAGTTCAACGGAAGGCAGAATGAGCTCTTATAAACTATTAAGACCCTTTGACTCATGCTCATTGCTGTTGACTATTGTAATGTACTGTTTGATGAGTGTTATTTGTTTTCTCTGTACCATCACTATCCGAATTTGGTTTTTAATCAAATCGCTGTTAAAATAAATATGCAGTTCAATCAAACTGCTTTACCGTGATTACTTTATAAATACAGATATAAGGAGTGTTACACCAATGAACAAACTTCTACGTATTGTAACTATCAGCCTGTTGCTGACAGTTGTCGCTGTTCTCATCATGCCAGCAGCGGCGCAGGATTTTGGGAGCGGCGCTCCCATTATTGAGCCGAATTTTGGTGACGATCCCACAACTTTCAACCCAATCATCGCCAACGATGGCACCTCTTATGATGTCATCAACCGCATGTTCCCTGATTTCATCGGCATCGATTCCGAAACCGTTCAGTATATCGGTGGCGCCAAGGGAGCGCTGGTTGAAAGCTGGGATATCGCGGAAGATGGTGTAACCTACACCTTCCACTTGCGTGATGACATGGTGTGGAGCGATGGCGTGCCTATCACTGCCAATGATGTTGCTTGGTTCCTCGATGCTACCCTCAGCGGCGAAACCACATCCCCGCGTCAAGAACTGATGGATCGTGTTGTCAGCTACGAAGTGGTCGATGACCATACCCTGACCATCATTTTTGACGAAGCCAACTGCACACTGATTAACACGCTTAGTCCAGTCTATCCCGTACCTGCCCACATCTTCTCGGAAGTCTTTGGCGATAATTATGCCGATATGGGAGAAATCGACTACAACCTCAATCCACAGGTTACCGGTGGCGAAACATTTGTCTTTTCCAACTTCCGCCCCGGCGAACAAACCACCTTGCTCGGCAATGCCGATTTTACCCAAGCCGAAATGGAGGCTGTTATTCCCGAAGGCTGGATCTACAAAGTCGTGACCGACCAGGTTGTCCAAATGGAACAATTCTTTGCTGGCGAGTTGACCTTCGTCGACAGTGTGCCACAGGCAAACCGCGACGATGTCAAGATGCGCGGTCAAGCCGGCGAGTTCCAGATCTTTGAAACCCCGGCTGGCACCATCCGTTTCCTCTCGCTCAATACTGCCGACCCTAACAACCCGCAAGACGGCCTTGATGAAGACGGCAACCCCATCGACCAGGGACATCATCCTATTCTCGGTGATGTTCGCGTTCGTCAGGCGCTGAATTACGGCATGGACTTCG
>DAOUKA010000131.1:0-4780 GCA_034421915.1 Anaerolineae bacterium
CCTGCCCGTCAAATTTTGGCACCTAGTTCGAGTTCATGGCCATCATCATGCCATAAGGCAGGATGACCGCATCCTCCGGTATTTCAACATCAACCGGCGCATTGAAGTCACTCAGATCCAGCGAGAAGGTGAGCGACACAAACAGCGAGTCCATATCCTCGACTGCAATGTCGTCATCCATAAAGACCGCGATGCTGTACGTGTAGAAATCTTCCAGACCGATATGCTCGCGCACAGTAATTACAGCATCCTTGAGGCTTTCGCTGGTGGCATGAGCCTGTTCCTGCTCAAGCCCCATCATGGCATACATCGCCGCCAAATCGAACATCCCCAGCATCGCATCGTAATCAATCGCGGTATCAAAGACAGCCACCGCTGCCCCATTGATCTCCTCGTCGGGCAAGCGGGTAATCGTCATGGCCTCGGCCAGTTCGCTGTAATCCATGTCCATCATGCCGCTCATGTCGCTTTCCATATCCAACATGGAAGCGAAGTCGGGGTCTTCCATCATGGATTCGACCGCGCCCGTCAGGTCAAGGCCAAACCACGCCATGCCCTCCATGCCGGCCATGTCTTCGCCCATCGCTGCCGTATCGAGGGCATAGACGCCATTTTCCATCACCATGTTAATCGGAGTCGTGAATACCTCCTCCGCGCCTGTGTGGTCGGTGATGGTTTGCGTCGAGAGCAAGGCAAGCTCCCCTTCGATACCCGTCAGCAGGCTGTCCACCATCGCCATCATCGCCGCCGCATCGGCCGCATCCATCCCTTCCATGCTTTCCAGGGCGCTGGCCGCTTCCGGATTGACAGCGAAACTTCCGTCCCCCGTCAGCAGCATGTGAATGTCGTCCCCTTCGGTGGGGGTTAGCAGATGAAGTGACATGCCCATATTAAAGGCAACCGCGTGAACTTCCGCCATCACCGCTTCATTCTTCATCAGAATCTGACAGTCCGGCTCGGCTGTTATCGCACAGTAATCCATACTCTGGTCATCCGACTGTGCGCCCGCGCCTGCCAGAGGCATCAGCAGCATGACCAGCGCCATCAAAACCAAACATTTCCTGAGCATCGCTCTCTCCTTTTGAATCTATCCGTCTATTCATACTATACGCTAAAATCCGCCAAAAGTTCCCCCAAATATCAGGGGGTTGACGACTTCTTTCAGGAGTCTGATATACTTTGGGAGTTATCATTGGCTGCTGGCATCATGAATAATGAGGAAAAATGAAAATCATCACCGTCTACGGCAGTTCGCAGGTTCGCCCGCAAGAACCCATCTATCAAAGCGCCGTCGCCATTGGGCGAGGGCTGGCTGAAGCTGGCTGGACTGTGATGACTGGCGGTTATCATGGCATTATGGAAGCCATCAGCAAAGGCGCGAACGAAGCCGGCGGGCATGTGATTGGCGTAACGACCGACCAGATTGGCAAGCGCTATCAACTGAAGCCGAATGTTTATATCAAAGAAATCATCCATTATCAAGAATTGCGCGACCGACTGCTGTATATGGTGGAAAATGCCGATGCCTATCTGGCGATGCCGGGCGGAGTCGGCACCTTGCACGAGATTGCCGAGACTTGGGAATTGATGCGAATCGGCGGCATACCAACCCGCCCCTTTGTCTGTTATGGCAGCCTGTGGCAGGGGCTTGTCCGCGCCTTGCAGGCCAGCCCTTATCTGGGCAGCGGCTACGAAGGCATGATTTCCATAGCTCATACGCCAGCAGAGGTGATGGCGCGCCTCAAGCTCTGAACGCATTTGCGAGCGGTCTGGCTGCTGTCAAGCGAGTGCGGTAAAATGGGCAGGATGAGGCACGATGGAGGAGTTCGGTGATGGTTCGCTTTGCGCTCATATTGATTTGCAGCCTGTGTCTGTTCACCTTTTCACTGCGGGCGCAGGATGCCCCGCCGCAAGGTTTGATGGCCGCCCCGCGGCCGTTAAAGGTTTGGATCCCGGCGCCCCTGATTGCCGATGAATCCAGCGAAGTCTTTCAATTGCTGCGCGAACATACGCAGGTTTTTTCCAGCCGCAACAATCTCGCTGTCGAATATCGAATCAAGGATGTGGGTACGATAGGCGGCATTATGTCCACAATCCGCTCCGGAAGCGAAGTCGCGCCGGGCGCCCTGCCCGACATCACGCTGATTCGCCGCCGCGATTTGACGCCCGCGCACGCCAGACAATATCTGCAATCCATGGAGACCCTGTTCTCTTCATCGCTCATCAATGAACTCGGCAGCGCCCTGGAGTTCGGTCAGATTCCCCTGGAAGATGGCGTTGCGCTTTATGGCCTGCCTTACTTTTTTGAAGTGCTGCACACCGTCCATACCCGGCCGCTCAGCAATGCCGACAAGCGCTTGAGTTTTGAGGATGTGCTGGCCAACCAGGCTTCCCTGCTGTTCCCGGCCGGGCGCACCAACGGGCTGAACCAGACCTTTTATCTGCAATATCTGGCGGCTGGCGGGCTGGCGCCCGATAATGGCGATATGTCCATCGACGAGGCGGCGCTCCGCAGCATATTGGGGTTCTATGAGCGGCTTGTCGACCAGGATTTGATTACGCCCGATGTCCTGACCTACCAATCCACCGCCGCCTACCAGACCGACTTTATCAACCATGCCGACCAACTCCTGCTGGCGGTTTTTTCCTCCAGCGAATACCTGTCCATGCTGGAGCAGCAGGATCCGAACCTGCTGGCCGCCGGCATCCCCACCGCCAATGGCGCCAGCATCTCGACGCGGGACGGCTGGCTGTGGGTGATTGTCACGCCCGACTTGACGCGGCGCACCCTGTCGGCTCGCTACTTGGAATGGCTGATGCAGCCCGACTTTCACGCCCGCTTTGCGATGGCGCTTTATCAACTGCCGTCGCAGCAGGCCATACTGGGGGACAGTTTGCCCGATGGCGTCGATGACAGATTCATTGCGGAACTGCTCGACAATGCCATCCTGCCCATCCCGGAGAGCGAGGGCGGCACAGCGCCCCGCCTCATGCAAGAGGCGCTTATGCAAGTCTTGCACGGAGACACCGCCGCCACCGCGGCCCGACAAGCCCTCGACCAGTTTGCCGAGCGCTAGTTGGCCAGCGATTTCTGATAAAAACGATGGGTTTTATAGATTCGACTGCCCAGATTGAGGCTGATTGAAATCAGCGGATTGGTCTCCAAAATCCAGCCTGAATCCAGATAATCATACCGGGATGGCAGCAGCGCCTTCATCAATTCGAGGAACATCGCCAGTTCAATCCCCTTGCTGCGATGCTCTTTTTTAACGCCCATCAATGGCATGCGCACCCCTTTAATCCCCTTGCGGACTTTCCAGTGCCAGGCAACCTGTGCCAGCGTGAACCATTCCGGGACGCCCGGGCGCGGATAGGCTCTATGCAAGGCTTCGTTGAAATTGGGAATCGAGAGGGCAAAGCCAACCGGCTCACCGGCAATCTCGGCAAAAAACGCCAGTTCAGGCTCGACCAGCATGCCCAGGTCAGCCACCAAAGCCTCTAATTCCTCATCATTCATCGGGATAAATCCCCAGTTTTCCATCCAGACCGCATTATAAATATCGCGGAACAGCTTAAATTCGGCTTTCTTGTGCCGCGCCCTGAAATGACGCACCGTGATGCCGCCGCGCCGCGCCGCGCGTTTGACCAGTTTTTCCAGCCGCGCCAGTGTATCGCCGGCTTCAATCAGCGCCCTGTCCATATACATGCAATGGACATCCATCACCTTCTCGAAGCCGGCGGCTTCAACCAGTTCTTGATAGTAAGGCGGATTGTAGGGCATCATCACCATCGGCTTGTCGAAGTTTTTGATGAGCAGGCCGCATTCCTCGTTGGTGGTGAAGTTGGCGGGCCCGCGGATGGCATCCGCCCCCTGTGAGCGCACCCACTCGCTGGCGGCATCCAGCAAGCCAGCAGCCACCTCACGGTCGTTGACCGTCTCGAACACCCCGAAGAAACCGATATTCTCCTGATGATAGCGATTGTGTTCATGGTTGATGAACGCGGCGACCGTGCCCACCATCCGGGCATCGCGCCAGGCAGCGAAAAACTCGCCATCCATATATTTCCAGGCCGGATGCCGGGCTTTGTCCAGCAGTCGGCGCCGCATCGACAGCAGCGGCGGCACCCAGTTGGGGTCAGCGGCATAATGCTGCCATGGGAATTGGAAGAACTCGGTAAATTCCTTTCGGTCAGCAGGCGGGCGGATTTCCATCGGGCAGGTCTCTCATAGTCGCCGCAAAAACCAAGCGATTCGGCAAAAAAAATCTTGACAGGCGCAAATAACTTTGATAATATACTAAAGTAGCATTCCGTAGTAGCTCAATTGGCAGAGCAATCGGCTGTTAACCGATCGGTTCTTGGTTCAAGTCCAAGCTACGGAGCTTGATGAATGCCCCTCCAGCAGGGGTGTTTTTTATGGCCGCTGGTTCATCTCATAAATCAAACGCAGGCCATCCAGGGTCAGTTCGGGCGCAACGCGGTCAATTCGGGGGATATGCTCGGCGAAGATCGGCGCCAGCCCCCCGGTGGCGATGACCTGTATGTCATCCGTGTTAAGTTGTGTGATGATGCGCCTCAGCAGGCCCTCAATCATGCCGACATAACCCCAGAAGATGCCCGATTGCATGGCGTGAATGGTATTGCGGCCGATAGGATGCGGCGGCGGCGCCAAATCGACTTTGTGAAGCTGTGCCGCGCGGCTGACCAGCGCATCATGCGCCAGCTGAATGCCTGGCGCCAGCGCCCCGCCGATATATTCGTCCGCCGCCGACAGCACATC
>DAOUKA010000132.1:0-1935 GCA_034421915.1 Anaerolineae bacterium
CGGGGCAAAGGAAGCGGCGCGGTTGTCGGCCGGCTGGATGCGCACCTGAAGAATGATGCCGTTATCGAGGCTGACAGTCTGTTCATCATCGGCCGAGTCGACTTGTGTCAGGGTGATGGTGCTGGTGTCGGGCGCGACAAAGACGACTTGCAGGTGATCGGCGGCGGCGATGCTTGTTTTGACGACGCGCCATGATGTTGGATAATCCAGGCGAAACAGCCCGGCATCAAAGCGCCTGTCGGTCACGACCACAAACGCTCCGGGCGTGTGTTCCAGCTGCGGCGGCGCAGTCGCCGGGATGGCCGGGGCGCAGGCGCTCAAAAGCAGGATGAAAAGTGTCAGACGCCAGACGGGCATGAGGGTCGCCGCGTGCAGAGGATGTCGGCTTTTATACGGCGGCGACCGAGCGCGTGTCGGTTTTATCGACGCCAGCGACACCCCGAATGGCGCGTATGGTATTCACAAGCTGCGTTGTATCATCGGCTTCGATATAAGCGATGCAGTCATCGGGCCCAACCACCAGGTCAGCCCGTCCGACCCCGTTAATGGCGCGGATGGCGTTGAGCGAATCAGCGAAATCGACGGTCATATTCAGGTGAATCAGGATATAAGCGGCAGGCATAGGTTGTCCCCCGAATCTTGAGCGATACGTTATTTATAACTGCTTTTGCCATTTTGGGCAATAGATGCGCTGGTCTTTCATCACAGACTCTGAGCTTCTTCGAGAATGGCTATCCCGCCCTGCCTCAGGTTTCTCATGGTCTGCCCTAGAAAAGCAGCTTGGCCAGTTTAAGAATCCCTTGGCGCCAGGGTGCCCGATGCGAGACGCCGATTCGTTTTTCAAAGGTCTCCAGATTGTCGAGATACCATTGATAATTGCGCAGGAGGGCATCTTGATTGGAAAACTTGGGCTGGTAAGCCAGCTTGGCTTCCGCTTTTTCAATCGAGACAAAGGAATCTTTGGAGGCGGTCCCGTAGACCCATTTATAAAGCGGCGAAAGGTTCAGCGATTCCAAGACACCCAGCAGCCGGATGACAGGTTCGGCAGGCAGGCCGGTGATTTTTTTGCCGAAGCCGGCATAATCCAGGATGACCTGATAATCTTCGCGCATGGTGGTGAACTCTTTGGCGCCGATGTTGAAGGTATCATTCACTAGGTCAGCTTCCAGGAGCGTGCATTGATAGATGGCTTCGCAGAGGTCTTCGACATCCAGCAGCTGATAGCGGTTGCTGCCATCGCCCAGCATGGGGAAGCCGCGGCCGTCTTTCGCCCAATCGTAAAAGAGCGCGAAAACGCCCAGCCGTTCTGGCCCGATAAAGGTCTTGGGGCGCAGGACGGGCGCAATCATGCCTTTACCGCGATATTCAAAACAGATGTCTTCCGCCTGGACTTTGGCTTCGCCATAGGGGCCGACGCCTATGCGCGGGTCATCTTCCAGCAGGGGGTGTCGGTCGGGGATGCCATAAACGGCAGTCGAGGAGATGTGAACGAGACGTTTGACCTGATGCTGATAAGCCGAGTCGATGACATGGCGCGTGCCTTCGATATCGGTGCTGAATATCTCTTCGGGGGGATAGAGCGGCAGGGCGGCGGCGGCATGCACCACATAGTCGATGCCCGCCATCGCTTGATCGACCAGGGCGCGGTCGCGGATGTCCCCCGTGATTTCGGTAATTCGGGCGCGTTCGGGATAATCAAAATCGGCAATATCGAGGGTGACGACTTCGTGCTGGCGCGCCAGCAGGTAGCGGGTCAGGTTAATGCCCAAGAATCCGGCGCCGCCGGTCAGCAAATAACGCGCCATTTATCCGCTTTCTCCATCCTCGCCAGCCGTGCAGCGGTCGGCATCACTCCAGAAAATCGGCGGTCTGCGCCCAGGAGCCACTGTAGGTCATCTCGCGCAGCGCCTGCCGCTGCCGCTGGGTCAGTTCTCT
>DAOUKA010000133.1:0-41321 GCA_034421915.1 Anaerolineae bacterium
GTCACACTGCTGCGCCCGCGTTCAATGGCGTACTGAATTGCCGCCCGAATCAGCCGTTTGCTGCCGAAGGGGCTAATCGGTTTGATTCCCAGGCCGGCATCGGGGAAGAAGTTGCTGGCATTCAACTCGTTTTTCAAAAATGCCGCCAGCTTCCTGTTTTCATCCGTGCCGGATTCAAACTCGATGCCGGCATAGGTGTCTTCGGTATTCTCGCGGAAGATGACCACATCCACATCTTCAGGATGCTTCAGCGGGCTGGGAACGCCCTTAAACCAGCGCACCGGACGCACACAGCTATACAGGTCGAGGACTTGGCGCAAGGTTACATTCAAACTGCGAAAGCCGCCGCCGACCGGGGTTGTTAAGGGCCCCTTGATGCCCACCTTGTACTCGCGGAATGCCTCAAAGGTTTCTTCGGGCATATAATCACCGTCATAGATGCCGGCGGCTTTTTCGCCCGAATAGACTTCCATCCAGGAGATTTCTCTTTTGCCTTGATAGGCTTTCTCGACCGCCGCGTTCCAGATGCGCTTGCTGGCGGTCATAATGTCATAACCGATGCCATCGCCCTCGATGAACAACAGAATCGGATGGTCAGGCACGTTCATCTTGCCATTGCTAAACGTAATTCTTTCACCGCTCGCCGGTTCGGCAATTTTATCGTAAGCCATTTCTCCAGGATCTCCTTATGCTGTTGGCTCAAGTAAATACATCCTGCGATTATAGCACAAAACCCCTGTCCGTGAACGGGCTTGAATTTCGGAATAATGGCCCGCCTTGGCGAAGTTTCCCTTTGTTTATCCTGACAACCAAAGCATAATCATCAATGAGGTTTCCTGATGAGCATCCTGGAGTCATCTTAAAATACTAAGAGACCAGAGTCGCTAATGCCTGCCATTTCTGTTGTCATACCGGTTTATCGAAGTCAAGACAGCATTGGACTTGTTGTCAAAGAATTGGCTGTAGAGTTACCCAAACTGAATGATATATTTGAAGTTATATTGGTGGAAGATCAGGGCGGAGATGGCAGTTGGGATGTGATTCAGGGCTTGTCTGTCGAATATGGCTGGGTGCGCGGCTTCCAACTGATGCGGAACTATGGACAGCACAGCGCATTATTGTGTGGCATTCGCGCGGCGAACTTTGAGGTTATCGTGACAATGGACGATGATTTGCAGCATCCGACCAAGCACATCAAAGACCTGGTGGACAAACTTGCTGAAGGCTATGATGCCGTCTATGGAAAACCTGAACGCGAACAGCATGGATTATTGCGCAATATGGCCTCTCTGATGACCAAGATGGTTTTGCAGGGCGCTATGGGCGCCGAGACAGCCCGCAGCCTCAGCGCCTTCCGCGCCTTCCGTACTCACTTGCGTCAGTCGTTTGCCGATTTCCGCGGCCCCCTGGTCAATATAGATGTCCTTTTGACCTGGGGGACGACAAACTTTGCCGCCGTCCCCGTCCCCCATTCACCCCGTACCATTGGCGCTTCCAATTATACGTTCAGAAAGCTGCTCGCCCATGCCTTCAATATGGTCACTGGCTTCAGCACCTTGCCCTTGCGCTTTGCCAGCTTATTGGGCTTGATTATGACTGCTTTTGGTTTCTTGATTTTGGTATATATCATCTTCAGCCAAGTTTTCGCTTTCCAATTCGAAGTGCCTGGCTTTACATTCACAGCCTCCATTATTTCCATCTTTGCCGGCGCCCAGATGTTCACATTGGGAATAATCGGTGAATATCTGGCGCGGATGCACCTGCGGATTATGGATAAGCCAGCCTATATCATCCAGCAATCAACACAAGAAAAGGAGAGCCACTATGATGGATAGCCCCCCCGCGACTTTTCTGGAATGGGATACAGCGCATTTTGGATATCGGATTGCGCGTGCCAATATACGGCAGCTTGATGCCGATAGGTATCATCTACTGGAAAAGTGGTGTCACGAACAATCCATTGATTGTCTTTATTTCCTTGCAAACGCTGGGGATCAAGCCACAATTGCTGAATTGCAAGCCCATCAGTTCAGTTTTGTTGATATCCGCTTGACTTTTGAATACACTCTTCAGACTTTGCCCTCGTATGCCGGTCTTGAAAACCTTACATTTCGTATGTCAAATGAAGAGGATGTCCCAAGGTTTATCGAGATTGCTAAAAACAGTTATAAAGAATCGCGGTTTTATACCGATCCATGTTTTGACAACGAAAAAGCCGCTCTCATGTATCAAATCTGGCTAACAAAGAGTATCACCACCGATTTTGCCGATGCTGTTGTCATCCCCGAATTTAATCAGCAGCCTGTTGGTTATTTGACATGCCATTTGAATCGCCAAGAAGGCGAGGGGCGTCTTGGTCTTTCCGGTATCGTAGAATCTGCTCGAGGAATTGGGCTTGGTCAACGTATGTACAAATATGGAGTACACTGGTTATATACGCAAGGCATGAATCGAGTCAGTGCTGCAACACAGGGAAGCAATATCGCGGTTCAGCGGCTTTTTCAACGCTGTGGTTTTGTGACTCGCTCTATGGAGCCTTGGTTTCATAAATGGTTCAACGGCTGTCCATAAGCACGCTGATTTTGCAGTAAAGGCAATTGAACAAACGATGAGACCCTATCAAATCCCATTTAACAAGCCTACCTATCTGGGTCACGAGACCGACTACATCAAGGACAGTCTGGCGAACTGGCATGTATCCGGGGATGGCGCATACTCCCGAAAGTGCCATGCTTATCTCGAAAAGACACTGGGCGTATCCAAAGCGCTATTGACGACATCCTGCACCCACGCCCTGGAGATGGCGGCGCTGCTGCTCGACATACAGCCCGGCGATGAAATCATCGTCCCGTCTTTTACTTTTGTCTCCAGCATTAACGCCTTTGTGCTGCGGGGTGCGCGGCCGATTTTCGCTGATATTCGCCCGGATACGCTCAACTTGGACGAAGCTCAACTTGCCGATTTGATAACCGAACGGACGCGGGCAATCGTCTTGGTTCATTATGCCGGCGTCGCCTGCGAAATGGACGCCATCATGGCGCTTGCGGCGGCACATGGCATTGCTGTCATCGAGGATAATGCCCATGCCTTGTTCTCGCGGTACAAGGGACGCTATCTGGGCACATTTGGCGAGTTGGCGACGCAGAGCTTCCATGAGACCAAGAACTTCACCTGTGGCGAGGGCGGCGCCCTCTTGATTAACGACCCGACGATGATTGAGCGGGCTGAAATTATTCGTGAAAAAGGCACCAATCGGAGTCGATTTTTTCGCGGGCAAATTGACAAATATACCTGGGTTGACCTCGGCTCAAGTTATTTGCCCTCGGATATGCTGGCAGCCTACCTGTGGGCACAATTCGAAGCCGCCCAGCAGATTCAGCAGCGCCGCCAGGAAATCTGGAATCGCTATCAACATCATTTAGTGGGCTGGGCAGGCTCGCACGATGTCAAATTGCCGACCGTTCCCGCGCATGTCGAGCAGTCCTATCACATGTATTATCTGCTGCTGCCGTCGCTGGAAGTGCGAACAGCGCTTATCAGCCACCTCAAGAGCAGAAGCATCCTCAGCGTATTCCATTACCTGCCGCTTCACCTGTCGGATATGGGCAAGCGATTTGGCGGTCAAGCGGGCGACTGTCCGATAACAGAAGATGTGTCGGAGCGCTTGCTGCGTCTGCCTTTTTTCCATGCCTTGACACAATCGGAGCAGGATGAGGTGCTGGCGGGATTGCTGTCGTTTGAAGGCTGGGATTGAAGGATTCCAAACATTGTGCTACGATAAAGATGATATGAAGTTTGACGTTGGATTTTAACATGCCCGAGCAAGCGGCATGATACAGTCAACACCCCTTCAGATGCTATTGGAAGCGCCTTTATTGATAGAAAATAGCTATATGCTGAATCGTTTATGCGCCCGCAGCATCATCTGATGTTGACGGGCTGTTTGTGTTTGGAGAATGCGTTGATGACAACGAAACCAAAATTCAAGATTACCCCTATCGGCGGTTTAGGGGAAATTGGCAAGAACATGACCCTGTTTGAAATGGATGGCGAGGGCTTTCTGATTGATTGCGGCATTATGTTTCCCGCCAACGACATGCACGGAGTCGATTATATCATTCCCGATTTTCGCTGGCTGGAAGAACGCCAGGACATCACCCTTCACGGCATCTGCTTCACGCATGGTCACGAGGATCACATCGGAGCAGTTCAGCACCTGGTGCAATCCTTTCCTGATATACCACTGTTCGCCACGCCGCTCACAGCAGGCTTGCTGCAAGTCAAGCTGAAGAATGCGCGGCTGCTCAAGGAAACCAAGATCGTGACCTTTGAAGCTGGCGACAGGCTTAAAGTCGGCCCCTTCAGGCTGGACAGCTTCCACGTCTGTCACAGCATCCCCGATTGTGTGGGCTACGGGATTAACACGCCCTATGGCATCGTCCTGCACACTGGCGACTACAAATTTGACAACACGCCAGTTGACGGGAAAAAGACAGATTATGCCCGCTTGGCCGGTTTTGCCCAGCGCGGTGTGACGCTGCTGCTGGGCGACAGCACAAATTCGGACAAAGTTGGCTGGACTCCCTCCGAGGCGGTCATTGACGGCGCTCTGGACAAAGTATTCCGTCAGTCCAAGGGGCGCATTATGGTGGCGACCTTCGCTTCATTGATTTCACGGGTGCAGCAAGTCATCAATGCCGCCCGCAATCATCAGCGCAAGGTCTGCATCACCGGTTATACCATGTCAGAATATGCAAAAATTGCCCGCAAACTCGGTTATCTGCATGTCGAGGATGATGTGTTGGTGGATATTGGGCGGGCGCAGACTTTGCCACCCCACAAGGTTGTGTTTATGGTGACGGGTTCGCAGGGCGAGCCATCGGCAGTTTTGGGAAGACTGGCGAACGGACGCCATCGCCATCTTGATATTCGTAAGAATGATACCATTATCCTCTCATCCCATCCGATTCCGGGGAATGAGGAAATGGTCTATCGCACCATCAACCGCCTGATACAGCGCGGCGCGGATGTCGTCTATGACCCGATTGAATCGGTGCATGTTTCCGGACATGCCTGCCAAGAAGAAATGCGGCTGATGCTCAACCTGACCCAGCCCAAATATCTCGTGCCAGTTCATGGCGAAATCCGTCATTTGTATCTGCATGCCAAGCTGGCGCGCGATAATGGCATCCCGCAGGACAATGTGATTGTGGTTGAAAACGGCGCGACCCTTGAACTGGATGACAAGGGGCTTGTCGTTGGCCAACGTCAGCCTGGGGGATATGTGTTTGTCGATGGCAGCGGCGTCGGCGATGTTGGCCCAGCGGTTATCCGAGACAGGGAAATCCTGGCACGCGATGGCTTCATGCTGGTCAGCGTCAACATCGACCATGATACCGGCAAGCTGATTGACGAACCGCGCATCATCTCGCGCGGGTTTGTCTATCTCAAGGATGCTGAAGATTTCTTTGAGCAGATTCGGGAGAATGTGACTCAACTGATGCACAGTCATCGCCGAGCCAACGGCAATCGGCGCGTTATGGTCGAAGAGAGCTTGAGCAAGCTGATTTATAGCGAAACCAAGCGCCGTCCCATGATTTTCAGCATCGTCAACGAGGTTTAGACGTCTTGACGTCCTATCTGGCAGGATAGCGGGCGATTTGGGGCGCAACAATCTCTGCGGTTCAACGTATAATCTAATATCTGTGCAAGGTTTTCTATTTTCATCAGGAGCATCGCTCATGCAGCAGCCCGTCATCCGTGCCGAAAACATTACCCGCGACCTCAAACTGGGCAGCCACACGGTGCATGCCCTGCGCGGCGTCAATATGGAGATTTTCCCCAACGAAATGGTCGGCATTATCGGCCCATCAGGCAGTGGCAAGAGTACCTTGCTGGGCATCATTGGCGGGCTGGACAGCCCGACTGACGGGGTGATTGAAATTGATGGACTTGACATCACCCACATGAATGAAGACCAGTTGACCGATATTCGCAATCAGAAAATTGGTTTTATCTTTCAATTCTTTAACCTGATTCCGACATTGACAGCATGGGAGAATGTGGCTTTGCCGATTGAATTTGCACAGACGCGCCGCCATAAACCGAACCAGCGCGCCAAAGAACTGCTGGAGATGCTGGGCCTGGCTGACCGCCTTCATCATCGCCCCAACGAGCTCAGCGGCGGGGAACAGCAGCGGGTCGCCATTGCGCGGGCGCTTGCCAATGACCCGCCCATACTTTTGGCAGATGAACCGACTGGCAACCTCGATTCAAAATCAGGCGCGACAGTCCTGTCGGCGCTCAATACCATCCGCGATAACAATGGCACGACAGTCGTTCTCGTGACGCACGACCCAAAACTGGCGAGTCGGATGGATCGTGTGCTGACGCTGGTCGATGGAATGGTTGCCCCCAATAGCAAGGCGGCGCCAGAGGTTGAATGAGCGGCCTGCGGCTGAGAAGATTGTCATAAAATAAAACGAAACGCATTTTTCCTGATGGCGGGGGCAGGGTATAATCGGGATATGGATTAGGAACTGGCTAAGAAGGAACGGATATGTCCCAAGAGACTTATAGGGTTGAAGTTGCCGGCATCCAACGCGCCCTGCCGCTGATGGAAATCAAGCCCGGTGTGAAAATCGCGATACTCAACATTCTGGGCGATGCTGAATTTGTCAATGCCGTCAGCAGGGAACTCGCCCAAAAACTGAAGGGCAGGGACCTTGATGTCCTTGTCACTGCCGAGGCCAAGTCGATTCCCCTGGCACATGCCCTCAGCACCGACCTGAAGCTCCCTTATATTGTCTTGCGCAAGACCTACAAGCCTTATATGGGCGATGCCTTGCAGAGCGAAACCCTGAGCATCACCACTGGCAAGCCGCAAACCCTGTTTCTCGATGAGAAAGACCGCCGCCTGGTCGCGGATAAACGCATTGCCATTATTGATGATGTGATTTCGACTGGCAGCACTTTACAGGGCATGCGTCTCATTATGAACAAGGCGGCGGCGCAGGTCGTTGCCGAAGCGGCGATTTTTACCGAAGGCGACCGCGCCAAATGGCATGATATTGTTGCTCTGGGTCATCTGCCCATCTGGATTGACGATAACCCCTAGCCCTTGTCAAAGGCCTGGTCGCTATGACCCGCACAGCAAAGCCAATATGTCATCATCAGCATCGCCGCGGTTGACCCTTATTCTATTTCTTGCCGCCCTTGTCTTTATCACTGCGGGCGGCGCACTGCTGCTGCTGTCGCGTCCCAAACCAGCAACCATCATCATCCATCCGCCAGTTCCAACCGCAACGCCCCTGCCCACAGCGACGCCCGCGCCAATTTGGGTCTATGTTAGCGGCGCTGTCCATCAGCCCGAAACGCTGCATATATTGCCCTTTGGCAGCCGCGTGACCGACGCCATCGCCGCTGCTGGCGGATTCACGGATTTGGCAAACCAGTCGCTGGTCAATCTGGCAGGCATTTTGCGCGACGGTGACCAGATTCATGTGCCTTCAATCGATCCAGCCAGCGACCATGCTGCCTTGCCGACGCCCGCAGGCGGGCCTCAGGTTTATGTCAACACGGCCGGTTTGGACGAATTGGAAACCCTGCCCGGCGTCGGGCCCGCGCTGGCGCAAAGGATTATCCTCTATCGTGAAGCCGCCGGCCCCTTCAAGAGCCTGGATGAACTTGACAATGTGTCTGGAATTGGTCAGGCAACCCTGGAAAAATTGCGCGGGCTGGTCGCGTTTGACTAGCGGATTCGGGCCCCGGAGGCAGCATCAAAAAAGTATGCCCGTGACCAATCCAGCTGGCAGTAGATGGTTTGTCCCGGCTCGAATAGCTGATTTGCCGACACTTGTATCTGCCATCTTCGTTTGCGCAGCCACACCTCCAATAACTGAAACCGCTCGGCAAAATAAGGGGTTACTTTATCAATAGTCGCCGGAATGCCGACATGACAGTCGCTTAGCCGAATGTGTTCGGGGCGAATGCCAACGATGACTTCGCTGCCATCGGGGCGATGCTGCGGCAGCCTGGCGCGCCCCATATAACTGCCATCCCATTCGCCGGCGTGGACTCGGCCCCAAAAGGTGTTGATGGTGGGGGTGCCCAGAAATTCAGCAACGAACAGACTGTTCGGATTATCATGCAGATTTTGATAGCTGCCCATCTGTACGATGCGCCCGTCATTGATGACCACAATTCGGTCGGCGATGCTCATGGCCTCAACCTGGTCGTGGGTCACATAAACAAGCGTGACATCAAATTCTTGAATCAGGCGCTTGAGTTCAACCCGCGCCTGTGCGCGGAACTTGGCATCCAAGTTGGCGAAGGGTTCGTCGAACAAAAGCAGTTCCAGATCACGCGCGAAAGCCCGCGCGATGGAAACGCGCTGTTTTTCGCCCCCGGACAAGTGGCGCGGAAACCTGCCCATCAGGCTTTCGATTTCAACGCCGGTGATATTGGAGACCGTTTGAACGTGTGCTGGCACTTCGTCCTCGCGGTCGCGCAGGCTCAAGAAAAAGCCAACTGTTTTGCGGCTTTCCCAATGCGGAATCAGCACATAGTTTTGGAAGACCATCCCGATGCCGCGGTTTTCAATCGGAATCTCGTTAAGGGCTATATTGTTGTACAGTATGAGGCCGGCGTCAGGCTCTTCCAGGCCAGCGATGAGGCGCAGCAGGGTGGTCTTGCCACAGCCCGAAGGCCCCAGCAAGACCACCGCCTCGCCAGTCTCGATATGGAGATTGAAATTTTTGATTGCCAAAACTGGGGTGAGTTTGCGGCTTTTATCGAAGAAGGTTTTGCTCACATTTTTGAGCGTAATGGTTCTCATGTCGATGGGCTCATCCCGCCTGCTTGAGTTACAGGATAACACAATATGCTGAACCCATGATGGAAATGTCGGCGCTGCCTGATATAATGACGGTGAACGCAAAGGCGAAACGGAGCTTGAACTTGGCGAATACCATTCAACCGAATTGGATACCGATAACGACATCGGAAGACTGGCAGCCCGACCCCAAAAGCCCGCGCCGCCGCCCGCCTTGGATTCGGGTCAGGGCGCCCAGGGGCGAAACTTACGAGAAGGTTCGGGATTTGATGCGCAGCAAAACATTGCACACGGTCTGCGAAGAGGCGCAGTGTCCCAACCTGGGCGAATGTTGGGGCCGCGGGACAGCGACTTTCCTGATGATGGGCGATACCTGTACCCGCAGCTGCGGTTTCTGCGATATTAAGACCGGCCGTCCCAGCCCCCTGGATTGGGGCGAGCCAAACCGCATCGCGCAGAGTGTTCGGGCGATGGGGCTGCGTCATGTGGTGATTACCAGCGTCAATCGGGATGAGCGTTCGGATGGCGGCGCCCCTGTCTTTGCGATGGTCATTCGGCGGATACGCCAGCTTCAGCCCGGCTGCTCTATCGAGGTCTTGATTCCTGATTTTAAGGGCAGCGAAAACGCCTTGAAAATTGTGATGGACGCCCAGCCAGAAATCCTGAACCACAATGTCGAGACTGTGCCGCGGCTGTTCAAGAAGGTGCAGCCGCAAGATAAATATGAATGGGCGCTGAGGACGCTGGAAAATGCGAAAAAGATGGATCCGCTGGTGCTAAGCAAGAGCGGCATCATGCTCGGCCTGGGCGAAACTATGGATGAGGTGCTGGATACCATGCAAGACCTGGTGGACATCGGCGTCGATATTTTGACCTTGGGGCAGTATTTGCAGCCAAGCAAAAAACATCTGCCGATTGAACGCTACTATACCCCCGCAGAATTCGAGCGGCTGCGGGCGATGGGGATTGAAATGGGCTTTAAGTGGATCGAGAGCGGCCCTTTGGTGCGCAGCAGCTATCGCGCGGCGGAACAGGTGCGGGAATTATCCAAGATGAAACATTTTCGCCTGCACCAAGAGCGGACGGAAGCTGACCTGAAGACTTAGCTTTGCTGGCGCTGTCCAGCTTGTATGCGCCAGCAATGGGGTATAATGTAGAAAAGAGACAAACGAGCTAATGAGGGAAAAGCATGACTGCGTTTTTTGCCAATCGCCGTGGTCAATCGGAAGCTGAACCGCCAGAATCGACTACTCTGTTGCCCGCCAAGCAGCCTGTCGGCTTTGATACTGTGTTTGGTTCCAACAGTCAGGCTGAAGGAAAGTTCACCAGTTCGGGCAATGTGCGGATGGACGGCAAGTTCACTGGCACGCTTGAGATTGCCGGCAATATCCTGGTGGGCGAGTCGGCAGATATTCATGCCGACATCAATGCCCGCAACATTTCAATCGCTGGCATGGTGCGCGGCAATGTAGCTGGCAGCAAGGTGCAGCTGCTGCGCACGGGACGCATCTGGGGGGATATTAGCGCCGCATCATTGACCACCGAAGAAGGGGCATTTATTGATGGAAGAATTTCGATGGCGGGACATGCAGCCAACCGCCTGACCGCAGAGGATAACGCGGCGGAAGAGGAAAGCGCGGCTGACGAACTGGCGAAGTCGGTCGATTTCGAGATTCTGCCAATGGATGAGGTCATCGTGGAAACGGACAAGGCCTCGATGCAGCAGGGACTTGATGATGCCGGCGCGGTGGATTCAGTTAAGATGGACAAAAGCGGCGACAAGCATCGCAGCTGATCTTCCATCTGGATGTGCGCCAAAATCAAATCGCGCCCAGCGTAATCCCGCCGTCAGCCACGAAGACCGCACCGGTCGTAAAATCGGATGCGGGGGATGCCAGAAACAGCGCCAAACCGGCAATGTCAATCGGCTGACCGATGCGACCGCTCGGTGTTTTGGCAAGCATCTCCTGCATGATGCCCTCATTTTCCCACAGCACTTGCGAGAACTTCGTTTGTATCAGTCCGGGCGCAATCGCATTGACCTGGATGCCGTCCGCCCCAAGTTCCAGCGCAAGGGTCTTGGTTAAGCTGATGACGGCGGCTTTGGTGATGCTGTAGATGCCCTGAAACTGCCCTGGATTCAAGCCGACAATGGAAGAAACATTGATGATTTTGCCGCCGCCATGGGCGCGCATGGCCTTGACAGCCGCCTGCGTCAGCCATAGATTGCCCATCAGGTTGACCTCGATGGTCTTGCGCCAATAGCTGTCTTCCGCCTCCAGAATCGTGCCAAAATGGGGGTTGGTCGCGGCATTGTTGACGAGAATATCCAGCCGGCCATAACGTGCGAGGGTCTTGTCCACCAGGGCATACAGAGCAGCTTTATCGCCATTGTGCGCCGCTATGCCGACTGCTTCCCCGCCCGATGCCTGAATTGCCCCCGCCACGTTGTCCAGCGCTGCTTGATTGCGGCTGGAAAGCACGACTTTGGCATCGGCTTTGGCAAATTGCTCGGCAATCGACCTGCCAATGCCGCGCGATGCGCCGCTCACGATGGCAACCTTGCCCTGTAAATCAAACAATTCGCTCACGACATTTCTCCCATGCTCGTTATTTGAATCGGATTTGTTTCCTGTCTGGCTTAATTCCTGTATTTTGGAATGCTGCCTGTGATGGGCAGACCCAGCCGCCGAATGTCCTCTTGATGGTAAATGGTCGGGTCAAGATACTCAGCGAAAAGCGCAATAACAAGCCCGATAAACAGCCCCAAGGCAACCTGGATGAAAGGCGCGAAGCGATTGGTCAGCGGCGGTGGCGCTGGGACGATTTGCGGCTGTTCCAATATCGTAACCTGTGCCGCTTCGCCGCCTAATTGCGGGAAGTAAGTCTGGCTGCGGCGGCTCAAGACCGAAATGGCGGCATTGGCGATGGTTTGCAGCGCATCGCCCTGGGCATGGCTCAAATAGATGAGGCCTACACTGCGGGCATTGTCGGCAGCCATCTGAAGCGAAGCAAGCTCGATATTAGCTGTGGCAAGCTCGGCTGCGATTTCTTCGCGGAAACTGGCGCTGCGCACCCAATCGGTAAAGGCATTCACGGTCAGTTCAGATGCCAGCCAGACATCCTGATAATCGCCATCTCGTTCAGGCAGGTTAAGCTCCTGCGCCGCGCTGTAGCGAATCTGCGTGCTGAAGCCGCCTCCGACCGCCGCCGCGCCGTCCAAGTAACCGACAATCGCGGGCAGGGCGCTTAGCGCCAGGGGAATCGCTATCAGCCACCAACGGCGGAACACAACGCGAATGAACATCGTCAATTCCATGCCTGATTATCCTTGTTGAGTATGCCCGCGCGAAGCGGACGAGTGATTGTTTGAGGTGGATGCGGGGGGCTTTTTCGCTCTTGCCGAGCGGGCCTTTTCGGCTGCGATTGGATCCTGCCAGTTAAAAGCCATCTTTGTTTGATGTGCCTGCCAAGCCTGTTCGACAAAGGCATGAATCTGCCGCGTGAAGATGCTGGTGTCAAACCTGCGGGCATGCGCTCGAATTTTTTCAGGGTCATAGCGCCTCGGGTCGAAATTCTGCATGGCGGATTTCAGGCTCGCTGCCGTCATACTATCGAAGTGTTCGCCAGTCACGCCAGGAATCACCGTATCCAGGGCGCCGCCGCCCCTGTAGGCAATAACAGGGCGGCCTGCGGATTGCGCCTGTACGCTGGTGATGCCAAAATCTTCCAGCCCAGGAAACAGAAATGCCTTGCATTTTGCCATCAGCTTGGGCAATTCCGCATCGGATACATACCCAAGAAACTCGACATTGTCGCCGGCCATGGCCTGCAAGCGCTCCAAATCCCGTCCTTTGCCGGCCACCTTGAGCGGCAGACCAAGCGCAGTCGCCGCCGCCACCGCTAAATCAATGCGCTTGTAGGGAATCAGGCGCGAGACCACCAGAAAATAATCCTCGACTTCACTGAGGGGCAGCGGTTGAAACCGCGAGGTATCAACCGGCGGGAAAATGATGCTGGCGTGGCGGTTGTAAAACGTTCTGATGCGCTGCTTGATGGCGCTGCTGATGGCGATAAAATGCGAGACGCGCTGCGCCGCCGCATAATCCCAACGGCGCGCCAGCGCCATCAGAGGGCGCAGCATCCATTCGACCGGTTTGCCCAAGCCCTCGCGGGCGAGATAATTTTCCAGCTGCCAGACATAACGGGTCGGCGCCAGACAGTAACAGATATGCAGGGTCGAGGCATCAAATTGCAGCCCGTGACAAAATCCGCTTTTGTTGCTCAAGACCACATCATATTCTGACAGATTCAGCTGATGCCAGGCAAGCGGATAAAAGGGCAGATAGGCTTGATGCCGCCGATGAATGGCGGGCAGATGGTCAATCCAGAGCGTATGGATATGCCAGTCAAGGTAATGGGCTGGCATCAGGTCGGCGGCGAAAATGCTGGTGTACACCGGGCTGTCGGGATAATGATTGACCAGCACATCCAGCACATCCTCCGCCCCCCCGATTTGATTCAGCCAGTCATGTACCAGTGCAATTTTCAAGTGGCTCTCCTGTTTTGTCAGGGTTCAGGAACTTTTGAATGGGCTTGTAATAGTGGCGGTGATAAGGGCTGGGTCCATGCTGCGCCAATGCCTGGCGGTGTGCCGCCGTGCCATAGCCTTTATGTTGGGCGAAGCCATATTGCGGGCATTGCGCATCCAACTCCAGCATGAATGCGTCTCGCCACACTTTGGCAATGACACTCGCGCAGGCAATGCTCAAGGAATACTTGTCGCCACTGACCATACTGACTTGCGGAATGTCGCGGCGCTCTGGCAGCAGCATATAATCAAGGAACAGGCAGTCAGGTTCAAGGTCACTGCCGGCGAGCGCGTTGTCCAGCGCCCGCTCCATTGCCAGTTTGCTGGCTTTAACGATGCCAAAGCGGTCGATTTCGCTGACGCTGCTGTGTCCAATGCCCCAGGCCAAGGCGATGTCTTTGATTTTCTCCTCCAGCAGACCGCGCTGCCTGCTGCTCATTTCCTTGCTGTCCCGCACGCCAGCCAGGCATTTGGCAAGGTCATGGCGCTGGAGCGGCAGGGCGACGGCAGCGGCGGCTACCGGGCCCGCCCAAGGACCTCGGCCGGCTTCGTCTATGCCAAAGATGGTCTGGCAGCCCAGTCTGTAATAATGGCGCTCATGGACGAGGCTGGCTGTTTTTGTCATAGATGCCTTGACGCCAGTTTTGGCGAATCTCCCAGATTTCCCGCAGCATATTGACCGAGTCGCCCCACAGTTTCATGGTGGAATAAGGGTCATAATACCATCTGATGGGTACTTCCTTGACGGCATAACCGCGCCGCTTGGCGATGAACAGCAACTCGACATCAAATCCGATGCCCGTCATCTTCTGCACAGCGAACAGGTCTTCCGCCACCTCCTGCCTGAACATTTTGAAGCCGCATTGCGTGTCTTCAAAATCGTTGATGGCGGCGATTTTAATGATGAGATTGTTAATGCGCCCCATCACATGGCGATATTCGGGTTCGCCAACCCGTTCCGACCCAGGGGCTTCGCGGCTGGCGATGGCAATATCATAACCGTCAACCTGGGGCGGCAGGAACTTTGTCAGTTCGTCAATGCGCATGGACAGGTCGGCATCGCAGATAAACCGCCATTTGCCCCTTGCGGCGAGCATACCCTGCTTGACTGCCAATCCTTTGCCGCGCATATTATCGGGGGATTGCATGACGCGGACATAAGCGTATTCCCGCGCACACGCTTGCGCCACCTCATAAGTGTGGTCGTGGCTGCCGTTCTCGACAATGATGACCTCGGCCGTGAGACCCTGCCGCCGCAAGAAAACGTCAATCTGCGCCAGGCTGGGGGGCAGGCGGCTTTCTTCATTATGCGCCGGAATCACGATGCTCAAAAACGGGCGCGGCAAGTCAGTCAAGCAATTCTCTCCTGTGTCTATTTTACGATACAATTCCCAGTTTATTATAGCTGTGTAAGGATGCTGTCCAAATAATCATCCGTGACGATCTTGGCGGCCTGAATCCGCTTGCGTTTCCTGAGAGCGCTGCGCATGGTCAGCAGCGCGGCTGCAATGCCCCGCAGCCGCGCCCGCGCTTCCGCCCCGCGCCATGCCTTCAGCGCCTGCCATGCCAGTGAGGCCTGTCGCCTGATAATCTGTCGGGCATATTTGCGCCAAAGTGCCGCGGGCAGGTTTTTGACAAGCAGCCAGATGCCGTTTCGGCCATCATGGAAGCTGGCGGTGACGCCGCCGCCAGTTGCGGACAGGCGATGATAAACGACAGCGCTTGGCACATACAAAACTTTGTAGCCGGCCAGCTGCGCCCGCCAGGCGAGGTCCATATCCTCCAGCAGGAAGAAGTAGTCATTGTCGAGCAGGCCAATTCGGTCGAGCATGGATTTTCGATAGACCGATGACCCGCCACAGGCCGCAAAAACATAATCGGCGCGGTCATATTGCCCCTCGTCTTTTTCCCATACGCCGCGATTGCCGGCGCACCCGTCAGTGGTAAAGAAGTCCCCGGCGGTATGAATATAATTGCGTCTGTCAAACAGCAGCATTTTGCTGGCCACCATCCCGACATCGGGATGAGTATCAAATGCCTTGACGATTTCTTCCGCCCAGTTTGGCTCGACTTCGGTATCGTTGTTCAGCAAAGCGATGAAGCCCCCCCGCGCGGCTTCCATGCCGATATTGCAGGCGCCAGTGAAGCCTTGATTTTTCTCAAGTTCAATCAGGATAACTTCCGGATAATTGGCTTGGACATAGGCTTGTGAACCATCCGACGAGGCATTGTCAACGATGATGACTTCGATGGCGGGGTAGGTTTGGGCGCGTAAGGAATCCAGGCAGGTTTCAAGAAAATGCTGACCATTCCAGTTCGGGATGATAATCGAGAAGGCGGCCGGGATCATGTGATGGCTTCCTCGGCCTGTAGAAAAGCCTGCACGCTTTCCTGCCAGGGACGCAGGCGAATCCCGATGCTCGCCCCGGCGATGTTCGCCAACTCGGTATATTCGGGCGCGAGCGAGGGGCGCTGCCACTCATGGCGGCTGATGCGTTCGATGGGCGTCTCCCGAAAGCCGCTGTGGTCTAATGCGTAACGGGCGAAATCCCATCGGGATGCCGCGCCCTCATTGACAAAATGATAGCTGCCATAGCGCTCGGTCTCGATTAACGCGGCGATGGCGCTGGCGACATCCTGCGTATAAGTCGGATTGGCGACCTCGTTGGTCACAACCTTGAGCGCTTTGCCCGCTTCGGCAGCCTTCCGTATCGCCTGAATGAAATTGCTGCCACCATGCGCGAACAGCCATGCCGTTCGCACGATATAATGCCGCGGATTGCTCTGTATGACTGCGCGTTCGCCGTACCATTTGCTGTAAGCGTATGGATTGATGGGATTGGCGGCATCCAATTCGGTGTAGGGGCGGTTGAGCCTGCCATCAAAGACTTCGTTGGAACTGACATACAGAACGGGAATGCCAAGCTGGGCGGTGCTGACGGCGATGTTGTGTGTGCCGACGCCGTTTATCAGCAGCGCCTTGCGCGGGTGACGGGCGCAGGCGTTCACATCTGTCCAGGCGGCCGGGTGCAAAACGATGTCGGGAGCCATATCGTGCACCAGTTGCTGGCAGGCGGCATAATCGGTAATATCCAATTTGCAGCTGATCTCACCAACGATGTCCGTTCCAATGACCTCATGCTTGTCGGTCAGCTGCTGCTGGAGTTGCCTGCCGAGCTTGCCCGCAGCGCCGGTAATCAAAATTTTCATCCCTGCTCCCGAAACTCCGTTATGGCCCTCGATCTCGCCTGCGAAAAGTTGCGACCAGTTGATTTTCGGTGATGACGATATCGAAAAGCTGATAAGTCTTGCCTTCAGCCTCAACGGACAGCAGCTTCAGAATTTGATTGGCGGTTTTCAGGGCCTTTTGAATGTTTTGCCCCAAGGCATTGTCGGGTAGGCTGTAATATCTGCCATCAATGTTCACATTGTCTATCTGAATGGCATTGTCCGCGCTCAATGATAATTGCAGTTCAAGTGGCTGCCAGATATTCAGGATGTCCACAAACGCCTCGCTGGCAATGACCATGCTGCTGGCGCCTATCGTCACCTTCGCCCGCCGAAAGGCATTCCCCTTGTCACCGCAATAATCGGTATATTGAACGCAAAGTTCCTGGATGCCGTCGGCGCGCATGACAGCCTGGGCAACCTCGGCGCCGGCATCATCGCTGCCGATTTCGATGCTGTCGGTCGATAGATCAAGCTGACCAAAAGCACCGGCGGACACCCGAACTGTCGCGCTGGCTTCAACGGCGCCGCTGATGGGAATCGCTGTTGCAATCGTGGGCGTATTCGTGATTTCGATGGGCTCAAATCCGGCTGTCCGCAAAGCGATATCGGAGAACATGGGGACGAGTAAAATAACGACAAGCGCCAGGATGACGCTCAGGCTGCCGATGATCACAGCACAGCCCCAGGTCCTGCGGTCTCTTTGTTGGGATGAATATCTTTCAATCTGCAAATTGACCTCGATTGACAGCTAAATCAGCGCGAGTCCACCGCTGCAAGACGCTCGGCATACTGTTTTCTGTAAAAATCCAAATAACCGCCCGTTTTGATTTTACGCCACCACCACTCGTTTGCAAGATACCAGCCTACTGTGACTTCAATGCCTTTGTCAAAGTCGAATCGCCGCTCCCAGCCCAGCTGCCGCGCTTTCTCCGCCGTCATGGCATAGCGGCGGTCATGTCCTTCGCGGTCAGGGACATATCGAATCAGGGATTCCGGTTTATCCAGCAGGCCCAGGATGCGGCGGGTGACATCCAGGTTGAAACGCTGGTTTTCTCCCGCAAGATTGTAAGACTCCCCCGACTTGCCCAGGTGCAGAACCTTATCGACGCCGCGGGCATGGTCGTCAACATACAGCCAGTCACGAATCTGTTTGCCATCGCCATAGAGTGGCAGCGGCTTGCCGTCAATGGCCTCGGTGATGAAGAAAGGAACCAGTTTTTCGGGGTATTGATAGGGACCATAAGTATTGCTGCCGCGCGTCACGACCGTGTCCATGCCATAAGTGACATGATAGGCCCGCACCATCAGTTCGCCACCTGCTTTGCTGGCTGCGTAGGGGCTGTTGGGCAGGAATCTGTCATCCTCAGCCGACACTCCAGTCTCAATATCGCCATAAACTTCATCGGTGGATACATGGCAGAAGCGGCCAATGCCATGCTGGCGCGCTTCGTCCAGCAGGATATAGACCCCAACCACATCCGTATGAATGAAGGCATCTGGCTCCAGGATGCTGCGGTCCACATGGCTTTCGGCGGCGAAGTTGACAATGGTGTCAATGCTGTACCGCTTTAACACCCGGCGCACAGCCGGCCGATTCGCAATATCGCCGCGCTCGAAGCGGTAATTCTCATCATCACTAACCGCCAGCAGATTGTCAAGATTGCCGGCATAGGTCAGCTTGTCATAACAGATGATATGGTAATCGGGGTAGGCTTTGACCATGTGTCGGATAAAAGCGCTGCCGATAAATCCGGCGCCGCCTGTTACCAGGATGTTCTTCATGGGGATAGCTCCTCTTCCAAATCAACCCGCGCGGCTAAATCCACAGCATGCCGTGGTCACCAAGGTTCATCTTGAGCCCGCTGGGTTTGCTGGTGCTGCGTTTGACTGTGGCATTCCGACCAATGAGGCTGTCGCGCAGGGTGCGGTCAATATCAATGATGCGGCTGTTTTCCAAGATGATGCTGCGCTCAATCTCGCAATTCCGTATTTCACAATGGTGATAGACGCTCGTGAAGGGACCGATGTAGCTGTTTTCGATGAGGGTGTTTTTGCCAATGACCGTCGGGCCGCGCACGATGCTGTTGCGGATTCTGGCGCCGTTTTGCAGGGTCACCCGCGAATCGACGAGCGAACGCTCATCAATCTTGGCGGTATCCGCAATCGTTGGTCGGATTTCTTCCAGCACATGGCTGTTTGCCTCCAGCATATCCGTTGGCTTGCCCGTATCAATCCACCAGCCGCGATGCACATGGGGATAGACTGTGTGGTTATGGTCGATGAGCCATTGGATGGCATCGGTGATTTCATATTCGCCCCGCGCCGAGGGCTGTATCGCATGAACCGCTTCGAAGATATGATGATCGAACATGTAAATGCCAACCAGCGCCAGGCTGCTGGGCGGATCTTTGGGCTTCTCGACGAGTTTCTCGATGCTGCCGTCCGCTCGCAGTTTGGCAACGCCATAAGCTGACGGGTTGGCGACTTCCTTGAGCACAATCTGGCTGTTCCAGTCATTTTCGGCAAAGTCAGCAATCAATGCGCTGATGCCGCCTTCAATCACATTGTCTCCCAGGAACATCACGAAGGGGTCATCTTGCAGGAAACCCTGCGAAAGCCTGACCGCATGCGCCAGACCTTCGGGACTGTCTTGCGGAATATAAGTTAGCTCAACGCCCCATTTGCGCCCGTCCCCCAGCGCCTCCTTGATTTCCGCCGCCGTCTGTCCAACGACAATGCCGATTTCCTCAACCTCCGCTTCCCGAATGGCTTCGATAACCCGCACCAGCACGGGTTTGTTCGCTACTGGAATCAACTGCTTGGCGCGGGTATAGGTGAGCGGGTAAATCCGCGTGCCTTTGCCGCCGCTCAGGATGAGTCCTTTCATCGCTTTCCCTGCCCCCTGTTCATCCAGGCGCCCGTTTCAGTAAGCGATTTTGCTTTCACGCGGGGCATTGGTCAGGACAGCGCCAACCACCCGCACATGCACCCGTTCCAGCGCTTGCCGCGCCTGTGCGGTGTGATCGCGGCGCGTATCGCCCGCTCGAATGGCCAGCAAAGTGCCATCCAGCTTGATGCCCAGCAGGGCGGCATCGGTTGCCGCCAGCACTGGCGGACTGTCGAAGAGGATATAATCAGCACGCGCCTTTAAGACCGCGATAATCTCATCCATCCGTTTTCCGCCCAGCAAGTCCGCCGGGTTTGGTGCCAGTTCCCCGCTCGCAATCACTTGCAGGTTGTCAACTTCGGTCGCATGGAGCGGCGGATTGCTGATGGCCCTATCGTCAACCATCATGCTGGTCAGTCCGCGCTGGCTGTCGATGCCCCAGATATGATGCTGGTTGGGCTGTCGCAAATCCGCATCGACCAGGATGGTTTTGTTGCCGCCCTGCGCGAATGTGACCGCCAGATTGGCGAGGGTCATGCTCTTGTGGTCATCGCGTGCGGGTGATGTGACCAGCAGGGTATGAATGGGATTCTCGACGCTGCTGAACATCAAATTAGTGCGCAGGCTGCGATAGGCTTCGGCCGCAGCCGAACGGGGTTCGGACAGGGTGATTAAGGTTTCGTTCGCCATAAATGCTCCTCATTGGGCGCAAAAACCCGTGTCTGCATAACGCCCTTGATTTTACCGCATCAGACAGGAGGCCGTCAGGGCTAAAACCTGTGTCGGGCAATGACAGATACAAACCCAAACTCGAGAAGCCTTAAAATCCACACGATGAAAAATCGGGCTGCACCTGCTGCAAGTCGGCTGTATCGAGCGCCGTGCTAATATCCAGCAGTGTCTTTCCTTCAGTGGGGTGGAGATAGTCCGGCGCGATATCAGCCAATGGAACGGCAACATGGGCAAAGCGGAGAATGTCTTCATCCGGCACTTTCCAGGGCTTTTCGCCAAACTCCAGCGCATCGTTATTCCAAAGCGAAATATCAAGGTCAATCGTGCGAGGCGCATTCTTGTTCTTCGGGTCACGGATGCGATTCAACTCCCCTTCAATCCGATGAAGCACCTGGGTTTTGAACTGCAAGGGCCGGCGAAAGGTATGAACCTTGACCGCCATATTCAAAAAGCTGCCTTGCGCCACGTAGCCCTGGGGCTGGCTGCGATAAACCGGCGACAGGGCCAGCAGGGTTGTGTAATTCCGCAGGAGTCGCAGGGCTTCGCGCAGGTTTTTTTCGGGCGACGTATTCGACCCCAACGAGACATACACCACATTTTTTGCATAATCTTGCGGCCGGCGCTCAATCCGTATGCCAACCGTATCGACTCGGCGCAGGGCGCCCGGCTTGTGGACGCTCACCTCAATATAGGGCGCATGATAATCCATAATGGCTAACCGCGCGATTTCCTCGGCAAGTTTCTCGACCAGATTGCAGCGCGAGCTTTCGACTGCCTGAATGATTGCCTTGGTGACTGTTCTGTAGTTGAATGCGTCCTTCGGGTTATCGGTTTCGCCCGCGCGGCGCTGATGAGTCCCGATACGGAGATTAATCACAACATTCTGGGGCTGGCGCAGTTCATGCGGACTGAAACCAATGATGGCGCGCAAGCGCAAATTGCTGATTTCGATGATGTCCATGCTGTCTCTCATTCCTAAAGCGGATATTGCATTTTTGTAATTACCTGCAATATAATATGTTATTCTATAATGTAATGCCTTTTATGACAGTATGAGCAGGACAAAAGGATAGAAAATGGCGGATGGTGACACCATGGACTGCGCATTGGACGGCCATGCAGCGCGATTAAATACCCTTGCGGAAGAAACCATTCGGCAAAAGCTCGAATCTCAGGAACTGCTGAACAGATTTGAACTGGATTTGGAGCCGGTTGACCTGAATGCCGTCAGGCATGCGGTTTTGGGTTTGCTGTGCGCCATTGGCGAAGATCCGAAGCGGCAAGGCTTGCTGGAAACCCCGCTGCGGGTTGCCAGAGCCTATCAGGAATTGGTCAGCGGCTACACCACCGACCCTAAACAGCTGATTAACAACGCCATCTTTGATATTGAATATGATGACCTCGTGGTCGTGAATGACATTGAGTTTTACAGCTTGTGCGAGCATCATCTGCTGCCCTTTGTAGGACGCGCTCATGTGGCTTACATCCCGAACCGGAAAATCGTCGGGCTAAGCAAAATTCCGCGCATCATTGATATGTTCTCGCGCCGCCTGCAAATGCAGGAACGTTTAACCCGTCAAATCGCGGAGTTCCTTGACGAGATACTGGAACCCAGAGGCGTCGCCGTTGTGATGACCGGACAGCACATGTGCTCCATGATTCGCGGCGTCAAGAAGCACGATTCCAATTTGACAACCAGCGCCATGCTTGGGGAGTTCAAGCAGAGTCGCGAGCTTCGCAGCGAGTTCATCATGCACATCCAGCGTTCGAGCAAACACAGCTAGGCCGCCCCCTGCTTGGCCTTTTGATGCGATTGCCCTGTTTTGCCCTTGTACAGTCCATCATGCTGTGCTATAATTTCACCTGCTGAAGTCTGAGCGATTTTCGGCACTCATCAAGAGCGAGTAAGAGATCCGGCTCGATGAACTCGCGGCAACCCCCAAGACTTTGGGACGGTGCTAATTCCGGCAGGGTTTGAACTCTGGCAGATGAGCGTATCTGAATGAACATTCCCACGCCCTCTGCCTTGCAAGGCGTTTTTTTATTGTTTGTGAGGAAGGACAATCAAATCATGTCAACGACATTTATGACATCTCCCCAGTATTATTTCACCTCGGAATCCGTATCCGAAGGGCATCCAGACAAGATTTGCGACCAGATTAGCGATGCTGTTCTGGATGCGATTCTGGCGCAGGATCCGATGGCGCGGGTTGCCTGTGAAGTGGCCATATCCTCTGATTTGGTCGTCGTCCTTGGCGAGATTGGCACCCAAGCCACCGTCAATTACGTGGAAATTGTGCGCCGGACGATTAAGGATATTGGTTATACGGCAGAATATGGTTTTAATCCTGAAACCTGCAAGGTGCTTCTTAGCATTAACCCGCAGTCGCTCGACATCAAGCAGGGCGTTGACCGCCAAGGCGCTGGCGACCAAGGCATGATGATTGGTTTTGCCTGTGACGAAACCCCCGAATTGATGCCGCTGACAGTATCCCTGTCGCACAAGCTGGTGCGCCGTCTGGCAAAAGCGCGCAAGACAGGCGAATTGCCCTGGCTGCGCCCGGATGCCAAGAGCCAGGTAACGGTCGAATATGCCTGTGGCAAGCCCAAACGGGTGGATACCATTGTCATTTCGACCCAGCATGCGCCCGAGATTGCGCAGGCGGATATTTGCCAGCAGGTCAAACATATCATCCGCCAGGTGGTGTCCGACTGTCTCATTGACGATAAAACCCGTTTCATTATCAACCCGACCGGACAATTTGTAACCGGGGGGCCGGCGGGGGATGCCGGCCTGACCGGGCGTAAAATTATGGTCGATACTTATGGCGGGGTGGCGCGTCATGGCGGCGGCGCCTTTTCGGGCAAGGATGCCACCAAAGTTGACCGCAGCGCTGCCTATATGGCGAGGTATGTCGCCAAAAATATCGTTGCCGCCGGGCTGGCGGAGCGTTTTGAACTGCAAGTGTCTTATGCGATTGGCAAGCAGAAGCGGACATCCCTGGCTATTGAAACTTTCGGCACCGGGCGGATTTCTGATAAAGCTATCGAAAAACTGATTGACAGGCATTTCGATATGAGTCCCGCCGCGATTATCTGTGACCTGGAGCTTCGCCGTCCGATTTACCGACAGGTGGCGGCTTATGGTCACTTTGGGCGCGAGGACGTCGATGTGCCTTGGGAACGGACTGACAAAGCAGACATTTTGCGTGAGGAAGCGGGTTTATCCTAGTGACAGACTGGATGGTTCAGGAGGTCTTGTGACCAAGCAGCCGCGCATCTGTGATTACGGGGATTCGACCTATCGTCAGGACTTTTGGGAAGGGCAGGGGCGTGATTATGAAGATGCCGTTGAACGGCGGGTTCTGCGGCGTCTGCTGCCAGCGAAGGGGCATCGCCTGCTGGAAATTGGCGCCGGTTTCGGGCGGATGACGCCTGAATACAAGATGTATTCGCAGGTGGTCTTGCTCGACTATTCGCTGGAACAGCTGCAATATGCACGCCGACAGTTAGGCGATGTCGGCTATCTGTATGTCGCGGCGGATGCTTATCGCATGCCCTTCCAGTCAGGCGCGTTTGATGGCGCGACCATGATTCGCGTCATCCATCATATCGAGGATGTGCCAGCCCTGCTGACACAGGTCAGGGAAATCCTGGCGGGCGGCGGGAAGTTGATTCTTGAGTATGCCAACAAGCGCCATCTCAAGTCGATGCTGCGCTATGCCCTGGGACGCAACAACTGGAACCCCTTCACCCTTGAACCGATTGAGTTCGTTGAATTGAACTTCAATTTCCATCCCGACTATATGCAGGCGCAAGTGTCGCGAGTCGGATTTGATGTGCGGCAGGTTATTCCCGTGTCCTGGTTTCGGCTGGCGGTGCTCAAGCGCCATCTTCCGACAGCGCTGCTCGCAGGCATGGATGCCCTTTTGCAAAGAACCGCCTGGACAGTTTCGCCCAGTGTGTTCCTTGACCTTGAACTTGACGGCTCGGCGGGAGAACAGCTGCCTTTGGATTTGGATAATCCGCTGGAGATTTTTAGATGCCCGCAATCCCATACCAAGGTGCGGCGGGAAGGGGATGCCCTGATTAGTGAAAGCGGCATACGTTGGGGAATCGATGAGGGCGTTTATGATTTTCGCCAGCCGCTGGACGGATAAAGGCCATCTGACGATAACAAGCACAGCGCCTTCGGGATTGACCTGGCGGGGTTCATCGGGCATGATAGGCTGCGCCTAGCCTATCACGGAGCAGAACAGTGAACAAAGGGAAACCAGACTTATCCAGACCGCAAACGCCAGCGCAGTATCTGCGCCTGTTTCTGACAGGCTTCGCTATGGGAGCTTCCGACATCGTGCCAGGGGTGAGCGGCGGGACGATGGCTTTCATCTTGGGTGTCTATGAAACGCTGATTAGCGCCATCAAGTCCTTCAATCTTGATGCGCTGCGGCTCGCCTTGGGTTTCAGGGTCAAGGAACTGCTCAATCACATCTCCTTCCGATTTCTGCTGGCATTAGGCTTGGGGCTGCTGGCTGCCATCATCCTTTTGTCAGGCTTTTTGAGCGCGGTCATGGACGACGAAGGGGGGCGAGCGCTGCTGTTTGCCTTTTTCTTTGGTCTGGTCTTGGCCTCCATTTTAACCATTGGCGTCAAGGTGCGCTGGTCGGCGGCATCCATTGTCATCTTAGGGGTGGGGACGATTTCCGCTTTTGTCATCGTCAATATCGTTCCAGCCGAAGCCGACCATTCGGCGCCAGTTCTGTTTCTTAGCGGCATGATTGCCATTACCGCCATGATCCTGCCGGGCATCTCTGGGTCATTCATGCTCTTGATTTTAGGACAGTACGACTATGTGCTGACAGCGGTCAGCAGCCGCGATTTGCCACCGGTCATCGCCGTCGGCTTGGGGGCTGTGGTCGGCATTATCGCCTTTTCGCGCGTGCTGAGCTTTTTGCTGGCGGGTTATTACAATCAGACGGTGGCTTTGCTGGTCGGCTTTATGGCGGGTTCGCTGTGGAAAATCTATCCCTGGAAAGAATGCCTGTCCAGTGACCTCGACCGACATGGGGACTTTCGCTGTCTGGCGGAAAGTAACATCCCGCCGGACTTCGCTGCCGATGCTTTTTTGCCGGCGCTGGTCTTGATGATTGTCGGCTTTTTGCTGGTCAACTTTCTCGACCATCTGCAATCGGGTGACAACCCGGTCTTTCGCCTTTTCGGAAAATAATGGCGGGGGCTGCTATTCTTTTGGCTGCCTGCCATTTTCAGTCCGCCTGTATTCGGAGGCGGCGATGGCATGGGTGGCAACCGGGCCGGTGAACAGCACGAACAGCCCCAGCGCCAGTATCTTAAAGAAAATGGCGGGCATCAGAATGGCTGCGCCAACCAGCAGCCCGAACAATCCCAGCGTTGCCACCTTGCCAGAGGCATGCAGCCGTGTCAGGCTGTCGGGCATACGGATGACCCCCAGCACACCCACCGCGCAGAAAAACAAACCAAAAACAAGTGCGCCAACCCCGACGATTTCCAACAGCATCTAAAACACTCGTCCCTCGGAAATATACCGCGCGATGCTAATCGTCCCGATAAAGGCGAAAGCCGCCAGCGCAATCGCCATATCCACAAAGACCTGTGCGCCCTCCACCAGCGCCAGCATCACAATAATGCCAATCAGGAGCGTGGTAATCAAATCCACAGCCTGCAGGCGGTCGGGCAGCGTCTTGCCCAGGATGACGCGATAGGAAGCCGGAATCAGCAGGCTGACCAGCGCCAGCAGAATCAGTCGAATCGCTGTCTGTACGAATGCGCTTTCAATCATAGCCGAGTATCCCCTTGATTCGCCGCAGTCGAATGCTTTGGTCGCTGTCCAGATGTTGTGCCGATTTTTCCATATTCAAGCTGTGGACAATCATTAGCACGCCATCCTCAGCCGTTTCCTCGAAGTCCACCACCAGTTCGCCGGGGGTTATCGTAATGCCATGAGCGCTGACGGCAGAAATCATGGCGTTTTCGGTGGCGTCCTGTGTGTTGATGGCGGAGATGCCCGGACGGATGGGAAGGCTTGGCGTCAAGATTAATCGCGCCACTTGCAGCCCCGAAACCAAAACCTCATAGGCAAGGAAGAAGATATAGACAATCAGATTAAACATCTGTTTGGGCGCATTCCGCAGGTTAAAGCTGTCCCCGCGGACACCGATTGCGATGAGTACCACCAGGCTGAACAGATAGCCGAGCAGAAAATTGCCAATCGTGAGTTGGGCGGTGTAAATTGTCCAGCCGACTGCCAGTGGCAGCGACAGAATCAGTCGTTTGATGAGCATGCTTATGAGCCGCCTTTCGATAGCAGGTTGACCGCCGTGATATAAATGTCAGGGTCGCCAAGTTGACGGACGGTTTCGGTGATTAACTGCAGCAGGGGCTCGGCAAAGACGATGCCCAGCAGCAGGCTGGCGGCGACCAGCAGAAAGGGCGCCAGCAGGCTGTCCCCCTCGTTCTTGGTTGCGGCGGTGCTTGCCAGCTGTTTTTGCTGGAAGATGCTTTGCCAGGCGCGAATCATATACATCAGCGTCAGGATACCGGCAGCCACCATCAGAATCAAGTTGAACCAGTCCTGCTTGTGGACGCCGCCTTGGATCAGGGTCAGTTTGCTGATGAAACCATTCATCGGCGGGACGCCCGCCAGCGACAAACCGCCCGCCAAGACCAGCCAGCCTGCGGGCGCGGGCAGCTTTCCTCCAATCCCCTTGATGTCAGCGAAGTTGGCCGTCTTGACCTTGGTATAGCTGGCGACGACTCCCATCAGCATGAGCAGGGAAGATTTGATAAAGGCGTGATTAAAGGCATAAACAATCGCACCGACCAGCGCGAGCGGCTCGCCCCAGCCGATGCCAACCAGGATAAAACCGATTTGTGCAAATGTCGAGTAGGCCAGCATCCGTTTGGCATTGCGGGTTCGCAGAGCGCCCAAGCTGCCAAAGAGGATGCCAATGATTCCCAGCAGTCCCAGCCAGCGTTCGAGCAGGGGCGCTTCGACGATGAACAGCAGGGTCACCAGCCGTATAATCCCATAGACGCCCACTTTGACCACAATGGAAGACAGCATGGCGCTGACCGGCGTGGGGGCGGTCGTATGAAAATCCGGCTGCCAGAAATGAAAGGGGAAGACGGCGCTCTTCAGCAAAAAGGCGCACAAAAGCATAAGCGCCGATGCCGGCGCCAGAAACGGACGCTCGCCAGTCAGCAGTATCTGCGCCATATCCGCCATATTGAGCGTCCCCAGCGTGGCGTACATGGCAGCAATCCCCAGCAGCAGAAAGAGCGTTCCCATCGAGCTAATCAGGATGTACTTCAAGGCAGCTTCCAGCCCATAGAGGTCATCCGAAATCGCCGTCAGGGACACCGATGCCAGCACCATCAATTCCATAAAGACAAACAGGGTGAACAAATCACCGGTCAGCATCGCGCCCGCCAGCCCGACTTCCATGAGTAAAAACAGCGGCACGAAAGCCGGATAGGTCATGCACTTATCGCGGCTGTTGAGCGTATAGAGCAGCCCGCCGACCATGATGGTGGTGACCATAAACGCGAAGAGACCGCCCAAGGCATCGGCAACCAGCACAATGCCATAAGGCGGACTCCAGTTTCCCAATTCATAAGTTTGCACGCCAATATCGTGGATTTGCACGAGCAGGATCGTGCTGGAAAGCCAGGCAATGAGACCGCTCAGGACCCCGATATAACGCTGGAGGCGGTTATGTTTGGCAAATAGCAGGGCGGCAATCGCCCCGACCAGGGGCGTCACCAGCGTTGCGAGCAGAAAGATGTTGTTTTCCATGTGTGTCGGTCGCTGCTTCCTAGTGTTTCAGGCTGTTGACTTCGTTGGAGTCGATGGTGTTGTAACGCCGTGAGATGATGTTGATAAAGCCTAGCACGAGTGAGAAACTGCCAAAGCTGACCACGATTGCCGTCAAAATCAGCGCTTGAATCAGGGGGTCGCTGGTTTGGCGCCCGGCTTCCACATTGCTGACATAGGGGGCGAAGTCGCCTTCAAACGCGCCGACAGCGACAAAAAACAGATTGACGGCGGAAAACAGGATGGCGAATCCGATGGCTGCCTTAATCAGGTCGCGTCTCAATAACTGAAACACACCGATTCCGAACAGCATGCCAATCGCTAAAGCAAACATAAATTCGATCATTTCAACTTGCTTTCTACTCATCAGCAAAGGTCTGCACCTCTTTGGGATGGGCAATCGCTTCCATAATGATGCCCAAGCCGCCCATGACGGTGATGGCAATCGCTATCTCAAAAATCAGCGCGGAGGTGATATGCAATCCAAAAGAGCCAACCAGGTCATAAATGCCAAGCAGTCGGTCGAATTCGACATGTCCCATAAACCCGCCGCCCAGCAGCAGCGGAAAGAGCGCGTTCAGAATGGCAGTGACCAGACCCAGACGCACAATTTGCGCCGGACGGAACCAGGAAAGCTGGCGCTTGGCCTCAAAATAACCCAAGACCACATACCACAGGGACACCGCCAGTCCAATGGTGACACCGGCGGTAAAGCCGTCCCCGGGCCCATGGCCGCCATACAGGATTTGGGCGATGCCAATCAGGATGGCGATGGGCAGGACGATGTACGAAACCGAGCGGGTGAAGGGTGTTGACAGATTGGTCGCATCTTGTATGTCTTCAACCGCGCCTGCATCCGATTCAAGTGGTTTTGCCTGCTCCAGCTGCGGCGCCAATGGGCTGTTGTCCGGCCGCCCGCGCGACAGCAAGGTCAGGACACCCAAGGCGGCTGTTGTGAAGACCGTGATTTCCAGCAGGGTATCGGTGCCGCGGAAGTCGGCGACAATCGCGCCAACCACATCCTCCGTTCCGACTTCTGCCGTTTTTTCCAGATGCCATTCGGCAATGCTGCTGCGTTCGGGCCGATTTTGCAGCGCAATCAGCGAGAAGACGAACACAGCCAGACCGATGACAATGGATATGCCTATGTCGCGCAGCAATCCAAAGTTGTATTGATTCCGACCAAGCCAGAGCCGTTTCATCACCTCGCTGCGGTTCACCGCGCTTATCCGCCCCAGCATGATGATGACCAGCACCGTTGCCATCGTCTCGACCAGCATTTGCACCAGGGCAACATCTGGCGCGTGTTCAATCAAAAAGATGACGCCAATGGCATAGCCGATAACGCCATAAGCAATCGCTGCCTTGACATGCTCGCGCACCGTAACGGTCAGCAGGGCGGCCACCACAGTCAGAAACAGCATGAAAATTTTTGCCAGGTCGGTAATCGTCACCGACAAATCGGACGGGAAAAGCTGCTCGCCGGCTGTGACAGTCGTGAGTGTCCCTGAGGCGATCAGCACTGCCGCCACCGTGCCCAGGATAATCGCCAAATAATAGCGCAGGTAGCCGGATTGGGTGCTGAGTACGCTGTCGCCCGCCCATTCGATATAGGCGATAACCTCTCGATAAGCCGCATTGCCCGAAAGCGGAAACGAGATGCGCTTGATAAGCGGGTCTCTGAACAAAAACAGAAACAGGGCGGCGCATAAAATGCCCATGCTCAGCCAAAAAATCTCATTGAACCCCTCAAAGAGATGAAGTTCAAATGCTTTGGGTACAGCCAACTCCAGCAGGGGGACAAGCACAGGTTCAATCAGAAAACCCAGGGTCAAAGATCCAAGCGACAGCAGCAGCGGACTCAGCCGAATAAAAAGGGAGGGCTGATGGCAAGACGCTTCCTGGCGAGGCGCTTTCCAGAAAACATCATAAACCAGCATATAGCCAGCCAGAGCCGTCAATGCGGAACTGGCGAGGACGATGCCCATGACCAGCAGCGTGTTGGGGGCGCTGTAATGAAGCATGGCATCGAGCAGGGTCTCCTTGGCGGCGAATCCAAGCAAGAACGGGAATCCGGCCATGGACAGCGCCGAGATGACGGTCGCCAGAAATATCCAGGGCATCTGTCGGCGCAGTCCACCCAGTCGGTCGATGATTCGCGTGCCGGTGGCATGGTCAATGATCCCGACAACCAGAAATAATGCCGACTTGTACAGCGCATGAGCGATAATGCCTAGAAAGGCTGCTTTCAGTCCGTTTTGTTCGGGCAAGGCAATCATAGCGACGATAGCGCCCAGCTTGCTGATGGTCGAATAGGCCAGCAGGCTTTTGAGGTCGCGCTGTTTGATGGCAAACCAAGCGCCAACCAGCATCGTCAGCAAGCCGAAAGCCAGCAGGAGACTTGACCAAAGGGCGCTTGGGTGCATGACGGGTGACAAACGGGCAAACAGGAAGATGCCCGCTTTGACCATGGTTGCGCTGTGCAGATAGGCGCTGGCTGGCGTCGGGGCGCTCATCGCGGCGGGAAGCCAGAAATGGAAGGGGAATTGAGCGCTCTTGGTCAAACCGCCCAGCAGAATCAAAATCGCAAATACGGGAAACCACTCGTGCTGATGCAGGCTGGTGGCTTTGAGAATGGCATCCAAATCAGCGACAAAGCGGATGCCGTCCGCAGGATATAAAATCTGCCCGGCGGCTACGCTCAGCATGACCAGGCCGATAATCAATGCCAGAGCGCCGCCCCCGGTCACGAAGAGCGCCTTGAAGGCCCCCGCGCGTGCAGCAGCGTTCCTGTCTCCGGTGAAGCCGATAAGCATAAACGACGTCACACTCGTCAGTTCCCAGGCAACGAACATCATCAGCAGATTGCCCGACAGGACGACGCCCAGCATCGCCCCCGCGAAGCCCGACAGCCAGACCATGAAGCGGTTATATTCCGCGGCATCTTCAAAGTAATGCCCGGCATAGAAAAAAATCAGGGCGCCGATGCCGGTAACAATGAGAGCGAATATGAGCGACAAGCCATCCAGATAAAAAGACAGGCTGATGCCCAGGGAGGGAATCCAAGCGAATGTTTGTATAATCACCTGTTCGGTATGCAGTCGTGGCAGATAGCTCAAAAAAGCGAAAAACAGCCCAGTCATGGCCAGCGTGGTCAGAAGCGTTTGTGCTGACTGATTGAATGTCTGCTTCACCCATGGAACTGCCAGCAGCAGCGCCAGCAAAAATGGAACACCGGTGAACAGCGCAAGTTCCATCAATCTGTAAATCCTGTCGAGGTCAGGGAAACCGATCCAAGCGAGATGGCTGCCGGCTCATGTTTTCTTGGGGATAGTCTGTGCCAGATTATCATAAGACAGTGCATTGGATTGTGTTGAATTGGAACAAAAGCGCTGCGGATATTCATTCCCCTGTCCGTTTGTGTCTAATTGAGCTTCTTTTCGAGCGCGGCGGTTAGGGCTGGGACAAGCTCGTAAAGGTCGCCGACCAGGCCATAGCGAGCCAGCTTGAAAATGGGCGCCGCGGCATCTTTGTTGATGGCGACGATAATTTTACTGCCGCGCATCCCTGCCTGATGCTGGATGGCGCCGCTAATGCCGCAGGCGATATACAAATCCGGGTTTACGACTTTGCCTGTTTGACCGACCTGATGCTCATAGGGAATATAACCGGCATCAACCGCTGCTCGGCTGGCGCCAATGGCCGCGCCAAGAACGCTGGCCAGCGGTTGCAGGGTGTGTTTGAAGCCCTGTTTCGCCCTCCAGATGTTTGCCGCCTCGCCCTTGAGTTCCGATGGCGCCTCCAGAGGATTGTTCGCCATCCCGCGGCCGCCACTGACAATAATCGCCGCCTCGCTCAGATTGACCTGGCCCACTTCGGACGCGAACCCTTCGATTTGAGTTGTGATGCTGTCAGTGTCCAGAACGGCTTCCACAGTGGCAACCTCTGCCGAAATCGCGGTATCCGCCGACAATGCCTGAAAGGCGCGCCCGCGGATGGTTACAAATGCTGTCGCCGTGACGGCTGTCATTTCCATCAGCACTTTGCCGGCATACACCGGCCGCGTGCCGATAATCCGCCCGCCTTCGACCCGCAGGTCAAGCACTTCTGAAATCAATCCGGAGTCCGTATCCGCCGCCGAGCTTGCCAGCAGTTCGCGCCCGCGGTGGCTCGCTGTGGCGATGACCGCAATCGGATGGCGCTGCCTGACCAGATGGCTCAACAGCGCCGCATGCGGCTCCAGGCGATACACCGCCAGGCTGTCATCCGAACACACCAGCGCGCTGGATGCGCCGTATTGGCCCGCTTTGGCGCCAATGGCAGCGGCATCTTCACCGAAAACAAGCGCCACAAGTTCTGTTCCCAGTTCATCCGCCAGCAGCTTGCCGGCCGCGACCGCTTCCCAGCTGCCGGAGTTGGCTTGCCCGGCAAAGGTTTCAATCCAGACAAAGACGCTCATAAGACTTTCTCCTCAAACAGACGCTCAACCAAGGTACTCGCTTTTTCATCGCTGCTTTGCCCTTCAATCATTTCAGTCTTGATTTCCCGCGCGGGCAAGTTTTTATAGGCAAGGACAGTCGTCGCCTCTGATGGCAGTTCAATGCCCAAATCCTCGGCTGACCAAACTGGAATCTGCGCTTTGGCGGCTTTGCGAATGCCGAGAAAGTTCGGGTAGCGCGGTTCGTTAATGCCTTTCATCACCGTGACGACGGCCGGGAGTCTGGCGGAAAGCTGCTGTTTGCCTTGTTCGAGCATTTTCTCGACTTTGATGATGCCGGCTTCGCGGTTGACTTCGAGGATATTGGAGACATAACTTAGCATCGTCCAGCCCAATCGCCGCGCAAGCTGATAGCTGTGCTGGTCAGTACCCACATCGACGCTCTCCTTGCCAAACAGAATCAACTCCACATCGCCTAACTTGCGAATGGCCGCCGCCGCCAGCGCCGACCATATCAGGCTGTCCCGCATATCCGCGTTATCCTCTTGAATGCGCAGTGCGTTTTTGATGCCCATGGCAATACTGTGCTTGAGCGCGTCGTTATGAAATTCGGGGCCAATGGCAATGACTGTGGTTTCGCCGCCAGCTTTTTTTGCCTGCACAATCGTTTCTTCCAGCGAATACTCATCCCAGGGATTGACGACTGTGGCGATGCTGCCCCAGGTGACATGGCCATCCTCATCAACCCAGACTTTGGCGGCGGTATCCGGTGTGCTGCGCGTGAAGGTTACAACATGCAAGAGCTTATCCCTCCTGGATTTTCAAGTTTTTCGCGCCTATTGTACACCCGAACTTCCACGAAATCTAATCTCGATTAGATTCATTCCCGTCGGTAAATGCCGTCCAATCGACGTCTGCGCTGTTGGGCTTGCCATTGGGCAGTATGGTGGATTCATCGGTTTTAACATCGCTTAAATGACAGCCCTTCATCATGGCATTCGTCAAATTCGCGCCGCTCAAGTCGGTTTGCCATAGGTTTGCCTGCGACAGATTGGCAGCAACCAGCGAGGCCTGGCTCAAGTCGGCTCTGGCAAAATTCGCGCCTTGCAGGTTGGCGGCGGTCAGATTGGCAAAAGCGAGCTTTGCCGCCCGCAGGTGGGCATCAGCCAGATTCGCGCCTTCAAAGTTGGCATAACGGAGATCCGAGTAGGCAAAGTATGCGCCTTGCAGCTGTGACTGGGCGAAGCTGGCATTTGCCAGCCGGCACGATGAGAGCAGGGCGCGGTTAAGCTGCGATGATGACCAGTCCACCGCTTCCAGCGCGCCGTCTTGATATGCCAGCCGTTCCCGCAGCGCCTTCAGAATGGGCTCTGTGGCTGGGCTGCTGTTTTTGCTGACCCGCGCAATCAATTGTTCGGTCGGGATAAAGCGATACAGACGTGTTTGGAAAGATTGCTGAACGCGGACAAACAGCGACATGGACAAGTCCTCGGCTTGGCTGGCATATCGTTATCATAATGATGCGCCTTTCCATCGGCAAGGCTGTTCGGGCTGGCAGCCATGCTTTGCGCCGGCGTCTTCATTATTTAGTGACATTGTTGAGCTTATGGCGAGAAATTTTGTCTGTTTGTACCATGCTGGGCTGTCTCTGTTCTGGTTATGCTATAAGTAAGAACGCAGCTGTTCCTGATGCCAAAGCGGCGGGATGGAATATACATGGTGCTCGCCCTCAAAAAACATGAGATGCTCATCACAACCTATCTGGAAATGACCAGCCCGTCAAACTTTGTGTCGGCTTTTTTGCAGGCGGACGATATTGAAATCGTCCGCATGGAAATGCCCGATTTGGCTTTCTACAAGTTTCTTTATCAATCGGTAGGTGAAGAGTGGGCTTGGCGCGACCGGCTGGTGATGCCCAATGCCGAACTGCGTCAGATTCTGGCATCAGAAAAGACGCAGGTCTATGTTTTGTATGTCAGCGGCTCGCCTGGCGGTTATGTGGAACTGTTCCAGCATAAGGATCAATCGGTCGAGATTATGTATTTTGGCCTGCGCCGCGATTATATGGGACGCGGGCTCGGCAAGCATCTGCTAAGCTACGGGATTGCACGCGCCTGGGAGATGAATGCCGGCCGCGTTTGGCTGCATACCTGCAACCTCGATGGCCCCCACGCTCTCGCCAATTATCAGAAGCGCGGCTTCAACATCTACAAGGTTGTGGAAGAACCTATGCCCGCACTCTATGCCTGACTTGATGGACGGATCCATCGAGATGCCGGCATTCACTTTTTTATATTTTTGGCAATCATTTCCATTAATCCCGAGTCTTGCGTCTGCCACGCCAGGCAGATGCGGTCTGCCAGTCCGTCATAACGCTGCCTGATGCTGGCGGCGACTTCCTCTGGCGCGGCGACAATGGCGAACTCGTTGAGCATCTCGTCAGAAACAGCAGACGACATCTCATCCCACTTTCCCGCGCGTGCCATGCGACTGAGCCTGATGCGAATGTCATCCCAGCCATGATGCGCCATCACCTTCTGATAGGCGGGCGTGCTGGCATAGAAGGCAATGCGCATTCTGACTTCATGTTCAGCTGCTCGTGTTTCTTCGGGCGTCCTGCCGCTGACAACAAACACCGGCACCGTCACAGCGAAGTCGCTTCGCCTTCGCCCGGATGCGGACAAGCCCTGCTCAATTTGCGGCCGGATGACTTCCTTCAAATAGGGCAGGGTATGGAAACCATGCACATGCAACCCCTGACAGATTTCGCCCGCCAGCCGACACATCCTAGGATTGACGCCAGCGATATAAATCGGGATGTCGGGATGCTCAATGGGGCCCGGATTGAAAAAAGGCGACATCAAACGGAATTGATAATGTACCCCGCGATAGCGCAGGCGCGAACCATTTTGGAAGGTATCCCAGATGGCGCGGATGCCTTCGATATATTCGCGCATTCGCCCAATCGGATCTGTCCATGTTTCGCTGAAGCGGCGGATGATATGCGCGGACACCTGGGTTCCCAAGCCAAGCGTGAACCGCCCGCCGGACTGCTGCGCCAAATCCCAGGCAATTTGTGCGCTGACCATCGGACTGCGCGGAAAGGCGACCGCTATTTGCGTCCCGATTTGGATGCTGCGGGTCGCCTTCGCAGCCAGGGTCAGCGAGAAAAATGGATTGTGCGCGGCCTCGGCTGACCAGGCACCATCAAATCCCAGCGCTTCCGCCTGTTGAATCTGCTTGGCATCGGCACTTAAATCGCTGGAGGGCAGGAAGGTCATATCGAATTTCATAAACTCGCCTCACATTCAGGTCAGTTGCATGCCTTAGAACACGATGTAGCGGCTGTTCTGCTTGAACCACTGATGCCAGATTTTGTAGCTTGGACAATGTTTTGCCACCAAAGCCCAGAACGCCGGGCTGTGGTTCATGTGTACCAGATGGCACAATTCATGGATGATGATGTAATCAATGGCATCGGGCAGGGTCATCATCAAGCGCAGATTGAAATTGAGATTGCGCTTGCTGGAACAGCTTCCCCAACGCGTCCTCTGATTTTTAATCCTGACACGCTCATATTCAAATCCAAGCGCGGCGGCAATTTCCCGCGTGCGCTGTGGCAAATACAGCTTTGCCTGCTGGCGATAGAAATGCTCAATAGCTGCTTGTATCGCCGCGGTATCGCTGCGGTCGATATGCCTGGGCAAGGAAACATCCAGCCGGTCGTCAACCCGTTCAACCTGACAGTGCTTTTCGCTTGATGATGGCAGCAAGTTGAGCGTGATGTCCTCACCGAGATACTGGAATACCGCGCCCTGCACATATTGCCGGCGAAACCGGCGTCCTTGATTCGCGCTTTGTCCCTTGAGCATTATCAGTGACATGACTATGCCATTGCTTTCGCTGCCGCTTCCCAGATGATGCGTTTGCTGTCGTCATTCGGCTCAAACGGAAAATAGAAGCCAACGCGGTCAAGGAGTCCATCGTAGCGTTCGCGGACTTTATACGGCAGTTCATCGGGCGGCGCGACAACGGCAAAGTGTTCGAGCATGGCGTCACTGATGAGGGTGTGCATGTCATTCCAGCGATTGCGGCGCAGCATCGCATTCAGTTGTGGAATCAGGTCTTGCCAGCCATGCAGTTCGAGGACTTTGCTGTAGCTGGGCGTGCTGGCATAAAAGGCAATCTGCGATTTGCTCAGGACTTTGCTTTTTTCAATTTCCCCCTCCGTTTGGCCGGTGACAACAAAAATGGCGCAGGATAAAGATAAATCGGCTTCTTCGCGTTTGCCGCGCTGCCGGCCTTCCTGAAAGGCGGGCAGCAAAACCTGACGCAGGTAGCTGGGGGTATGAAAGGAATGCACATGAAATCCATCGCAGAGTTCGCCCGCCAGCTTCGCCAGGCCGGTGTTGACGCCGGCGATGTAAATCGGAATATCGTGATATGCCATCGGCTGCGGTCTGAAAAAAGGCGTCAGCAGGGAAAAGTTATAGTATTCACCTTGGCTGACAAGCGGGTCGCCGGTCTTGAAACTGTGCCAGATTGCATGCAATGACTGGATGTATTCGCGGAATTGCTGCAGGGGCTTGCCCCATTTTGCGCTAAAGCGTCTGGTGATGTGTGGCTTGATTTGCGTACCCAGCCCCAGGATAAACCGCCCCCGAGACTGCTCCGCCAGATCCCAGGCATTTTGCGCCATCATCATCGGACTGCGGGGGAAGGCGACTGCGATGGCGGTCCCAAGATCAATGCGTTCGGTCGCCAGGCAGGCATGTGCCAGCGGCAGAAAGGGATTGTGCGCCGCTTCCGCGACCCAAAGCCCGTCAAAGCCATCATCTTCGACCGCTCTGGCAACTTGGCTCGCCCTGTTCAAATCATCGGAAAAGACGGTGACATCAAATTTCATTCAACAGCCTTTGTTTTTCAAACTTTGTCCCATCATTTTAACCCGCAAATCCTGTGATGGCGAAGGCGGAATTTAATTCGCTACTCTTGGGCATCAATGCTATAATCTTTATCAGAGTGGGAGCGCATCGGACAGATATTAAGGAAGCGCCTTTATTTAGGAGATGCGATGAGTGTGAACGACTCCAGTATTATCAATCAAGGATTACGCAACATTGTAGCGACCCTTGTCATTGGCCTGAGCCTGCTGTTTGTCTGGGAGATTCGCGGTACGCTGATGCTTATTTTTACCGCGGTGATTCTGGTTGTTCTTTTTACCATGCCAGTCCGTCTCTTGATGCGCCGCTTTGATATGAATCGCTTTCTGGCAATCCTATTGAGCGTCATTGGATTTTTTGCGACCGTCGTGTTAATTGCACTTTCGATTTTACCAACGCTCGGCGCCCAGTTTTCGGTGCTGGCGACTGATGTTGTGCCAAGAGGCGTGGAACAGGCGCAGGAACTTCTGAACAGTGAAACCTTGATCGAACAGTTCGACTTTCTCGAAGGAATTTTCGATAATTTTGAGGTTGACAGTGAGCTCATCAATCAGGTTTTTTCGCAGGTTTCTGATGCTTTGGGTCGTCTTGGCGGGACGGTATTGCCGGTTGTGGGCGGCGTCGCCAACACCATTCTTAGCCTGCTGATTATCTTTTTCTTGAGCATGTATCTGCTGGCAGAACCCGAGTTATATGTGAATGGCATCATCAGGCTGACCCCCAAATGGTATCGTGACCGCATGCGCGTTATCCTGCGGCGGATTGATTCCACCCTGCGCGTCTGGCTGAGTGTTACAGGTGTCTCTATGATTTTTGTTGGGGTGGCGACGGGTCTGGGGCTGGCTGCCTTGGGCATTCAGGAATGGCTTGCCTTGGGCGCTTTGGCGGGGCTGTTATCTTTTATTCCGAACTTTGGGCCTGTTATCGCGCTCATCCCCTCGGTTGCGGTTGCGCTTGTGCAAGCTCGGGATAACGTCCTTTGGACGGTCGTCATTATTTATGGCATTTCCTTTGTACAAAGCCAGGTAATCAGTCCTGTTTTGGCCAGAGAGCGGATGAATATGCCGGCAATCCTTGTTTTGCTGGGTCAGATTATTTTTGGTTTCTTTTTTGGCTTCCTTGGATTGATGCTGGCGGTGCCATTGAGCGCTTGCGTGGCGGTGCTGGTGGACGAGATTTATGTCAAGGATATTTTGGGAGACCGCCCTAAAGGGAAAGTGGGGAACGATTTTGAAGAAGATCTCTTGCCTGACTCTGCCTAGCTGCCGTCTGCGGAGCATCTTCGCGGTCTTTCTGAAAGCAATTTGACGAATTTTGCAAATTGGTCTTGACAGTGATTTCAGGTGTTGGTAAAGTATGATTTAGAAGGTGAGAGTTCATTCTCTTGCTCTTTTTGTCCCCTGTGGACAGTGCAGGTTAACAGCAGAATAGTGGGTTCAAGACAGAATGAAAGCGAACCCTTGAAGAATACGGAGAGTTTGATCCTGGCTCAGGATGAACGTTGGCGGCGTGCCTAACACATGCAAGTCGAACGGGAAACGTCTTCGGACGTGGAGAGTGGCGAACGGGTGAGTAACACGTAACTGATCTGCCCTGTAGATTGGGATAACTGCTGGAAACAGCAGCTAATACCGAATAAGCTCACGATGCTTAGTAAGTTGTGAGAAAAGCTGAGGCGCTATAGGATGAGGTTGCGTCCCATCAGTTAGTTGGTGAGGTAATGGCTCACCAAGGCGATGACGGGTAGGGGGCCTGAGAGGGTGTACCCCCACACTGGGACTGAGACACGGCCCAGACTCCTACGGGAGGCAGCAGTGAGGAATATTGCACAATGGACGCAAGTCTGATGCAGCGACGCCGCGTGGGCGAAGAAGGTTTTCGGATCGTAAAGCCCTTTTCTATGTGACGAGTAAGGACGGTAGCATAGGAATAAGTGTCGGCTAACTACGTGCCAGCAGCCGCGGTAAAACGTAGGACGCGAACGTTATCCGGAGTTACTGGGCGTAAAGCGCGCGCAGGCGGTTGAGTAAGTTACCTATGAAAGCTCTCGGCTAAACTGAGAGAAGCTGGGTGATACTGCTGAACTAGAGAGAGACAGAGGGGAGTAGAATTCCGGGTGTAGTGGTGAAATGCGTAGATATCCGGAGGAATACCAGTGGCGAAGGCGGCTCCCTGGGTCTCCACTGACGCTGAGGCGCGAAAGCGTGGGTAGCGAACGGGATTAGAAACCCCGGTAGTCCACGCCGTAAACGATGTACATTAGGCGTTCGCATGCGTCTAGTATGTGAGTGTCGGAGCTAACGCGATAAATGTACCGCCTGGGGAGTACGGTCGCAAGGCTAAAACTCAAAGGAATTGACGGGGGCCCGCACAAGCAGCGGAGCGTGTGGTTTAATTCGAGGCAACGCGAAGAACCTTACCTGGGTTTGACATTATGGTAGTACGGAAGTGAAAGCGGAAGGACCCTTCGGGGAGCCATAACAGGTGCTGCATGGTTGTCGTCAGCTCGTGCCGTGAGGTGTTCGGTTAAGTCCGCAAACGAGCGCAACCCTCGGTGCTAGTTACAAGTGTCTAGCGCGACTGCCCGTGACAAACGGGAGGAAGGTGAGGATGATGTCAAATCAGCATGGCCTTTATATCCAGGGCGACACACACGCTACAATGGTCGTTACAATAGGTAGCGAAGCCGCGAGGTGGAGCCAATCCTCCAAAGACGATCACAGTTCGGATTGCAGGCTGCAACTCGCCTGCATGAAGTCGGAGTTGCTAGTAACCGCAAATCAGCACGTTGCGGTGAATACGTTCCCGGGCCTTGTACACACCGCCCGTCACGTCATGGGAGCGGGTCGAGCCTGAAGTCGGGAAGCTAACCGAAAGGGGGCTACTGCCTAGGGCAGGATTGGTGACTGGGACGAAGTCGTAACAAGGTAGCTGTAGCGGAAGCTGCGGCTGGATCACCTCCTTTCTAAGGAAAAAAAGCTGCCCTAATCCGGCAGCGAAGCTGAGTTAAGACAGGTGTTGGGGTGAATTTTCGTGATGTCTTGCCCACTATTGTGCTGTTGACGGCACCTTACTTGAATTGGGGCTGTAGCTCAGTCGGTTAGAGCGCACGCCTGATAAGCGTGAGGTCGCAAGTTCAAGTCTTGCCAGCCCCACAGGCATTTCCCCGTCTGTAATGTCTTGTGCATCCTGGGCTTTTGTCGACATAATTTGACAGCATTCCTAAAACAGGATATTCTTAATTCGAGGCGCGTTGCGAACGTGATATTTGGGGGAGGCTTCAAATGCGAAACAGACTGTTTTCACTTGCGATTACGCTGTCCTTCAATGTGGTCGCTCTGTCATTAATCATTTCCGTAGTGCTTTACAGAACAGATTACATCTCTGCACAAGACAATACAGAAGAAAATCCTCCCGTTTTGGTTCCACGCAGCACCCAAATTGCCGAAGGCGATGACGACGATGGAGATGATGACGGAGCAGATGATCCGCCCACGGACAACGATGGTTATGACACGCCAGTTCTGACAGATGATAACAGCGCGGGCGGCGCTCAGACTTTTACATTTACGGTCAGACCAGGCGATACATTGTCGCATATTGCTTTATACCTGGGTGTTCCACTTGAGACGCTGGCAGCGCAAACCGACAACCCCTCCTTGATTTTTCCGGGTCAGAAATTCACCTATGTCAGCGACCATCGCATCGATACGCCGCCACTATTCACCGACAACGATGGCACGGACAGCGATGGTTACGATACGACCGGCAACTACACCGACAACGATGGCACAGACAGCGATGGTTACGATAC
>DAOUKA010000134.1:0-4056 GCA_034421915.1 Anaerolineae bacterium
CAGCAGATGCGCCTCATAAGCCAGCGAGGAACGCCGCTTCAGCCAACTCAAGACCGCCAGCACCACCTCATCCCGACCGTAATAGACATCGGCGCGGCTCACCAAAAGCAGCGCGGTCATCACCAGCAGATAAGACAGGACGAGCAGATAAAATGCCAATCGAGCGCCGCGGCTGTCGGGCGGGAACAAAGGGAACAGGTCAATGCAGGGCAGATGCCGAATCGTAAAATTGGGACGCACCCCATAATAAGCGAACGGGTCTTTCACCTGGCGCATCTGTCGCGTATTCCAGCGCCGCGCCACCCATAAGCTCAGTTCACAGCCAGCATCAGCCAAGGCCTCGCAATTCTGCACGATTTGCAAACCATGCGCCTTTTCGGTCGGCATCCGCATCATCGAGATGTAAATCAATTTGGGCATCAGTCGTTATTCTGTGTGCGCGCCGGGCTGGCGGGGCAGATACAGGCTCAAAATGCCGGCCGCCGCAATCAGAAAAGCCACCATCTGAAACGTAGTTGCCAAACCGATTTGGTCAGAGACCGCGCCGATAATCAGGCTGCCAACCGCGCCCGTGCCAAAAATAAAGCCCAGAATCGCGCCCGAGGCAAAGCCCTTGCGCATCGGAATCAAATCCTGCGCCAAGACAACAATGATGCTGTGCGCCCCGCCCGACAGCCCCCCGGCCGCAATCGCCAGCGCGAAAGCGAATGCCCCGTCAAAAGCCGGCAGCAGGAAAAATGCCGGCGCCGAGCTTAGCATGCCCAGCATCATCACCTTGCGGCGGTCAAACAGGTCAGCCAAACGCCCGAATATCAGCCCGGCAACAGCCGAAGCCATCCAGAATGAACTGGTAATCACGCCGTAGGCCGCTGGATCCCAGCCCTTCTGCTCGAACAGCACCGGTATAAACGCCACCGAACCCGGCTGCCCCAGCCCGCGCAGGATGACCATCACCCCCAGGATAACAAATGCCTTGACGGGGAACTGCTGTCTGGCATTCGCCTCGGCGGCTTTGCGCTTGTCTGGCGCCGGGCGCTGCCGCGCATGCGCCGGGATGCTGGTCGCCATCAGCAGAACGCCCGGGATAGACACCAGCCCGAGAACGATAATCGGCGTGACATTGCCCTGTCGGTTGAAGTGAGGCAGGCCAACGAGCCGCGCCATATCCCCCATCACATCCGGATTGGCGGCATCCAGCAGAATGCCGCCGATTGCCGGGCCCAGCGCCAGCCCAATCTGCCCCATCATAAAAAAGAGCGCCATATTGATGCCGGAACGTTTGGGGTCGGCTTCGGCAGCGTGGAGCGCGCCCACCGGATGCAGGGCGCCGCTGCCGGCTGTGGAAATCACAAAGGGGAAAAACATCAGCCAGTATTGCCGCGTGAGCGCCGCCACCGCCACCGACAGCGTGAACATCCCCACATGAAAAGCCAAGCCCAGCGACCCAATCCAGCGCCCCCCAGTGCGGTCGGCCCGGATGCCAAAAAAGGGCTGGGTCAATGCGCCAGCCAGCTGCGACAGGCTCACCGCCAAACCGATTTGGATGTTGCTCATCGGCAGGATGCTCGCCGCCAAAAACGCCAGCAGCACCGGCCCCATCGAGGCGAAGATGTCGTTTGTCAGATGACCGATGCTGACTGCCCAGAACAGGCGGGAATGGCGCGGCATAGCTTGTAATCCAGGCTCATTGAATGGCAATGCCCCATCATATACCCGACACAGTAAGATGGGAACGTGGATTATATGCGATTTTAAGCGCGCGGGCGCTTGTCACACAGTCCTCCCCTGCCAATAATTTGACATTAGAAACCGCGGGTGCTAAACTCTTAAGCACGTCGCGGTCATCACCGATATTTAACAATTCAAATCAATTTTGTTTGCCGAGAGGAGAATCAATATGAAGTTGCAACAGCTTTCGCGTTTGTTCGTTAGCGTCGTTTTGTTCGCCGCCTGCGTCGTGCTGGCTTTGCTGGCCCAGGCACAGTCGGGGGGGGGGGCAGACCCTAGACCCAGACCCCAACAAATGCCACACCGAATGGGACTTCTGCAACTCCGGCAGTGAAGCCGAAAATGCCTATCACTGGCGGCTGGGCTGGTGCGTCGCCGCCGTCGAGAGCGGCGCGGCATCGGTCTCGGTGAGCGCCTGCATGGGGCAGGAAGAAGGGACGGTCTCTTATCCGCGTTCGCTGTCATCCGCTTCCTCATCATCCGCTTCGTCCATGCCAGCCGGCGCAGACCCCAACAAATGCTACACCGAATGGGATTTTTGCAATGCCGGCAGTGAAGCCGAAAATGCCTACTTCTGGCGGCTGGGCTGGTATGCCGCGGCTTCTGAACGCGGCGAAGTGTCGGTATCGCTGCAAGAGTTTATGGGCGGACAAGCGCCAGTAGCCCCAATGAGTGGAGGAGCGCCAGCAGCTCCAATCATAAGAAGAAACCCAAGCATAGGACCAACAAGAGCAGCCCCGTCGCCTGAGGTGTCGCCGGATTTGCCTTGGGGAAGGGCGTACTGCTTGCTAACGCATCCAGGCAACCCTGTTATTGGAGTTTCTCGTATATGTGGATGGGATGCGACTTTACCACCAGGGATGTATTGCTGGTCGCGGCGCATGGTGTCGCCATGGGACTGTACGCTTCATGTGACCTTCCTTCCGTGGATGCTTACCGGTACTGCTGACGGCTGAGCCTCGCGGAAGCATAAGATGGTGACAGGGGCGCTTGGCATAACCGGCGTCCCTGTCCTTATCAACTGATTTGACATTAGTAACTGCGGGTGTTAAACTCTCAAGCGATGGGAGGTTTCCCGTTGGTTAATCGATCTAAATCTATTTTAAGGAGGCAGTTAATATGAATTTGCAGCAGCTTTCGCGTTTGTTCGTTAGCGTCGTTTTGTTCGCAGCCTGCGTCGTGCTGGTCTTGCTGGCGCAGGCGCAGTCGGGGGGGGGGGGGCAGACCCTAGACCCGGCCCCCAATAAATGCCACACCGAATGGGACTTCTGCAATGCCGGCAGTGAAGCCGAGAATGCCTACCACTGGCGGCTGGGATGGTGCGTAGCGGCGGTCGAGAGCGGCGCGGCATCGGTCTCGGTGAGCGCCTGTATGGGTCAGGAAGAGGGGACCGTCTCTTATCCCCGCTCGCTGTCACCCGCTTCGCTATCATCGAGTTCGTCCATGCCAAAAGGCGCAGACCCCAACAAATGCTACACTGAATGGGATTTCTGCAACTCGGGGACCGAAGCCGAGAATGCCTATTTCTGGCGGCTGGGCTGGTACAGCGCGGCTGAAGAGCAAGGCGAGGTGTCGGTGTCGCTGTATGAGTTTATGGGCGGACAAGCGCCAACAGCCGTGCCAACAAGAGGCGCCCCGCAGCCTGAGGTGTCGCCGGATTTGCCGTGGTCAAGAGAGATCTGCTGGGCTATGGGGCTGGGCCGGCAATGTGGCTGGTATGTAACTAATCCGCCCGGTGAGCATTGCGCTCAGCGATCCTCGGAGCCGCCATTCGAGTGTACGAAGTTTCGTCGCGTCCCCCCCGGTGGTCCCGTCGATCACATGACTTCTACTGCCAATGCTGCTGCCACTTCTACGGCTGGCGGCTGAGCCTTGGAGAAAAGAAGCATAGCATAGCAGCAGTCGAAGCAGGGGCGCTTGTCACGCAGGCGCCCCTGAAATGCAATCGCCCTATCGGCGCGGCAGAATGGTGTTCATTTTTGCTGTGGCTTATCGTATAATGATGAACTGTCGGGGAGAGGTGCCAGAGTGGACGATTGGGACTGTCTCGAAAACAGTTGTACCCTCCGGGGTACCGTGGGTTCGAATCCCACCCTCTCCGCATCCGCAAGGCGGGATTCTCCGAGACGGGCAAGCGTTTACACCTGCCCGTCAAATTTTGGCACCTAGTTCGAGTTCATGGCCATCATCATGCCATAAGGCAGGATGACCGCATCCTCCGGTATTTCAACATCAACCGGCGCATTGAAGTCACTCAGATCCAGCGAGAAGGTGAGCGACACAAACAGCGAGTCCATATCCTCGACTGCAATGTCGTCATCCATAAAG
>DAOUKA010000135.1:0-2070 GCA_034421915.1 Anaerolineae bacterium
ATTGGATGGGGAAACTGGCGAGCCCATCACCACCGAGGCACTGCGTTATGGAATGCGCGTCGCCGTGATTGCCTTTCCCTGCGCCCCGCAATGGCGCGAACCGGCTGCGCTGGAGTTGGCTCATCCGCGTTACTTTGGCTATGATGTCGATTATGTGCCGGTGGAGGAGCGCTTTGGTGCATAACAGGTTATTTTAAGCAGCTGCTTCAAGGAGAAATACGATGGGATACATAGACTTGCGGGGTGAGGTTGGATGAAAAGGAATAGACTGAAGCGTAAGTCAATGCGATACATGGACTTATCGGGCAAGGACTTGCAGGGGGCGGACTTATCGAGAACGGACTTGACAGGTGCGTTCTTGCATTACGCGAACTTGAAGGGCGCGGATTTGCGGGATGCGAACTTGACAAACGCGATCTTGTCGGGCGCATACTTGCAGCGCGCATACTTGGAGGGCGTGAACTTGGAAGGCGCGGACTTGCGGGGCGCAGACTTGCCCGGCGCGGGCTTGCGAGGTGCGAACTTGACAAACGCGATCTTGCGAGGCGCGGACTTGCGGGACACGGACTTGGAGGGCGCGGTCTTGCGGGGCGCGAACTTGTGGGGCGCGAACTTGATAAACGTGAACTTATCGAGTGCGGTCTTGCAGGGCGCGAAATTGCCGGTAGCGGTCTTGCAGCGCGCGAACTTGCAAGGCGCAAACCTGGATGGCACGTACTTGTTGGGTGCGGACTTGGCGGGTGCGAACTTGACAAACGCGATCTTGACAGTAGCAAAATTGCAGGGTGCGGACTTGCAGGGTGCGAACTTGACAAACGCGATCTTGCAGGACGTGAACTTGCAGGACGTGAACTTGCGGGGTGCGAACTTGACAAACGCGATCTTGCAGGACATGAACTTGCAGGACGTGAACTTGTCGGGTGCGAACTTGTTGGGTGCGATCTTATCGGGTGCGGACTTGCGGAGCGTGAACTTGCGGGGCGCGAACTTGTTGGGCGCGGACTTGGAGGGCGCGGACTTATCGAGCAAGGACTTGCGGGGTGCGAACTTGTTGGGTGCGAACTTGTTGGGCGCGAGCTTGACAAACGCGATCTTGTTGGGCGCGGACTTGAGTAACACGAACTTGGAGAGCGCGGACTTGGAAGGCGCGCACTTGGCGCTCGCGCACTTGGGGAACACGAACTTGTGGAGTGCGCACTTGTCGTTTGCGGACTTGTTTGGCGCGCACTTGGGGAACACGAACTTGGAGAGCGCGGACTTGGAGGGTGCGAAATTGGTGGGTGCGATCTTGTCGGATGCGAACTTGGAAGGCGCGGACTTGTCGGGTGCGGACTTGTCGTTTGCGAAATTGTCGTTTGCGGACTTGCGGTCAGCGAACTTGGAGAGTGCGAACTTGGAAGGCGCGGACTTGGAGCGTGTGTACTTTGACCAGAATACAACCTTGCCTGATGGCAAGAAGTGGTCAGAAGGTACCGATATGGGACGATATACAGGCGAATAGCGATTGATGATGCGTGAAGTTACACTGGATGATACATTGCCCATCGCCATTGGCGCGGGCATCCTCGGCACGGGCGGTGGCGGCAGCACCTATATCGGGCGCATACGGCTGGAGAATGAACTGCGTCAGCGTGGCGGCGCAGTTCCGATCATTAGCGCCGATGACGTCCCTGACGAGGCGCTGGTCTGTGCGGTGGGTGGCATGGGAGCGCCGACCGTCAGCAACGAAAAGCTCCCGGCTGGCAACGAAATCAAGACCGCCGTCCGCGCCCTGGAAGACCACCTCAACCGAGCCGTTCATGCGATTGTCATCGGTGAAATCGGCGGCGGCAATGCCATCGGTCCCATGATTGCTGCCTTGCAATGCAATCTGCCAGTGGTCGACGGCGACGGCATGGGACGCGCTTTCCCCGAATTGCAGATGGATACCTTTATGATTGAGGGTGTGCCGCCCGCGCCCTTTGTTCTGGCGGATGCGCACGGCAATGTCGCTATCTTCAAACGCATCGGCTCGGCAAGGCAGGCGGAAGCCTTTGCCCGCAGCCTGACGATTGAGATGGGCGGCTCGGC
>DAOUKA010000136.1:0-1631 GCA_034421915.1 Anaerolineae bacterium
GTCTTTGATTTGCGCGGCGCCTTGGCGGAGCGGCAGGGCATCGAGACGGATTCGCTGGTCTATTAGAGGCGATGTATGCGGCGCAGCTTTTTGATGAGCGGGCGAATCTCGTCGACTGGGGCTGAATAGGCTGGCGGCCCATAGGGGTCGCGGCGTTCGTCCGCTCCGAGCAGGGCAGAGGCGATATTGCACCAGCCGTGAGACAGCGCTTTCAGGTCGTATCCGCCTTCCATCACAAAGACGATTTTGCCCTCACAGAATGCCTGCGCCATCTTGATGCTTGCGCGCGCCAGATCATCATACCCGCCCAGACTCAGGTGCATCTGTGCCAGTGGATCCGCCCAATGGGCATCGAAGCCAGCCGAGACAAGCATGAGTTCGGGATGAAAACGTTCGACCGCCGCCCAGACAATTTCCTCAAAAAGCGTCCGGTAAGACAAGTCGCCATGCCCGGCACCGACCGGCACATTTAATGTCAGCCCATGGCCATCGCCCTGCCCGATCTCGTTTAATTTGCCCGTTCCGGGATAATGCGGGCTTTGGTGTATGGAGATGAACATCACCGAAGGGTCGGCATAAAAAATATCCTGCGTCCCATTCCCGTGATGCACATCGTAATCCAGGATGAGAACCCGTTTGAGCTTGTGCTTTATTTGAGCGTGACGAGCGCCGATGGCGATATTGTTAAGCAGGCAGAATCCCATCTGGCGGTCAACAGTGGCATGGTGACCGGGCGGGCGTATGACTGCCAGTCCATTATCTGCCTTGGCGGTGATGAGGGCATCAATCGCTTGAATGACGCCGCCCGCAGCCAGACGCGCAATGTCCAGCGATGAGGGCAGGGCATAGGTATCCTGGTCAATCAAGACCGTTTTTTCCTGCTGGCTGATAGCGACCAAACGATTCAGATGCGCTCTTGAGTGAACCGCAAGCAGCTGTTTATCGCTTGCGGGCCTTGCCGCCACCGACAAAAGCTGACTCGTCAAACCGCTAGCATCCAATTCCTGCCAGACCGCCTGAATTCGGCCCACATGTTCAGGATGTCCGGGGAAGTTGTGTTCTGAAAATCGTGTGTCCGTCACATAGGCAGTTGTCAAGAGAGTCGCTCCTTTCGCAAGCATCATCCAGTTTTAGGATTATATCCGCCTGGCTTTCCTTGTGCTTTTTTGGGGATACGGGTAAAAAAACAAGTTTAGATAACAAGCGCCGTGATGTAAAGTGCCTGGCAGGAAGTTGAGCCATTGGCTATTATTTCTGCGGAGAATAACTATATGCCTGCCCCCGTGTCCGTGCTATGCTTTGCGACTGATTGGCGGCAGTGGCGTCATCCACCTTGAAAGTTGGCGCAAGTTAGCTTATTATCCATAATGACCTCTAATGAACCTTTGGATTTGACTTGGGAGCGGCTGTATGATGAAAACACATACCTGTGGGGAACTTCGGGAAAAAGATGCGGGCATTGCGGTCACTTTGGCGGGCTGGGTCAACCGCCGTCGAGACCAAGGCGGCCTGATTTTTATCGACTTGCGTGATAGATGGGGCATTACGCAGGTTGTGGTTGATTTGGAGTCCGCTCCCGAAGCTCATGCCATTGCCGACCGGGTACGCAACGAGTTTGTTTTGCGAGTTTG
>DAOUKA010000137.1:0-2205 GCA_034421915.1 Anaerolineae bacterium
AGCGCTGCCTCGATTGGCTATCGAGGGCGTCGAGAAGTTTAATGCGGGCGAGTATTATCGGCAGCATGACCTTTTTGAGGAGCAGTGGGTGCTGACGGAAGGGCCGGTGCGCGACCTCTACCGCGCGATTTTGCAGGTTGGCGTCGCCTATTTTCAGATTGAACGCGGCAATTACCGCGGGGCGCTGAAGATGCTCCAGCGCAGCGTGCAATGGCTGGCCATCCTGCCGGCGGTATGTCAAGGCATTGATGTGGCGCAGCTGCGGCGCGATTCGTATGCCGTCCGCGCCGAACTGGAGCGGCTGGGCGCCGAACGGCTGGATGAATTGGATGCGGATCTGCTCAAGCCGCTGCGATGGACGCCAGGCGGCGACTAGCCTGACTGCCCAAGCACATAGCGGCCAAACCATTCCAGCATGGCATCGTTGTGGGCGCGGCGCAGATTGATCTTGCCGTTTATCGAAGCGCCGTGCGACCCGCCGGGCTGGCGCAGCATCTCGACAGGGCAGCCATTGGCTTTCAGCACGGTATAAAATTGTTCGGACTGTTCTGCCGGGCAGCGCCAATCCTGTTCGCTTTGCACCAGCAGGGTGGGCGTCTGGCAGTTGTGGGCGTAGGTGATGGGCGAGCATTTTTCGTAGATTTGCGGGATTTCGTGGGGGTGGCCGCCCATTTGCTCGACCGAAAAGTAGATTCCGATGTCGCTCGTGCCATAAAAGCTGCGCCAACTGGTGACCGGATTCTGTGGGATGGCGGCTTTGAAGCGGTGGGTCTGCCCGATGATCCAGCAGGAAAGGTTGCCGCCGCCGGATGTGCCGCAGACACCGAGTCGCCCCGGGTCAGCCAAGCCCTTTGCGATAGCCTCATCGACGCCGCTCATCAAGTCCTGATAATCCAGGTTGCCCCAATCGCCTTTGATGGCGGTCGAGAAGCTGTCGCCATAGCCGGTTGAGGCGCGGTGATTGAGGAAGAGGACGCCATAACCCGCGCCCGCCAGCATCTGAAAATCGAAGTGAAAGCCATAACCATAAGCCGCGTGAGGACCGCCATGAATGTAGAGGATGGTCGGATAAGGCGCGGCGCCGACCGCCGGTTTCATATACCAGCCCTCGACTTGCACGTCATCGATGCTGTTCCACAACAGGCGCTCGGTCGCGGGGAGGCTGATTGTCTCCAGATGGCGGGCGTTGAGTCGGGTTAGCTGTTTTGAGGCGTTGGATGTCAGGTCAGCGATATGGAGTTCGGGCGGGGAATTGAGCGATGTCTGGGCATAAAGCAGCTGGTTGCCGAGCAAGTCCAGGGGGAAGGCGGCGCATTCGCCCGATGTGACAGCCTGATGGTTTTCGGCGCCGTTCAGGGCGAGCTTGCAGATGTGGCTGCTGCCGCCGGTTTGCACGGCTGCGTAAGCGTACTCGCCATCAGGGGATACCATCAGATTCGCCGCCTGCAAGCCGCCAACGGGCATATCCATAGACAGACGGCCGCCGACGCCGACTGCCAGATTGGGGCTTCGGTTTTCGATTTTGCCAGAGGCCAGATTGAGCAGATACAAATCGGATTTGCTGCCGATGGGTTTGCCCAGGGGACAGCCGGCGAAAACAATGCCGCCGCCGTCTGGGGTGAAGCTGGCATTAGATACGGTGCCCCAATTCTCGAGCAGGGGAGTGCGCTGACCTTCAAGGTCGAGCAGGGTCAGGGTGGGGGCCATGGCGCGGATGGCATCGGGCTGCATGGTGGCATCGTACAGGATTTGGCGGCCATCCGGCGACCAGCGCAGGTTGGCATTGCTGGCGCGGTCGGCGGTTAGTTGGCGGGTCTCGCCAGAGGCGATGTCCAGCACATAGACATCCTGGACGTTTTGATCCAGATAGCCGATGGCATCAAAGCGATAGACGGTTCGGTCGAGCCGATAAGGTTCGGAGGTTAAATCCAGCGGCTCGCTGTCGGCAGCGTGCGGTTTGGCGGTGAAGGCGATTTTGCTGCCATCGGGCGACCAAGCGAAGCCGCCGACGCCTTGCTCCAGCGCGGTCAGCTGGCGGGCTTCACCGCCGTCGATGGGCATCAGATACAGCTGCGGCCTGCCAGCGCGGGTGGAGGTGAAGGCAATCGACCTGCCATCGGGGGACCATTGCGGGTTGACATCTTTGGCGTCGCCATGGGTCATTTGGCGCGTGTGACCTGTGGCGCGGTTCAGCAGATAAATCGT
>DAOUKA010000138.1:0-1609 GCA_034421915.1 Anaerolineae bacterium
ACCAGTCGACGCGCGGCTTTCCCCATCCGCGCCCGCAAGTCCCTGTCCCTTAGCAGGAGACGGAGCTTATCGGCAAAGGCATCGGCCGCAGCCGCCGCCACATAACCGGCGCCGACCGCTTCGACTTCGTTCATGTGACAGCCCGGCGACAAGATGACCGGCATCTCGGCTGCCATCGCCTCCAGAACAGCCATCGACAAACCCTCGCCAACCGCCGGCAGCGCCAGCAAATCGCTCGCCGCCAGGGCGCACAGCCGGTCTGCGCCGCTCAGATACCCGGTGATGACAATTCGGCTGTCGCCCGCGGCCAGCTTCCGCATCACCTTCAGCATGCCTTCATCGGGTCCGACAATGAGCAGGCGCGAATGCTCGACATTGGCTCGCTGGAAAGCCTGTATCAGCACATCCAGCCCTTTGCGCGCTTGCAGACGCCCCATGAACAAAACAGTTGGCGCTTCATCCAGGCGATAGCGGCGGCGGAAGCCGGTCGCATCTGGCAGGACGGCAAAGTGGTTCAGGTGAATGCCGTTGGGAATAATGCTGAATCGCGTTGGCATTTGCCGCCGTCCAAAGGATTGCCAGCGTGTTTGGGCATCGGCCAGTTCGGCTGCGGTCAATGCGATGATATGGTCAACCCGCTGCGCCACGCCAGCGCCGAGCAGTCGGTCCCAGCCAGCTTTCAGGCTGCTGCGCCCGGTGCCGAGCGTCAGCGTGCCGTGCGGCGACAGGACAATCGGCTTGCCGAGCTCCCGCGCCGCGGGGGCCACCAGCAGATTTTCTGTGGTTCGGAATTCGTGCAGGTGCAGCACATCCACATTCGGCAAAATCAATTCGGCCGTTTTTTTCATGCTGCGAGGGGTGGACAGGTTCAGTTTGCCGCGCAGCCAGGGCGATACATTCGGTCGCCGCAAAACCCGCACCCCATCCATCATCTCGTCTTCCGCGCCGCCGTATCGCGCGGTCTGATCCAGGGCATCGGTGGTCAGCACAGTCACCTGATGACCGCGTTCGACCAGGGCGCCTGCCATGCCTTCCACCGCCCGCACCACACCGCCAAAGGCATAAGCCGGTTTGTAGTAGGGGCAAAGGTGCAGGATGTGCATGGCGCTTACTCATTCCATTTAATATCGCGCTGCCACCAGCGCAGGACGACCCCGCCGCCGGGCATGGCTGAAGTAAGCCGATAGAGCAAATCCCAATCATTTTCGCTAAGCACGCGCCCATAGATGACCGCGCCGATATAGATCCCCAGCCCGCTCGCCATCGCCAGTATGAAATTCAGGTCGCGCAGTGCCAGCATGACCGGGGCCGCCACCGCGGCAATCACCAGCAGACGGCGCATGCTGGCGGCGATTTTGCGCCATTGCCAGCCAAGGGTGCGGAAGTTCCAGATGAGCAGGCACAGCACCCCGGCCTCGGCCATGATGGAGGCGAGCGCCGCGCCGCGCGGGTCGCCCCAGCCAGACAGCAAAATCGTGTTGAGCGCGATATTGAGCAGCAGACCGCCCGCGCGGAACAGCAGCAGGCGCCGCTGTCGGTTTTGAATCAGCATGCCTTTGCTGAAGACATTGCCAATCATTGTCAGCATGGTGTACCAGATGAGCAGGCG
>DAOUKA010000139.1:0-2751 GCA_034421915.1 Anaerolineae bacterium
AGCGCCGCCGTCAGAATCAAGCCGAGCCAATGATGCCGGCGCGCCGCCGACGTCGCTCGGCTCAAATGCAGATAATGCCACAGCAGCGCCATAATCAGCATGAATTGCAGCGAATACATCCGTATTTCGTGATAGTATTCAAGCCAAAAGACGTTAAGGCCCAGAAACAGGCTCGCCCATACCCCAACCCGCCAGCCAAGGAAGTCCTTGCCGATGCGGTAAATCCATGCCAGCGTGATGACACCGAAGAAGAAGGGCAGCATTCGCAAGGCAGCGTGATGCCAGCCGACCAGCGCCCCCCAGCCGGCCGTCAACTCAAAGAAAAGCGGCGTGTGCTTGGGGCTAATCTCCCTTACCGATGCCAGCACATCAAAAGGCGAAAAGGGGCCGGTTAATCCGCCGGCATGGCCAATGGAGGTCAATTCGTCAGCCCAGATGGCATCCGCATTTAAGCCCTGCGCGCCCAGAAACGCGGCGACGAGCAATATCGGCAGCATCCAATACCAATGCCGGCCAGCCCTAGGAGATGCGCCTGTATCCCAACTTGAAAAACGCATGCTAAGGTTCGATGGTAAAGGTCAGGACAGGAAGGATATTGGCTGATTCGCCTGTCGTCAAGTCGATGCCATTAACTTTCTCGTTGGTCTCGCGGTCATAGACAATAACCACCGCGCGATAATCTCCTGCTGGCAGCCCCTCGGTTGGCAATTCCGCCTCATACCACTTCAATACCTCGCGCTCATACAGATGACGGTCAATCTGTCTTACATTCTGCCACTCAGGCGTGATGATTTGCAAAGAGACGTTATACTCATCAAGCAAATTCTCATCCGCGACTTCCCAGCCAGTCAGGATTTGCACGACTTCCGACTCGGGGACATAGCGTGCAAAGCGGTCAACCACCCTGATGCCGTTGTCATACGCAATCGGCGCATATTCCCGCTCGCAACCGAGCATGGGATTGACATAGCGCTGCACAAAGAGGTCTGGCTCATCAACGACCACATCGCAGGCGGCGTAGTCTGCCTGAATCCTGTTGATAACCTTATCAAGATGATACTTGGGCTTGTTCTGTGGGTCATAGGTCAATAACAAATAGGGATAATTGTCAATTTTGCGTCCCAGGTCTCCAGCCACCCAGTCTGTAGAGGCGCGGCTTCGAATAAACGCACCATCGATACCCAGGTGAAGCTGCGTGTAAAAATCGGCGGCGCTTTTACCATGTTTCAAATCTCGATTCACATAATCCAGAAAGCTGAAACCAAGCAAATAATCTTCTGTCCGCACCTTTCCCTCAAGGTGATAGATGTAATCCTGCATCGGTGGATACCCGGGCACTTTATTCATACCACCCGCGTAGGTGAGTATGTTCTCTGAGCGATAAAACTGATAGCCCGCCCCACACCAAAACAGCAAACACAGGATTGCTATCCAGGGCCAGCGTGGCATCACGCTCAGGCCATAGGCAAACAGGAGAGTAAAGGGAACCCACAATATCAGAAAATAGCGCATCCGTGTGGGGGTGTCCTGAAAGGTGGGAATCAAGCCAATCAGTTCATTAAGCAGGATCATCAAGGTCAGTATGGCAAGTGTCATCAGCATGAACTTGATGACGACAGCATTCCGCTTGCGCCAAAGGGCGAGGGCTAACATGCCCACGAACAAAACCAGCAGGATTTCGGCGCCGTTTGCCAGCAAATAGAAGAAGGCTTGGATTAACTTGTCAGCAGACGCGACTCTGGTGGTTACTTTAAGGTTTTCGGAAGCAAGCCGCACCCCCAAAATCAGGACAGGAAGATAGGGCAGAAACAACAAGGCGCCGATGCCCCAGCCCAGCACAACCTGCAACCAACGACGCGACTTCACCACAAACAGCAGATGATAAATCCCCAGCCCGGCAAACCAGAGAAGTGAAAAGATATGCGTATAGACCAAGGCAACTGCTGTTGTTACAAACAAGCACCAGGTCAGGCGCGTTGCCCGATACTCATGTGCGAGCCGCCAGTACAGCCAGGCGTGCATAACAGCGAAGGTCAGCAAGAGCGTGTACATGCGGAAATCATGTACATACAGTATCATGTAAGCGGATGTGCTCATCAACAGCGCCGCCATCAGACCAGTGCGGCGATTAAACACATCCGTTCCAAAGCGATAGAGCCAGGCTATCATCAGCACGCCCGCCAAAACCGAAATCAAGCGCAGCGAAAACTGCGACCAGCCCGCCAGCTGCGCCCAGCCAGCACTCAGCAAGTAGAAGAGCGGCACATGATCCGGGCTGTATGTAGTGATTGATTCAATGATTTGTGTCGGGCTGTAAGGCGGGTCAAAGCCGCCGATATTCGCAATCCCAAACAATTCGTCCGTCCAGATAGGGTCGGTGTTCAGACCATTCGCGCCAAATGCAAAGACCAGCAGCAAGACAGGCGTCATCAGCATCCAGCCAGCCGCATTGCCGATGATGCTATCGTTCAAGGTGCGCCATTTCGCTTTCATTATTTCAAACTTCATATATCAGGCTGCCACTGTAAATGTCAATACGGGCAATATGTTCGCTGCTTCACCCGTTGCGAGGTCAACCCCATTGACCTTCTCGCCTGTATTCCGATGATACAGAATAATCATCAAGCGGTAATCTCCTGCTGGCAGCCCCGCAGCTGACAGTTCAATCACATTCCACTTGAGTATATCATCATACAGATACCGATCCTCCTGTCGTACATTCTGCCAGTCAGGGGTGAGAAGCTGCATCGA
>DAOUKA010000140.1:0-1983 GCA_034421915.1 Anaerolineae bacterium
TGCAAGACCTGCGCAAAACAGTCGCCGCCCTGGAAGGCAATCTGACCAGTTCCATTCACGCCGAGGAGAGCGAAATGGAACACATCGCTGACCTCCTGCATCAACTGCGCGGGAAAGCCGGACGGGTGATATGGAATGACTTTCCAACCGGCGTCGCTGTCGTCCAGTCCATGCAACACGGCGGCCCCTATCCAGCCACCACTGCCCCTGGCACGACCTCTGTCGGCATGACCGCCATTTACCGCTTCATGCGTCCGGTCGCCTTCCAAAATGTGCCGGATGCGCTGCTGCCCCCAGCGCTTCAGGATGCGAATCCACTCGGCATCATCCGTATCGTGGATGATGAATATACCGATGCCGCCATCTAGCCAGAAAATAAAAACAGCCTCACCAAAAACGATGAGGCTGTCGAAACTTCTACAGCGATGAGCTAGTCCTTGTCCTCCATCTCTTCGTCTTCGCCCATGTCATCCATGTCGCCTTCATCATCGTCCATCATGTCATGATCCACCAGGTCGCCCGAAACAGGGTCAACACCTGTGCTAATCTCGCCAGCAATCATCAATTCGGTGACTTCAGCAATATAGTCGAAGAAAGCGGGGTCAATATCCGCTTCATGCGACTCTGAAAGACCGACGCCATTCAGAGCTACATCCATCAAATACACGCCGCCGCCATGGAAGCTGTCCATATCACCTTTTGCCAAAGCAGCAACCATATCAAACACACCTTGATCGACCCGCTTGATGGCGCTGGAAATAATGTATTCGGAACCCGGGGTTGCGCCAGCGCCAAAACTCGTGACCCACTCATCCTGGTCAACGCCCATGACATAGACCTCCTGCTGTGCCGCCGCCAGAATGCCGCCCGTGCCAGTCCGACCGCCCGCGCCCAAAATCACGGACGCGCCTTCACCGATAAATTGTTCCGCCGCCGAAGCGCCGCGGTCTGGCGCGATAAAACTGTCAATATAGACCCCCAGTGTCTTTATCTCCGCATTGATATAACGGGCGCCCTGTTCAAAGCCGTTGCGGAATCGCTTCACGGGCGGGATGTCAATCCCATAGACACCGGCAACCGTATCCGACTCCACCGATTCAGCTACCAAAGCCGCCAGCACACCTGCCAGGAAACCCGATTGGTCTTCGCGGAATTGAATGCCGACATAATTTTCTGGTCCGCCCATCACAAAATGGTCTACACCCAGAAAAGCAACCTCTGGATTGGCTTCCGCAGCCGCCCAAGTCGCATCCGCAATCAGGAAGCCAACTGTAATAACCACTTCAAAACCCTCGTCAATACAGGTCTGAATGTTTGCCCCATAATCTGCTTCCGCTTGCGTCTCAATAAACTTGTATTCCAAATCATATTCTTCAGCCGCCGCGATGGCCCCTTCATGGGCAGATTGGTTGAAAGTGCCATCATTCACCTGACCCTGGTCAGTGACCAGACACAGGGTTTCCACGCCATCCTGCCCGAAAACAAATGGCGCCGCAGTCAGCACAAGCACGACCAAACCCAGTATAATAATGAGCTTTTTCACTTCCTTGCCTCCTCTGTGTGTTTGGATTAACCCGCGTTTCAGATAAAGCGGAACGGCTTTACCAGCAGCCTCAAGTAAAGCCAGTTCCACCATAACCAATAGCGCGGGTTCAGTTACCTAAGTTGTTCCCTGATGCCAGCTGTCTCGACAGGATGCCCAGCGATGAGCTAGTCCTCATCCTCCATCTCTTCGTCTTCGTCCATGTCATCCATGTCGCCTTCGTCGTCATCCATCATGTCATGATCCATCAGGTCACCCGAAACAGGATCAACACCGGTGCTGACTTCGCCAGCAATCATCAATTCGGTGATTTCAGCAATATGGTCGAAGAAAGCAGGGTCAATTTCCGCTTCATGCGGATCCGCCAGGCCGACGCCATTCAGAGCCACATCCATCAAATACACGCCGCCGCCAGGGAAGCTGTCCATATCGCCTTCGGC
>DAOUKA010000141.1:0-7556 GCA_034421915.1 Anaerolineae bacterium
GCCGAAGGCGATATGGACAGCTTCCCTGGCGGCGGCGTGTATTTGATGGATGTGGCTCTGAATGGCGTCGGCCTGGCGGATCCGCATGAAGCGGAAATTGACCCTGCTTTCTTCGACCATATTGCTGAAATCACCGAATTGATGATTGCTGGCGAAGTCAGCACCGGTGTTGATCCTGTTTCGGGCGACTTGATGGATCATGACATGATGGATGACCATAGCGACGACATGGATGACATGGACGAAGACGAAGAGATGGAGGATGAGGACTAGCTCTCCTGTCGGGATTGTTGAGTGACAATTTAGTAGTGGAACTGGCTTTACTTGAGGCTGCTGGTAAAGCCATTCCGCTTTATCTGAAACGCGAGTTAATCCAAATACACAGAGGAGACAAGGAAGTGAAAAAGCTCATTATTATGCTGGGTCTGGTCGTGCTTGTGCTGGTTGCGACGCCATTTGTTTTCGGGCAGGATGACGTGGAAACCCTATGTCTGGTGACCGACCTCGGGCGTGTCAACGATGGGACTTTTAACCAATCGGCACATGAGGGGGCCATCGCGGCGGCTGAAGAATATGATTTGGAATACAAGTTTATTGAGACGCAAGCGGAAGCAGATTATGGGGCAAACATTCAGACCTGTATTGACGAGGGTTTTGAAGTGGTTATTACGGTTGGCTTCCTGATTGCAGATGCGACTTGGGCAGCTGCGGAAGCCAATCCAGAGGTTGCTTTTCTGGGTGTAGACCATTTTGTGATGGACGGACCAGAAAATTATGTCGGCATTCAGTTCCGTGAAGACCAATCGGGATTCATGACCGGTGTTCTGGCGGCATTGGTGGCCGGATCGCTGGAATCGAATACGATTGCCGGCGTTTATGGCATCGACATCCCGCCAGTGAAACGATTCCGCAACGGCTTTGAACAGGGCGCACGTTATATTGATCCTGACCTGAATATCCTGGGCGTCTACATCCCCAGCTTCATCGCGCCTGACCAAGGCGCTTCGGCAGCACGGCAATTTATCGGTGAAGGCGCGTCCGTGCTTTTTGGCGGTGGCGGACCCACAGGTACGGGCGCTATTCTGGCAGGGGCGCAGGAAAGAGTGTATGTCATCGGCGTTGACAAGGATGAATGGGTCACGAGCTTCGGCTCTGGCGAAACGCCGGGTTCCGAATATATCATTTCCAGCGCGATCAAGCGGGTCGATCAAGGTGTCTATGATATGGTTGCTGCTTTGGCAAAAGGCGATATGGACAGCTTCCCCGGTGGCGGTGTGTATTTGATGGATGTCTCTCTGAATGGCGTCGGGCTGGCAGACCCGCATGAAGCCGATATTGACCCGGCCTTCTTTGAGAAGGTTGCCGAGGTTGCCGCCTTGATGATTGCTGGCGAGATTAGCACCGGTGTTGACCCGGTTTCGGGCGACCTGATGGATCATGACATGATGGATGACGACGAAGGCGACATGGACGAAGACGAGGATATGGAGGATGAGGGCTAGCTCATCGCTGTAGAAGTTTCGACAGCCTCATCGTCTTTGGTGAGGCTGTTTTTATTTTCTGGCTAGATGGCGGCATCGGTATATTCATCATCCACGATACGGATGATGCCGAGCGGATTCGCATCCTGAAGCGCTGGGGGCAGCAGCGCATCCGGCACATTTTGGAAGGCGACCGGACGCATGAAGCGGTAAATGGCGGTCATGCCGACAGAGGTCGTGCCAGGGGCAGTGGTGGCTGGATAGGGTCCGCCGTGTTGCATGGACTGGACGACAGCGACGCCGGTTGGAAAGTCATTCCATATCACCCGTCCGGCTTTCCCGCGCAGTTGATGCAGGAGGTCAGCGATGTGTTCCATTTCGCTCTCCTCGGCGTGAATGGAACTGGTCAGATTGCCTTCCAGGGCGGCGACTGTTTTGCGCAGGTCTTGCATATCTTGGCACAGGACAAAGAGAGTCACAGGGCCGAAATGCTCGACTTGCAGGCGGTTATCGGCGCGGATAGCGGCGGCAGTGGTTTGCATGACCGTGTTGCGATAACAGAAGAAATCGCTGTCAGCGATGTCTTCGCCGCCGGTGAGCACCTTGACATCGTGTCTGGTTTTGGTCTGATTGACCGTTTTTTCCAGCCCGCTTTCGATGGCGGCATTCAGCAAAACTCCAGTCGGCGCGGCTTGCATTTTGTCAGTGACCGATTGGATGAAGGCTTGGGTCGCCCCACTGTCTTCTATCAAAATCAGCCCCGGATTGGTGCAGAATTGTCCGCTTCCCAGCGTGACGGAATTGACCAGCCCGACTGCAATGGCTTCGGCACGTTGGGCGAGGGCGGCCTGGGTGATAATCTGCGGATTGATGCTGCCCATCTCGGCATACACTGGAATCGGGCGGGGGCGCTGGGCGGCGCTGTCATAAATCGCGCGTCCGGCCCGCAGAGAGCCAGTAAAGCCGATGGCTTCAATGCCGTCGTGCTGTACCAGCCATTGACCAATCTCGATAGTGCTGCCCTGAATCATGGAGAACATGCCGACTGGAAATCCCTGCGCCTTGACAGCGCTGGAGATTGCCTGAGCGAACATTTCCGAGGTGGCGGGGTGTCCGGGATGTCCTTTGACCACCACCGGGCAGCCAGCGGCAAATGCAGAGGCGGTATCGCCGCCGGCAACAGCAAAGGCAAAAGGGAAATTGCTCGCCGCAAAAACCGCCACCGGCCCGATTGGGAACTGCATCTGGCGGATTGAGGGCTGCGCATCGGGCAGGGCGGTATTGATGATGGCTCGCCGATAAGAGCCTTCGTGCAAAAGCGCGGCAAAGGCGCGTAATTGCCCGGTGGTGCGGGCCCGCTCGCCTGTCAGGCGCGGGATGCCCAGTCCGGTTTCCATATCGGCGGTGTTGAGCAGGTCTTCGCTAAGCGCCTCGATTCGCCCGGCGACCTCATCCAGAAAATCGGCAATTTTGCTGGCGGGATAGCTGCGGGTTTCCTGAAAGGCAGCCACAGCGGCTTGCACGGCGCGGTCAATCTCGTTTTGGGTGGTGTTGTGGAATGGCAGCACCCCTGCTGTTTTGTTGCGCGGGTTGACGCTGGTAAAGGTTTGCTCGCCTTGGGCAGATGTGCTGCCGGCGATGTAGTTGTGTCCTGTGAGTTGCATAGTACCCTCGTTAATTTTGTGAGATGCGTAAATCGAGCGCATCAACCATATCAAAAATTGCTGGCAAATCCGATTCAGGGAAGGGCGCTGTTGGGCGGCGCACATAGGCGTGGCGGATGTAACCAGCGCGTTTCATCAAATGTTTGCGCAGATGAAGGGAATACTCATGCCCCCGGCCGGATACCGCTTTGACCAGCCTGTCAGCGCGTTGAATGATGTTTTCGGCGGCGGCTTTGTCGCCCATTGTCCATTGCTGCCAGGCATCAAGGAAGATTTCATTGAAGCCCACGCCGGGGATTAAGCCGGCGGCGCCGTTTTGAAGCTCTGCCAAGACAGTAATGCCACCCCCGCCGCCAAACATCTTTGTCTCGGGGTTGAGCAGGGGCGCCAGGTCCTGCATCTTTTGCGATGAGCCTGGACCTTCAATCTTGAAGTATTTGACCTTGGGCGAAGCCTGCGCGATTTCAGCGAGGGCATCTGCTGGCAGTTCGCAGTGCCGATATTGTGGAATATGCGGGGCTTGCTGGACGATAATCGGAATCTCGCTGGCATTGCCGAGCTCGACATAAAAATCGACCAGGGATTGAATGCCGTTATCCATCGTTGACGGCGGTAGCGTCATGAAAGCGGCGGGTTTATAAGGCGCAAATTCGCGTGCCTGACGGATGGCGGCTTCGGTGCTGCCGGCGGCGATGCCGATAATCAGCGGCACCTGGCTGGCGGTTTCGCTGGCGGCAATTCGCACATTGTCATGCCGCTCGCTGTCGGTCAATTTATATGCCTCGCTGGCAAAGCCATTGATGCCGATGGCATGGACGCCGCCATCCAACTCAAAGCGCACAATCCGCCTCAAGCTGTCGGCGTCAATATCGCCATTTTCGTCAAAGGGAGTCAAAACAATCGGGGCAATACCCTCTATCATGCTGTTCTCCAAAGTCCAGGTGACTGTTGATTGTGGGTGTGAGCGGTCGTGACGCTTTACGATGTCCTTATGCGTTTGACAGTACACAGCGTATCATATATCATTGGCGCGAAGGGCGCAATCGGCTTGGATATTGAATTTGGAGATGTGTTATGCGTTTGTACCTCACAGGTGGCACGGGCTTGGTCGGGAGCAATATCATTCGTCTGGCTCGCCAGAGGGCTGATATTGAAATCATTGCCGCGCAATATGGCCCTGAACCGGAGTGGGATGTGGATTACCTGCTGGATCCACTGGATATGGCGGATACAGACAGAGTACGGGAATCGATACGGAAATACCAGCCAGATGCTGTGATTCACTGCGCGGCGAACCTGGATCATGTGTTTATGTATAACAATCGGGCGCAGGCATGGAAGATGACGGTGGATGGCAATCTGGCCTTTGCCCAAACCTGTGCCGAGGTGGGCGCTCGTTATGTGTTTGTATCGTCGGATTGGGTTTTTGATGGACAGCAGGCGCTGGTCGATGAAGGGTCGCCGCCGCATCCGGTTAATTTTTATGGCTTGATGAAAATGGTTTGCGAACGCGATATGATGGGCGTGGCCGGCTTGAGTTATGGCATCGGTCGGCTGGCAGGCATCTATGGCTTGAATTACAGTAATCCGAGCCTGTTGCGCAAAGAGAATGGCCTGGGCTTTGACCTGGGCAATTATGTCATTGACCAGCTGTCACGAGGTTTAATCGCGGAGATATGGACGGGTCCCAAGGTCAATGAGGTAGCGCATCCGACTTTGGCGTCGGATGGCGCGGAGATGCTGCTGCGCCTGGCAGAGCACGACGAAAACGGCATCTTTCATTGCTGGGGCAGCGAGGCGGTGAGCCGATTGCAGCTGGCGCATCATCTGGCGGATTTGTTTGCCGTTGACCACGCCTTGATTGCGCCTGTGCCGACAGATCCCTATGTCTTGGATGCGTATCGTCATATACGGATACCATTTCGCATAGTCGCCAGCAATGAAAAGACTTGTCAGGCATTGAGGCGGACAACTTATAAGGTGCTGCAAGGCTTGCACGATTTCAAGAGGCAGTGGGATGCCTTCCATGCACAGGCTGTATAAATTATCTTATGGAGACAATGGATAAATGAAAGCGCTCACTTTACATGCAGAATGGATGCCAAGGCCGGGCTATCAGGCTTCCGCCTATGAAGAACGGACACACCAAACCGCAAATGCCAATATGGTCTGGAAGAATCCGTCACTGGAATTGGGCGATGTCCCCGACCCGACACTGCAAGCCCATCAGATCATGCTGGAGATTGCGGCTGTGGGCATTTGCGGCTCTGATATGCACATGTATGAAGCTGGCGACGATGGCTATATGCTCTATCCTTACAAGGTGTTCACCCCCAATATCCTCGGGCATGAGTTTGCCGGACGGGTGGTAGAGCGCGGGGCGGATGTGCGGGATTTGCAGGTTGGTGATTTGGTTGCGGTCGAAGAGATACAGTGGTGTGGTGCTTGTACTGCCTGTCGGCGCGGATTTGTCAATCACTGTCAGGATGTGGAAGAATTGGGCTTCACCGTACCCGGCGCTATGGCGCAATACTTGCCGGTACACAGCAAATACTGCTGGAAGCTGGATGAGATTGCCGAGCGCTTTGGCGAAGAGGAGGCGCTGGTCATGGGTGCGATGGTCGAACCGACAGGAGTCTCATATCAGGGCTTGTTCAACCGTCTGCATAATTGGAAACCTGGCAATAATGTGGTCATCTTTGGCGCCGGGCCCATCGGATTGGCGGCGCAAGCGCTGACTATCGCCGCCGGTGCGGCACAGGTGATTGTGTTTGACCCCTCAGCCAGCCGCCGAAAGTTTGCAGCCGATATGGGAGCTTCGGCGGTCCTGGATCCGTTGGGGCTTGACCTTGATGAGGCGATTTTGGAGCATACCTTGGGTCGCGGCGTGGATTATGTGGTGGAATGCGCGGGCGTGGCGGATTTGACGATTGAACCCCTCAGCAAGTGCCTGGCTGTGAATGCCTCGATTATTGATATTGGCATGGGTGGCAAACGCCCGACCTTGCCGATTGTGACTTACAAGCAGCAGGGGGTGCAGCTGGCTGGCTCGCTGGGACATGCTGGCAGCGGCACATTTCAGAATGTGATTCGCCTGATGGCAGCCGGCCGGATTGATATGCGCCAGATGGTGAGTACACGGCTGCCGCTGGACGATGCCCTGTCGGCATTCAAGCGGCTGGAGAGCCGTGAGGACGCCAAAATTATCCTGCAACCGAACTAAGCATCAAGCTCGGAAGTGAATTGGCAGAGGAACAGCATGGGTGACGGGATTTTGATTCTGGGCGGGATTGCGTTTTGGATCTTGGGCGGGTTATGCACCTTTCGGCTGGATTGGGTATGGCGCTTGTATTCGCTGGAGCCGCGCTGGCGCAAGGACAATCCTAAACGAACTCTCGCTTGGGAAGCGAAGACGCGGCGTTCGGCGCTGTATTTTGTGCTGATTGGGATCGTGTTTGTGGCGCTGGGCTTGCTGATTTGAGCCTCCCCAAATGCGGGGAGACTCGGCTGTGTTCGGTTACAGGGCGATTTCGCCCAGGTTGTGATAGAGCCGCACGGCTGCTTGCAGGGATATGAAAAAACTCTCGATGTCAAGATGCTCGTTGGGTGCGTGGATGCCTTCCCCTTTTCCATAAGCGAAGGCTGTAATGGGCAGCCCGATGAGGCGGTTGAATACCCCCAAAATCGGAATCGAACCGCCTGTGCGCACCAGTTGAGCGCGTTTGTGGATGGTGGCTTTGATGGCGGATTGCACAGCTTCGAGATAAGGCCCGTCGGTCACAAGCTGAAAATACCAAGCCTCTTCGCCAATCTGGCATTCGACCTGCACAGTATCAGTCGCAAAGCCTTCCACATGCGATTTCAGGATTTGTGAGACCAGGCGCGGGTCTTGATTGGGTGCGAGGCGCATGGTGATTTTGAAACCAGCTTCAGCTGGAATAATGGTCTTGTTGCCCGCGCCTTGATAGCCGCCCCACATGCCATTGACATCCAGTGTCGGGTAGACCGTGGCGCGTTCGGCAGCGGGTGCGATTGCCTCGCCCCAAAATTGGCTGATGCCCGCCTGTTCTTTCAGCATCTCTTCCTGAAAGCCAGCGGCGATGCGGTCTTTCTCCTGGTCGCTGACCTCTTCCACGCTGTCGTAATATCCCGGCAGTTGGATGCGGCCCTGCTCGTTATGGAAAGAGCCGATAATTTTGCCGGCGACATGCAGCGGATTTTGCACCAGGCCGCCGTATAACCCCGAATGGATGTCGGCTTTTGGTCCGGTGACGGTCACCTCGGCGCTGACGATGCCGCGTCCGGCATAGTAAAGCCGCGGGTCATCGGGGTCGAAGTCGCCATCACAATTCAGCAGTACATCGGCTTGAAGTCGGTCTTTATTGGCGATGACAAAAGGCTCAATACTGGG
>DAOUKA010000142.1:0-1614 GCA_034421915.1 Anaerolineae bacterium
CTCATCGAAAACTAGGGGATAATCTGATATAATTGATGCTCTTTAGCCGCTTGCCGGGATGCAGGTTCATCAAAAAAGACGGGACTGGGCTGGCAATACAGAATAGATGCAAGGAATTGGATAATGGCATCAGAACAGACCTACTTAACCAAAGAGGGTGAAGCCGAGCTTCGCAATGAACTCAAACAATTAGTCGAGGTTCGGCGTCCCGCTTTGGCGCAAAAGCTGAAGGAAGCTAAAGAGAAGCAACTCGCCTTAAAACAAGAGCTGAAGGAAGAGCAACTCGCCCTAGAGGAGGCTATGGTGAAACTGTTTCCCTTGCAACAAAAACAGGAGGAGGCTAAAGAGAAGCAACTCGTCGCCCTAGAGGAGGCTATGGTGAAACTGTTCCCCTTACAGCAAAAACAGAAGGAGGCTAGGGAGACTAAGAAAAAGCTGGACCTCACTAAAGCTCGGATACAGCATATCAAGGAGATCTTGCACAATATCATCACCAAAGAGGGTGAAGCCGAGCTTCGCAGTGAACTCAAGCAATTAGTCGAGGTTCGTCGCCCCGCCTTGGCGCAAAAACTGAAAGAGGCGGTTGCCCAGGGCGACCTCAAGGAAAACGCGGATTACCACGATACCAAAGAACAGCTAGGCTTCGTTGAAGGTCGGATACAGCATATTGAGGCAATCTTGCGCAATGCGATTGTCGTTGAGGATAACGGACCCAGCGACGAGGTGCGAATTGGCTCAACAGTGATTATCCGCGAAGACGGAACAGATGAAGATGAAGAGTATAAAATCGTCGGCAGTGCCGAAGCCAACCCGCGCGAGCGCAAAATCTCCCAGCGAAGCCCCATCGGCTCGGCGCTTTTGGGCAAGAAAAAAGGGCGAAAGGTGAAGGTGCAAACACCCGACGGGCAGGTCAAATTCAAAATTATCGATGTTCGCTAGGCGGTGTTAAGCAGCCAAGCATGAAGAAGTCCCATCAAATGATGAGACTTCGTTGTTTTAAGATGATGGCATAAAGTTGCCAGTGCCACCAAAGGGATCGTCATCCTCATCTTCCGGGCGCCGCGGCAGCGCAGGCTTGCTGGGCGTTTGGCCCGCGGCGGGCGGCGGTGCGGGTGATGTCGAGGGCATTTGGGATGGCGGGGCAAATTGGGTGTCTACATAGTCATCTGATGCGGTCGCGGGTGGCGGGACAGGCGGCAGACCGCCGGCGGGCGTGCCGAATCGCCTGCTTTGCTTTTGCCATGCCAGCAGTTCGATTTGAAGATTCTCAATGCCGCTGCTGGGCGTGCCGCCGCCATAGTTGTATATAATGGTGTTGATTTTCGCTTGGATTTGCATCGTATGGGTATCCAGCAGCAGTTCAGCGCCCGGCTCGGCGGACACAATATCCGTTGCCGGATTCTTGACGCGGTTTGCCACTGTCGCCTGCAAGGCGGGGTCGTTGACTGCTGCGGGCGCCGCAAACACTTTGGCAAGAGTCTCTTGGGATGTCATATCAAAGCACCATAATTCGACAGACTGCAATTCATTGCCGATTTGGGTCGCAACCGAGACACCGCATTCACCCAGGAATTCGCTGCCATGTTCCGGCCCGAGCTCAATAGCGAAGGAATC
>DAOUKA010000143.1:0-3410 GCA_034421915.1 Anaerolineae bacterium
GAGACGGATTTCGCCAGCTTGACTTGATTGTCCGCCAGATCGTCAACTTTGGCTGACAACTCGTCCTGTTTGGCTGATAAATTATCAACTTTAACTGACAACCCGTCAACTTTGGCTGACAACCCATCAACTCTGGCTGACAACCCATCAACTCTGACCGACAACTTGTCATGTTTAGCTGATAAATCATCAACTTTGGCTGACAGCCCGTCAAATCTGACCGACAAGCCATCAACTCTATCTGACAAGCCGTCAACTCTGGCTGATAACTCATCATGTTTGGTTGACAGATTATCAACTCTGACTGACAAGCCATCAACTCTGGCTGACAACCCATCATGTTTGGTTGACAGATTATCAACTCTGACTGATAAGCCATCAACTTTGGCTGATAACCCGTCCTGTTTGGCTGACAGTTCGTCAATCCTGTCCAGGACTTTCTTCTGCCCGCTGTCAAGCAGATGCACCGCATTTTCCAGTCGGTCTATGCGAATATCGTTGGTAGCCATCCTGTCCTCGCCTGACATTGTTCTGACACAAATACCATACCAATCATCAAATAAAATTTACACCCTTTTGCAGCATCTGTCAACAAATAGCCAGCGCTCAACATGAAAATTCACCCCAGCAACACAAAACAAAGCGCGAGTTCTTATGGGAAAATCAGCTTTTTCTCTGTGCCTCTGTGATCTCTGCGGTAAAAATTTTATGGCATCGCATTCCGCAGAACGCTTGCCAAATCACGGACTGCGCCCACCCCTTCCTCCCCGGCGCGAACCAAGGCGCTGCCGACAATAAATCCATCGGTCAGTTGGCTGACCTGCCGCGCCTGTTCTGCCGTGCTGATGCCAAAGCCCAGCACCAGCGGTTTGTCAGTTTTCGCCCGCAAGCGCCGGATAAAATCCCTTAGATAGGTCGGCAGCTTTGCCCGCGCCCCGGTAATGCCGGTCAAGGAGACCACATAGATAAAGCCAGTGGCGTGTTTCGCGCTCATGTCGATGCGCTTGTCGTTGCTGGTTGGCGCCAGGAAAAAAACGAGCGCCATGTCCTCCTGCGCACAGACATCCGCGAACATAGCCGCCTCTTCCGGCGGCAAATCCGGCACAATCAACCCGTCCGCCCCAGCCGCGCGGGCATCCCTGACAAATTGCTCCGCCCCATAAGCAACCAGGGGATTGGCATAACCCATCATCAGCATCGGCTGCGTCACCCTGCCGCCGCGCAAAGTTCGCACGGCATCCAGACATTTCCTGACAGTCGTCCCGTTGTTCAGGGCGATTTGGGTGGCCGCCTGTATGGTGGGCCCATCCGCTATCGGGTCGCTAAAGGGAATGCCGATTTCAAAGCCATCCACACCCACTTCAGCCATCGCCTCAATGGCTTCCAGCGAGCCTGCATAGCTCGGATAGCCAATCGGGTAATAAGGCAAAAATGCCGCCCTGCCCTGCGCCTTAGCAAGCGCAAACATCGCATCCAAAGCCGCCAAACCGCTTTTGTCTCGCATCTCTTTCATCTTACAGCCTCACGATTGCCCCAAAGTGCCGATAACTGTATCCAGGTCTTTGTCGCCCCGCCCCGACAGATTGACCAGCAAGATGCTGTCGGGTGGCATAGTCGGAGCGCGTTTGACCGCTTCGGCAAGGGCATGAGAGCTTTCCAGCGCCGGAATAATGCCTTCCATTTTGCTCAAGGTTTGAAAGGCTTGCAGCGCTTCCTCATCCGTCGCCATCGTGTACCAGGCGCGTTCAATCTGGCGCAAGTGCGCATGTTCGGGGCCCACCGATGGATAATCCAGCCCCGCCGATATGCTGTGAGTCTCCATAATTTGCCCATCCTCATCCTGCATCACAAACGAGCGCGTCCCGTGCAAGATGCCCGGACGGCTTATATCCAAATCCGCAAACCGCGCGGCGTGTTCCTTGCTGGCGATGCCGCGTCCGCCGGCTTCGACGCCGATGAGTTCCGTATTTTTGTCATCACGAAAGGCATTGAACAAACCAATCGCATTGCTGCCACCGCCGACGCAAGCGATGCAGGCATCTGGCAATCGACCCGTCATCGCCTGAATCTGCCCACGGGCTTCCGCGCCAATCACACTCTGAAAATCGCGCACAATCATAGGGTAGGGGTGCGGCCCCAAAGCCGAGCCCAGCAGGTAAAAGGTCGTATCGACATGGGTCACCCAATCGCGCATGGCTTCGTTGATGGCGTCCTTGAGAGTGCGGCTGCCACTTTCCACCGGAATGACCTCGGCGCCAAGCAGCTTCATCCGAAACACATTGGGCTGCTGCCGCTTAATATCCACGCTGCCCATATACACATGGCATTCCAGTCCCAGCAGCGCCATCGCAGTCGCCGTCCCCACCCCATGCTGTCCAGCGCCCGTCTCGGCAATGATGCGCCGCTTGCCCATCCGCTTTGCCAATAAGCCCTGACCCAGCGCGTTGTTGATTTTGTGAGCGCCGGTATGTGCCAGATCCTCGCGCTTCAGATAAATTCGGGCGCCGCCCAGCGCTTCGCTCAGCCGCCGCGCATAAGTAATCGGCGTAGGACGACCGGTATAAGTGCGCTGTAAATGCGCCAGTTCACGATGAAACTGCGGGTCGGACATCGCCTCGGCATAGGCAGCTTCCAACTCGTCCAAAGCCGGCATAATCGTCTCTGGCACAAAGCGTCCGCCAAACTCCCCATAATAACCGCGAGCATCAGGCAGCTCAGCCAGATTTGTCGGGATATAAAATTCAGTCATCATAGCCCATCCTCTGATTGGTCAAATCCACAAATGCGATTCCCCCGCAAAATAACGCTGCGCCAAAATCAATGCCTTGAAGGCATATCGGTCTATCGTGGGGATAAAATCCCCCAGAGTGACCGGAATTTGCTCCGCCCCCAAGCCAACGGCATCCACGACAACCTGCTCCACTTCCCCCGAAAATAAGCTCAAGCCAGCGTCAATCGGCAGCTTCACCAAACCCAAAATCTCTTCCCGATGATAATCATAGGCATCAAGCCTGTCATCACATCGGTACAAAAACACATGGCAAACCTCACAATCAATCAGGTCGCCATATTTCTTGATGCCGACGCGGCATCCGACCGGAATCAAGTCATCATAATCCACACGCAAACCCAGTTCCTCTTCAAGCTCGCGGACACCCTCTCGGACTGTCTCCCCCGCTTCCAGATGTCCGGCGGCGCTGATATCGAGCTTGTCGGGATAAATGTCTTTGTCAGCCGAACGTCTCTGAAGGATGACGAAAGCCTGCCTGTTTTCATCCTGTCCAACCACCCAGCAATGGAACACCTGATGCCAGTCGCCATCACGATGAACCGCCGCGCGCGGCTTGACACCGATATGCTGAAGGTCTTCATCATAAATATCAAACATTTCAGCCATCGGCTGGCAGCCC
>DAOUKA010000144.1:0-2606 GCA_034421915.1 Anaerolineae bacterium
CGGATGCCTGGTTTTATATCGGCAACGACACGGGACTGACTCATCTGGCGGCGGCCAGCGGGGCGCGGACGGTGATGATGATGGGCCCCACCGACCCCAGCCGCTATGCGCCTTATACGCCCGATCATCTTGTCCTTTGGAAGCCGACGGGATTGGCTGCGGAGGGCGCGGCGGCGGGGAAGCGGCGCTGGGACTGGGGGCGAGACGGATTCAGCGCGGCGGAGGGCGCGGCGGCGCTAACCGAATATCTGGCATGATTTTTTTACCACAGAGGCGCGAAGGTCACAGAGGAGGGCGGGCTGCCTGGTCAATTCGCATTTGGGCGCGGCGGGCCATGTCGGTCTCGATCTCATAGCCAAGGAAGCCGCGGCCTTCGAGTTTGGCCGCCACACCGGTAGACCCTGAGCCGGCAAAGGAATCAAGCACAAGCGCGCTGGGCGCACTGAAAATACGAATTAAATGTCGAAGCAAATCCACTGGCTTGGGTGTCATGTGTCCGTAGCGTTCCCTGGGCTTTTTAGCTGGAATCACGGTGCCGGGAAACTTCCCGCTGTCAATCAACGGATCATGTACGTCAATTAAACCCGTTTCCCATTTGTCCCAGTTATCAACGAAAGTGCCTTCCCTTGGCGCCTGCGCCAGAACAATCATCTCCCCCTGTGGCTTCAGCTGCGGTGTTTTGCGCCCGCCCAATTTGCGGATGAGCCGCGCCTTTTCGTCTGGCGGCAAATTCCGCTTCCTGACAAAATGGTCTTGGGTAAAGGCTTTCGCCTGACCCTCATAGCGCCACAGCAGGACATCGCGTATCTCAAAGCCAGCATCCTCTAAGGCCGCCGCAGTTCTGTGCGCCAGCCGATTTTGGCTGAAAACGAGACAGAATCCCCCCGGACGAAGCACGCGCAGCCACTCATCAGCGACCGGTGTCAGAAATCGCTGCAAAGCCTTGCCCTGCTTAACAGAAAATTTCATCCCCGCCGGCAGCGACCCGACAACGCCGGGCTTCACCCGTCCGTTCAATTTCTTTGTATTCCAGTCCGCACCCATGCCATCCATAAAATAAGGCGGGTCAGTCAGCACCAGGGAGACGGAGTTCGCTTCCAGTTCCTTCATGCCAATCCGACAGTCCGCGCCGCGCACCTGCGCTGTCAGATGACCCTGAGCCACGCTGTCACCTCCGTCCTGTGTCCAAGCTCAAGCGGGCATATTTTCCAGACGGGTCAGCCAATAGTGGACATCGAAGTCGTCATCGCCGGTCAAAAAGCGCCAGAATTTGATGCGGTTGACAATCTCCAGCCGGCCGGAGGCGGCTTCAAACCAGGGTTCGCGCTGGCTCAGAATATCCTGGATGCTATCTCGGCCGCGTTCTCCGGTGAAGATCTCCTGATGGGCGTTATAATTTTCATCAAGGTCGTCGGTGTTCCAGAGGCGCAGTTGACGTTCGGCTGGGTTCAAGCGCAGCTTGAACATATAGCGGCGGCGGTCGGTTTTGTTTTGGCGGCCGCAATGCCAGATGCCATGATGCAGCACCAGAATCGTGCCTGCTTGGCAAACCATGGGGATTTGACCGCGCATATTCTGATAGGCGGCGACGTCCATCTCGTTGACGTGGCGGAAGTGGCTGCCGGGCAGCAGCAAGGTGCCGCCCATTTCCAACGGCACATCATGCGGGAAGTACATGATTTGAATGTCAAAGTGGGTTCGCAGGTCGATAATCGAATCGGCGTGCAAGCCTTGCGCCCGGCCCTCGTTTGGCTCGCGGACATGGATGGCGTCATGGTCGAATAGCGGGTCCGCGCCGACGAGGCTGTGGATGATGCCCTGGATCTGCGGCAAGTCGAGCATATCGCGGATGGCTGTGCCGGCATAGCATTGGGACAAGGGGGTGCCGGCGGGCGCGCCGCGGATGGCGTTTTGGTCGATGTCTTGCATGACTGCCTGATTGATTTCATCGGGAATCAGTTCGTCAAAGCGCAGGAAGCCGCGGGCGACGAATTTTGCCATTTGGCGGGAATTGAGCAGGTATTGTTTGTCAGTCATTCTTGCATAGCCTCCAGTTTTTCAAAAACGAAACCATATTTCATAAATGAAGTCGTGTATTCCTCGCCAGGGTAGGGCGGGATGAGTATGGGGTGCTGAATCAGCCGCCAGCCGTCCAGCAGGGCGTCCAATCCGGTTTCATAAGGGGGCTCGCTGCTGTCGCCGGTGGTGAATGTTTCTTGGCCGGTGCCGTCGTAAATCGCCCAGCCCATCACCCGACTGTCGAGTGCCGAAGTTCCCAAGTAGAGCGTTAAGACTTTTTGTCGAAGTGTCTTGTGCATCACATCCTCTTTGCATCGCTGAATCATTTATCCAGAATCATATCCTAAAAGGGCCTTGGCGGCAAATGATTCCGGGTGTTTTTGATAGTGTGTCGGAGGCAAAATTATTGTTCATCATCCTCGATTTCAACATCAATGGTGACTTTGGTATCGGGCAGTGGCGAGCGTTCACGAAAATAGCGGATGACCTCATCGCCAATCACTTTTGCCTTGGCGGCCATGGCCGCGCTTTTGACTGCCCAGCCGACTATCGGTATCAAGCCAACAGCTTCCGTGATGATGCCGCCG
>DAOUKA010000145.1:0-7554 GCA_034421915.1 Anaerolineae bacterium
TCGCCCAGGCCTTCGGTGGTCAGGACGGATTTGCCAGCGATTTTCTCCATCTTGGTCACGCAAGAAATGACAGCTTTGTCATCGACCTGAACCACACAGCATCCACAGGCTGCCTGGGGTGCACAGCCATCTTTTGGCGATATAATCCCCTGCTCCTCGCGCAGATAAGTTAATAAAGGCAGATCGGGGTCTCCGCCATACTCCATCTTGTGTCCATTAAGCATAAATTGAATCATTTTAGCGTCTCCTATCATTATAATTCAGCCAGCCTACGAGGCACTTTTCGATAGGTTCACCTAACGCCGTATATCACGACCTGCGACTGCCACTTTCCATTATATTCGTAATTAACGATTTTTTCAATGTTTTGGCAGAATGCCATGATAGGCTACAATTAGAAACAATCACCCATCGGCCGCAGCAGGACAAATCATGTCATTACAAGGCTTTGTAAAGCAGCGTTTTTATGAGACATTCGGTGAAGATCCGGCTTATATCGTCCGCTCGCCAGGACGTGTTAATCTGATTGGCGAACATACCGACTATAACGATGGCTTCGTTTTCCCGATGGCGATTGACCGTGCAACCTGGATTGCCCTGCGTCCACGTGCGGACAGCAAGGTGTTTGCGATTTCGCTCGACCTGGATGACCGGCGGGAGTTCTCGCTGGACAAGCTGCAGCGTCCAACACAAACGGACTGGATTGATTATCTCATCGGGGTCGCTTGGGCCTTGCAGGAACGGGGTTACGCGCTAAGCGGCTGGGAGGGGGTCGTCAGCGGGGATGTCCCGATGGACTCGGGATTGTCTTCCTCGGCCGCTTTGGAATTGGTCACGGCACGCGCCTTCTATTCAGTTTCCGATTTCGAGTGGGATGCCGCCACGATGGCCAAGGTGGGCATGGCTGCCGAAAACGACTGGCTTGGCATCAAAACCGGTATTATGGATCAGATGATTTCGGCTGCGGGCATCGAGAATCGCGCTCTGCTGATTGACTGCCGCAGCCTGAAAACTTATTCTGCTCCATTGCCGCCGCAGACTATGGTCGTCATCCTGGATACAAGCACTCGCCGCGGCCTGGTGGACTCCAAATATAATGAGCGGCGCGAACAGTGCGAGGCAGCGGCACGACACCTCGGCATTCGAGCCCTGCGCGATATCGATGTCGCCACCTTCAACCAACGGGCAGAGGAGCTTGCGCCGCTGATTCGCAAACGTGCCCGCCATGTCGTCACGGAAAATGACCGCACGCTGCGGGCGCGTGATGCCATGAATGCAGGCGATGCCGCTGCCTTGGGACAGTTGATGATAGAGAGCCATATTAGCCTGCGCGATGACTTTGAAGTCTCCAGCGAGGCACTCGACAGGATTGTTGAGTGCGCCAATGCCGAAGCAGCCTGTTATGGCGCTCGGATGACAGGGGGAGGTTTTGGCGGCTGTGCGGTTGCGCTGGTCAAATCCGACAGCGCCGCCGCTTTTGTGGAAAATGTCAGGGCCCGTTACACGTTGGCAACCCAACACACACCCACCATATACATCTCACGAGCCAGCAAAGGCGCCGAAACGGTCTATCCTTGCCCCAATCGCTACGTCTAGCCTTTGACCGCCCCCGCCGTCAAGCCTTCGACAATCCGTTTTTGGAAAATCAAGACCAGGACAACCAGAGGAATCGTGACGACCATGGCCGCCGCCATAATTTCTGCGATGGGCTCTTGTTCGGAAAACTGCCCGGAAAACTGGGCAATAACCACAGGTACGGTCTGTGCCGAGGGATTGGTCGCTGTGAAATTCAAGGCAAACAGATATTCGTTCCACGACAGGACAAATGCCAACAGACCAGTCGTAACCAGCGCTGGCGCCGTCAGCGGCAGCAAAATTAGCCGAAATGTCTGAAAGGGCGTCGCCCCATCGACAATCGCCGCCTGCTCAATTTCTGCTGGCAGCCCCCGAAAGAAACTGGTCAACACCCAAACCGTGAACGGCAGGGTGAAAACAGGATAAGTGATGATGAGGGATAAGGACGTACCAAAGAAACCCAGTTCGCGCACAATGGTGTACAAACCGGAGAGAATCGAGATGGCTGGAAACATGGTCATCGACAAGACAACATACAGCAGAATAACGCGCCCCTTGAAGCGCAATCGCCCCAGTGCATAGGCAGCAAATGAACCCGCAACCAAAGCAAAAATCGAGGTGACAGTGGAAATGAGCGCCGAGTTCTGAAGAGCCGTGATAAAGGTATCGTCACGGAAGACATAACTGTAGTTTTGCAGGGTGGGCTCCTGTGGCAGATAGGTCGCGCTCTTGAACATCTCATTTTCAGATTTGAATGAGGTGATGAATGCCCAATAGAACGGGAAAAGCGCATAAATCGCAATCAGAACGACGAGGCTGTACAATAATGCCTGCTGAGCCGTTTTGATAAATTGCTTTTTTGTCATGCTAAGACTCCACCTTCAGAACGCAGACATAGAGAAAGGCGAAGATGGCGATGAATATGAAGATAATGACACTGATTGCTGAGGCATAGCCATCCAACTGATTGCTGACCAAAGTCTCGAAGTTATAGGTTGCCATGGATAGCTGCTGCCGCCCGAACAAGACATTGAACAGGTCAAATACCCGCAGCGCATCCAAAGTACGGAATATAAGCGCGATAGCAATGGCCGGGCGCAGTAAAGGCAGCGTAATCGAGAAGAAACGGCGCATCGGGCTGGCTCCATCCACCGCGGCGGCTTCGTACAGGTCTCTTGGAATCACCTGCAAACCCGCTAACAGGATCAGCGCCATAAAGGGCGCGGTTTTCCAGACATCCACAATAATAGCCGTGGGAATTTGCAGCGATGGATTCGATAACCAGGCCTGCGGCGCCGCAATCAGGCCCAGGTCAAGCAGAATCTTGTTAAAGATGCCGGCGCTGGTATCTTTGAGCATCAATTCCCATAATCGCGCCGAGATGACTGTCGGGATTGCCCAGGGAACAAGCATGACAGCACGCATCACCCCGCGACCGCGAAAATTCGAGTTCACTACCAGAGCCATAAATAAGCCGATGAGCAATTCCAATGCCACCGAAACGACCGTAAAGACAATCGTCGTGATAACGGCTTCAATAAAATCATCATCCAAGCCGCTAATAGCCGCCGCATGATCATTGCCGACAGGGATATTGATGATGGTTCGATAACCTTCTCGCAGCAGTTCGCGGTCAATGGATTGCCAGCGAACCGAGCCGTTGGCGCGGGTATCGCAGGGACCATCGCTGATGCTTTTTTTACAGGGGACCGTATCGACGCGAATAGTAAGCAGCTGCGTATAGTTTTGCAATCCAACAAACTGCGGGACAGCACTGCCAGCAAAGCGCTTGTCGGTCAGGCTGCGAATAAAGGTTTGTTCGAGGGGGCGGGCTGCAACCAGCACAAAAATTGTCAAAGTCGGGATAAGCAGATTCCATGCCAGTCGGGTTTCGCGCCCAATCAGCGAATCTTCCCCCTGAAAAACACGGGTAATATGGCTGTTTAGCCAATACCACAGGCCGAAAGCAGCAAACAAAATCAGGCCAGGGAGCAAAGAAGAAGAAATCAATGAATCAATCGACACCGACTCATCATTGAGCCTGGCGGCTCGCACGATATTGTAGGTATTGAGGACAATTAAAGTGAATACCCCGATAGACAGCCACATGAGAGCCAGGCTTGCCCAGTGTGCGCTGCGGATGTTTCCGTGGCGCAGGCGGATGCCTACCGCCACAAAAAACATACCCGCAGATAAAAAGAGTACTGAGGCAATCATACCAAAGCGTTCCAGAAAAATGAGAAGCAAGAAGGGCGCTGTGGGCACTGTTTCCGAAGGGGACCAGTTCAATGCCAACTGAATCCCTTCATCCTGCAAGACAGTGACCACGAAGAACAAAATCGCCAGCAAACCAATCACGATCATGATGCCGCTAAGCATCATGATCTGCAATCTTTTCGGTGGCGAGACAGACTCATCCAGTGGTGTACGCATATTGAAGTCCAAAGGATTGGGCTGCGATTCGTTAGGCCCGCGAAACAATCAATCGGCTGGACGAGCCTGTGTTTGCAGGCTCCTCCAACAAATTACCGCCGAAAAGACTATTCCGCAAAAAGCGCCTCAATATCCAGTTCGAGCAGTTCGAGAGCAACTTCTGCATCTTCTTCACCCGTGAGAATCGAGTGAATGGCGGTGAAATACAGGGTAGACAGCGCATTGTACTTATCTTTGGAGAAGCTCGACGGACGCGCGGTTGTAATATCCACCACATCCGGGCTGGCAAAGGGCAAGGTTGCCTGAATATCAGGGTCATCATACAATTCCAGTGCGGCCGGCGGTGATGTGGTATCCAGCGCATAATGCTTCTGGTTTTCAACGCTGGTCATATAGATAGCGAAGGCGGTTGCCGCTTCCGTGTGTTCGGAATACTTGGAAACCCCGATATGCCAGCCGCCAAGGGTCGATGCGCCTTTGCCAGATGCACCCGCAGGCAGCGGCGCGACATCAAATGCCGGAATGTCTTCGCTGTTGCCGCTGAGAACATAGGCATAGGGCCAGTTACGCATAAAGGCGGCATTGCCAGCATGCCAGACAGCCCGTGCATCTTCTTCCTGATAGCTGACGACGCCAGGCGGGCTGATGGTGCCGACCCAGCTGGCAGCTTGCTGATAAATCGACACAGCCTCGTCGCTCAAGGCGCTGATGGTGCCATCGGATTGCAGGAAGTTATCGCCTGTTGCCGCAACATGCCATTCCAGCGCATCACAGGTCAGCCCCTCATAGGCGTTGCCTTGCCAGGTGAAACCCCAGAATTCATCATTGCCTTCAGCCCGTTCACCGTCCTGAATCGCTGCCGCCATCTCTTCGAGTTCATCCCAGGTGGCAGGCGGTGCTTCGTAGCCATATTTTTCCAGCAAATCGGGACGATAGTAGAGCATGCCAAATCCGATGCGGAGCGGCAGTGCCACCAGGCGGCCATCAATCGTATCGTTATCAATCAAAGCCGGCAGTTGAGCATCGATGTGCTCTTGCGGCGCAGCCTCACTCAAGTCAATCAGATGCTCGGCAAGCTGCCCCGGCCAAATAACATCGACCCGAATCACATCAAGGTCACTGCTTTCGGCCTCAAAGGCGGTCAGATAGAACGCGATGAGATCGGTCACACTGGCGGAGCTTTCGTTGCGTTCGACAGTGATGTTGGGGCAAAGTTCGTTGAAGCGGGCGATGGTGTTTTCTTCCGCTATCGGATGACTGCCGACTGGGTCGCCAAAGTAATTGATTGTAACTTCTTCGTCCGTGCCACAATCAAAATCATCTTGAGCAAATGCCATACCGGTCGGGATGGCAATGACAAACACCAACAAGAACAATATGATTTTGCGCATTGGAAATTTCCTTTCAGATAAACTGTAGGCGTAAAAAATTAAAATGGGACACTGCCTGCGATTCTTCGTTTTCTCCATCCTTTCTAACTTCTTTGTGATTATCAATGAGCATCTCCATGCGATTCAACCCAATGGAGTTACTTCCGGAATTAGCTGCTCCCAGGCTCAGCCCAGATGGGCGAACTCCAAGCATATTGTCCATTATACTGACGAACACGCACATAATACCAGTCGGCTTGTTCGCCAGGGGCATGATGCGCCAGGGCAAAACGATGTTTGTATTCAGCTTGCGGGACAGCGCGATGAAACACAAAACAAGGCGAGACAAATCCGCTCAAATAATAGCTTCGCCCCCCTTTTTCGAGCTCGGTCACTGGCAGGGCAACGCGAATGCCGTTGATGTTGGCGTGGATTTCCGTATCGGCGCCACCGCTCAAGGTTAAGGTCAGGCTCTGGGTTGCCGAACTGGTCACGGTCGGATTTCGCGGACTGCGTGTCCTTAATCTGACTCGATTCCTTTCCGTGTCATCCAGGTAACTAAGCACACAAGGGACATCCTCATCCACATCAGGCGGGGCGGTAATATCGCGCCCGCGCAAATGCGGTTCAACGCCCAGCAAGGCGCCGCCTTCAATCCATACATCAAGCTCCCAATCGGTCAAGATTTCCGCCTCGCCCCAGCCCATCTCCAACAAGACCTTCATGGGGCGGCTGACATCAAAGGCCTGTTGATAAACGGTCTCGCGCTGGATAACGCGGTTATTGTGCAAGACTTCGATATAATCGAGCGACGAACCAGCTTCGACGGCAACTTCGATCCAGCGCTCGCTGGCAGCGGGGATGACTGAGCCCATCGGCCGCCCATTGAGCGCAAATTCCAGCCTGATGCGGTCGCCTGTGATGGCATAAGTGCGGCGCTTGGCGATGGCTTCCCAGATAGAATCCCGTGACAAGTCCTGCGCCCATACCGCGACCTGCCCATAGCCATACGTTCCAGGGTGGGCGCCATGATGATCGCTGGAGCCAATAAAACCAAATACATGCCCTTGTTCCAGCGCATATTGGACGGTACTGGCAGCATCTCGAGGCCCCATTGCATGGAGGTAAGCTGGCATGGCAGAGCTGTGTTCTGATGCCCCATGAAAGGACATAATCTCCACCACCGGCGAAAACTCGGAGGTAAAGTGCCGCCAATTCATGCCGCGAAATCCCTGTCGGTAGCCCACATGATGCGGAATCATAAAGCTGGGATACGGGTGCTGGCGCAGGGCAGCGCGTAATTCTTCGATGTCCGCCACATGGAAGATTTCCTGGCTGGCAATATCCCGAAAATAGACACAGTGGTCGCCATATTGCATCGAGTGCCACTCGAAACTGGGAAAGGTCACAAAATGACCATCGCAGTTGGCGGCATCAATGGCTTCCAGGTAATTTTGCCAGGCAGTCCTTGCCTTCTGAAAACCGCGTTGGTGATAATCCACCAGATACCCCAAACGCGGGTCATCCACCGGCATATCCGCCCAATGACCATGAACAGTGACGCTGGCGAAGTCCAGTTGCAGACGGGCATTATGAAGCGCCTCATCCAGCGTCCCCTTGCCATAGCTCAGATTGCAGTGATTATGAATATCACCATAGTAGAGCTGCAAATGATTGAAAGCATTGCCGAGTGTTGGAAACATAAAGCATTCTATCTTTGGCAGACATATCGCTCAAACGATTGGAACGATTGGATTATAACTTGATTTGCAGGGTGAGCAAATTGCTGTCCAAAGCCTGCTCGGACGCTTGCAGATTCAGATGAGGCCTGGCATCTCTGCCTTGGCCGTTGAGAATTACAGCCAAACTGCTACAATGACACCTTGTAGAAGACTTGAACAGAGGGAATTTGAATGAACTCCGAAGTCCGCTGGCGCATATTCACCGACATCGAAGCCGCCCGTCAAACCATCCTCAAGCGACATTCCCTACGCGATTATGCCCTGCCTGATGAGGTCATCGACCGCTCCATCGGACTCTTTGGCGAGCGGCTGATGCCGGATGAAGTCGTTCGGCGCATTATCAAGAGCGTGCGCGACAAGGGCGACCAGGCGCTCCTGGATTGGAATCGGAAGATTGACCAGATTAGCCTTGACAGTCTGGTTGTCTCGACAGC
>DAOUKA010000146.1:0-1940 GCA_034421915.1 Anaerolineae bacterium
GCGGGGGCTTCGGGCCTCCTATTATGACTGGCGCTCCTCCACTCACTGGGACTGGCGGCGCTGCTCCACCCATAAACTCCTCCAGCGAGACCGATACCGCGCCGCGCTCCTCAGCCGCCGCATACCAGCCCAGCCGCCAGAAATAGGCATTCTCTTCGGCCGTCCCCGAATTGCAGAAATCCCATCCCGCATAGCACTTGTTGGGCTGTGCGCCTTCTGGCACTGACGAAACCGATGATAACGAGGGCGGGTAAGGCGCTGAAGCCTGTTGCTGAGCCATGCACTCGCTCACCGAGCCCGACACCGCGCCGCTTTCCACCGCCGCCGCGCACCAGCCCAGCCGCCAGAAATAGGCATTCTCTTCTGAGGCCGCTGACGGCGACGATGATGACGCTGATGACGAAGACGGCAAGGACGAAGATGATGATGACGACGAAGACGAGCGCGGGTAAGACACGGATCCCTCTTCCTGACCCATGCACGCGCTTACCGAGACCTCTATGGCGCCGCGCTCAGCCGCCGCCACACACCAGCCCAGCCGCCAGTGATAGGCGTTCTCGGCTTCAGTCCCTGAGTTGCAGAAATCCCATTCGGTGTGGCATTTGTTGGGGTCGGAGTCTCCCCCCTCCCCCGACTGTGCCTGCGCCAGCAAGACCAGCACCACGCAGGCCGCAAATAACACCATTGTAGCGAACAACCGCGATACCTTCTGCAAATTCATAATTGTCCTCCTAATTGATTTGAATTGATTAACGAACAGGACATAAGTTTAGCACCCGCAATCTCCGATGTCAAATGATGCGCCCCTTTTTACTTCGGTCTGACTGACATTCGACATCCTCACTTTTTGTATGCCATCGCCCTCATTTTGTGTGATATGCTTAAACTAACCGCCCGCGTGCAGTCAAATTCAGCCCAAACGCGGCTGGCAATGGAACAGGCACCATGGATTTTTTCATCCTTAGAGACGAGTTTTCGGAACGAGCCAGGACACTTGCCTATCTGCCTCCGCACACGCAGTTTATCACCGATCACGCGGAGGATGAGCGCTTGTTGCAGGAGCTTGCCCGCCTCGATCCCAAAATTGACCCCATTCAATGGCTGATGGATCATCGAGGTGACTTATGCGTGAAGCTGCGCTTGTGGCAGGCGTTGGACTTTTTACGCACCAGTATGGTCGCCAGAAAGCGCCTGGAGAACTCCATCTATCGAAACGTGGACTTGATCGCGCCCAAGCGAGAGATAAGGCTCGAGGATACACTGGACGACGATGACTTCGCCCTGCTGCGGACGCTCGTTAAAACCTATCCCTTTGATGGGGATGCCTTACTGCGCATATTTTCCGGGCTGGGGCGCGGTAAATGGCTTGCGTCTTATGCCCGCAAAGTAAATCTGCTGCGTTCTCGACAGCAGCTTTGGGCGCTGCCGCCCGATGCCAATCCTCTGGTCTGGCTGCGCGAAAACCGTCTTAGAAGAGCCGCCACCGAAACGTTAAGATACCTCATCGAACAGGTCATACCAGAAAACAGTCAGAATTTTTTTGCCCAAAGACACGGATTTTTGCCCCCGCTCCCGTCGCCTCCGCCCTCCTCCCGCTCGAACGATATAGACATCACCCTCAAGGGCATCGCCAACCCTGACTTCATCATTCTCATCTGGCTGACATTCAGGGTCCACCATCGCCAATTAAAGACGCGCCATTCACAAGGAAGTGACGCCGTCGAATGGCAGGGCGTCGGCAGGCTGTCCGATGACATCGGAAATCGTTACCTGTTTTGCCATTCCCGCCTGACGCTTTTGAGACAGTCCCCTTTTCATCGCGACTGGGAGGATTATACATTGGATGTATCCTTCTTCCCCGCCATAGCGCCAACCGCCAGAATGCTGTATCTATCCTTCGACAAGGTCATCTTGATCGCCAAAAAAATGCTGCGCTACGA
>DAOUKA010000147.1:0-12032 GCA_034421915.1 Anaerolineae bacterium
GCTGCCAATTCGGCATCCATTTCATTGACATCCTGCTCAAAAGGCCCAATCATGCCTGATTTGACGATATTGATGAAGGCAAAGATGCGCGTTTTGGCGGTGTCAATCACAGTGCGTTTGAAGTGCAGAAAGTGTTTGGCGCCAGCAGTGCCGGTATCCACCACAGTGGTAACGCCCGAACGGAAAGAATGATGGTCAGCAATGACGCTCAAGGTTTCTGGCTCGCGGGTATGATAGACGTGCACATGAATATCAATCAAGCCAGGCGTGACATACAAGCCAGTGACATCAATGGTCTGTGCCGCCCGGCTTGAGGGAATATCGGGCGCGACCCGCGCAATTTTTTGGTTGGCAATCGCCACATCCATCGGCGCATTAATATCATTCCCGGGGTCAATCACATGACCCCCTTTGAGCAATAAATCATAGTTTGACATAAAAAATCCTTAACTGAAAACTTCGCTTATATGCCTATAATCATAACAGTATCGGGGTAATCTTGCCCGCGATTCGATCAGAATATGTTATGCTCAAGCGAATTGAAATGACAGAGGGAGAAAATGATGACTGATTTGGCAGGCAAGGTCGCCATCATCACCGGCGCATCAGGATTCTTGGCTTCGGGTGTCGTACCTGTTTTTCGCGCCGCTGGGGCGCGTCTGGTATTAACCGGCAACAAGCAGCGTTTGTACAGCAGCTTTCCTGATTTGAGAGATAACCATAACCATCTATGCCTGTCTGCGAGTGACATCTCGATTCCGTCATCGGTGGATGAACTGGTCAAGCAAGCGCTGGAGCGATTTGGGCGCATCGACATCCTCGTCAACATCGTCGGCGGATGGGACGCCGGTAAACCGGTACATCAAATGCACATCGATACTTGGGATACGATGCTACGGGTAAATGCCAAAACCACCTTCCTGATGAGCCGCGCGGTGATACCCACCATGATGGAGCAAGGCAGCGGTGTGATTATCAACATTGGCGCCCGGCCCGGACTGCGTTCCGGTGGAAACGATGCAGCTTATGCCGCCGCCAAAGCCGCTCTCATGCGACTCACTGAAAGCATGTCGGAAGAATACAAACGGCAGGGCATCCGAATCAACGCTGTCTTGCCGGCCGCCATTATCACGCCCCAGCGATATGCTGAAGACCCTCATGCCGGGGTCACACCGCAGCAGCTTGGCAAGGTCATCGCATTTCTCGCTTCGGAGGATGGGCAAATCATCCACGGCGCCCTCATCCCGGCATACGGGACACGGTTCTGATTCACTGGGAGCGCCCCAGCCTGACCATCACAAAAGCATCCTCTACAGGTGAACCATGATGTCCGTCAGCGCCTTTTTGGTGATAATCGGGACTTGGGCAGCTTCCTGCGGATAACCGACCGGTATCAAAACAAAGGGGCGTTCATGTGATGGGCGACCGAGTATCTCGGTGAGGAATTTCATCGGGCTGGGAGTATGTGTCAGGGTAGCCAGCCCCGACAAATGCAGCGCAGCCAGCAAAAATCCAACCGCAATCCCAACGGATTCTTCACTGTAATAATGTTTGACCTTGATTTCAGCGTCGGTCGCTGAATCGCGCTGGAGCGCGTAAGGCTGACGAAAGACAACAATCACATAGGGCACATCTTCGATATGCGGCTTGTGCCAGTCTGTTCCCAGATGCGCCAAGGCATTCAGCCATTCCTGGCTCATGCGGCGTTCATAACTCTCTTTCTCTTCAGCCTCGGCAGCAGCCCGCAGCTTGCGTTTCAAATCAGGGTCGCTGACCACCACAAATGTCCATGGCTGTTGATTGGCCCCCGATGGCGCTGAGCCAGCAACTCGAATGGCATTTTCAATTAATTCAAACGGTACTGGTCTGGACGAAAAATCGCGCACACTGCGCCGCTTGAGCATCCGCCTGGCAAAGTTGTTTGAGCTTGCTATTTGTTCATCGGCGGTCAGATAATCAAAATCAAGCTGCTGATACTGTGCTTCTTGTGACATGGTTTTCACCTTTGGCGGTCAAGCACTCAATAAAACAGATCCAAATCATTGGTACTGACCACTTCGCCGCTATAACCTGCGCGGATTTCGGCAAGCAATTCGGCCGATGTCGCCCCCCAAAACAGTTGATGATACAAAAGCAGCAAACCGGGGTTAATCTCGTTCGCCAAAGCAGCCAACTCCCGTGTTGAGGTATGTACCCGCGAATGGTAGGCCTGCCAGGCAGCCGAACGATGAGGAAAGCCAACGGAGGAATAAACCTCGTGAATCAGAATATCACAATTCTGCGCCCATTCCGCAAATCCCGATACCGGTTTTGTATCGCCAGAAACAACGATGGTTTTGTCAGCCGTGACAAACTTGTAGCTGTAGGCGCACAAATCACCGTGGCTGGCGGTCAAGGCGTAGACGGCAAGCCGCTCATCTTGATAACACTTTCCCTCCGCTACCGAATGCACTTGTATTTGACAGCCCTTCGCGGTCGAGGGGTGAGCCTGTCGATGCTCGCGGATATTTTCTTGATATGCCAGCAGAATATACTCTACCATCGACGCGAGTCCAGGAGGGCCGTAAGCCTGTATGCTATCCTGGCGTCCATGAATCCACGGGGTAAAAATCAAATCCGGCAGGCCGACTGTGTGGTCAGCATGTAAATGCGTGATAAAGAGGCGGGTCAGGTCAGTTGTATCCCAGGATATTTTGCCGGCGGCATGTGCCTCAACCACTCGCTGCACCACCCCATGCCCGCAATCCAGCAAATACGGGTGACTGTCAACCGCAATGGCAAGCCCGGCGCTGACCCGATTCGGCTCGGCGTTGGGTGTTCCCGTACCCAGCATGAGAATTTGTGTCCCCGTCATCATAACAGCCACCGCTGCCGCAGATAACGGATTTTCTCAAGTAGATGGTCAGCGCCGCCGCCTTCGTGATCGTTGTAATAATAAACTTTGATAGCCTTCTCGGTGGTCACAGCATTATAAGAGGCATAAACCGTCGATGGCGGGCAAACAGTGTCCATCAGAGCCACCGAATAATAGGCAGAAGCAGTCATGCGGGCCGCGAAATGGACGCCATCAAAATAGCTGAGCGTATTGAACACCCTATCCGCCTTGTCCCGATGAATCGTCAAATAGCGGGCAATCTCCGTATAGGGAGGACTCGGTGTGATGTCGATGGCCCGACGAAAATCCGACAGAAATGGCACATCCGGCAGGCACAGCGCCACATCAGAGGACAAGCCGGCGGCTGCGATGGACAAACCGCCACCCTGACTGGCGCCAGTGACAGCAATCCGCGAACCGTCAACCTCGTCTCGACTGCGAACCGCATCAATCGCCCGCACAGCATCCGTATAAAGCCGCCGATAATAATAGGTCTGCGGGTCAAGAATGCCCTGCGTCATAAAGCCCGGTATAGAGGGATTGGCCACATTGGGCAGGTCGGGGGTATCACCGCGCCGCCAGGCGCTCCCCTGCCCGCGGGTATCCATGACCAGATAGGCAAATCCAGCCGAGGGAAAAGCCAGCCACTCAATCGGATAACCGCGACCGCCGCCATAGCCGATAAACTCCACCACCGTCCCCAGTGGAGCTTTCGCATTCCTGGGCAGCATATACCAGCCTCTAACTGGCTGTCCATCGAAACCGGCAAAACTGACATCAAAGACATCCAGGGTCGCCAGCCCAACATCCACCGGCTCGAAACGGGGATTCAAGTCATAAGACCGCGCCATCTCCAGGGTGGCCTTCCAAAATGAATCAAAATCCGCCGGTTCCTGACGTGGCGGGCGATAGTGCCGCAATTCTTCGAGTGGCATATCAAACAAAGGCATCGGATACCTCCTGACATAACATCAACAGACAGACATGATTATACCCTGGTATGCTAGCGAAGGCAGGCAGGCTAATCATCTATGGGAAGCACCCCAAAGGTGCAGGCGCTGTAATCGTGCCCAACAGTGATCTCATAATCATATTCACGATTTGGATTCGGCTGCGTCTGCACCTGCGCCAGCGACATATTCAGGGCGCGGATAAGGTCTGGCACGATGCTGCCCTTATCTGAAGCTACATGATCGACTAGCTGGCTGGACTCCAAGCCACCAACCTCGCCCAAAGCGATGGCATTGTAGCCCTCCCAGCGCAGCCGCTCACTGGCAACCCGATCCCAATTTGCCTGACCCGAGCCGTTGTAGACGGCAATGGAAGGTCCGGTCAATGCCAACTGACTGGATGCTGGCGGCGTATAAAAATCGCGCAGCAGCATTGAAATCGGATGATATTGCGGGAGTTGCACAAAAGCATCATTCGGCGGCTGCCAAGGTGTCGTATGATACGACCGGATCATGGTAAAGTTTTGTATGTTATCTGTATCAAGATTGATAAGGTAAGGCAGCAGGCTGAGCATCACATCAAGGGGGAGGTTGGTCTCGACAATCTGGGTCAACTCGTCCCAAAGAGATGGCAAGCTGGGGAGCAAATCGGCAGAACGCACCTTGCGCCACATGGCGCGCAATAATTGCTGTTGACGGCGACCTCGGTCGAAATCATCGGCCAAGCGGCGCATCCGCGCATACCAGAGCGCATCAAAGCCGCTGAAGGTGTAATAACCCACATCCAATGTTCGCAATTCATAGTTGTCTTGGGCGGGGGCTTCGGGATCGAAATCGTCCACCGGATAATAATCCCGATAGGCGCAATCGACAGCCATGTCAACGCCTCCCAAACTGTCAATAAGAGATTCAAAACCTGAGAAATTGACCCGCGCATAATAATGCACGTTGATGCCGAAATTATAAAACAAAGTCTGGCGCAAAAGACCAAATCCCCCGCCAGGATTCCAGCCAATGTTCTCACCAATTCCGAAGGCGACATTCAGCCGCCCCATGACACCACTGGGGATATACACAAAAAGGTCGCGCGGCAAACTTATCATGGCGACCGTACCCGTCTCCAGATTCAGGGACACGATAATCATGGTATCGGTATGCACAAAGCTGTTGTCCGCTAATTCATCATCCCCACCGAGCAGCATGATATTGACAAGCGGATACTCGCGTGGAATGACGGGCACGCGGGTTGGGACCGCCGTTCCCTCCAGCACCAGTCCCGGCGCCGGGTTGGGTGGTATCAGCAAATCTGGCAAGTCAATCGGCTTGTGTTCTGTGGCGACCGGCTGCGCCGCCGGAGTCAGTGGCACACTGTGGGGTGTGTTGGTCACAAAAATTTGCTGCATCAGCACCGTGCGCGGTTGGCTTTGCAAACGGAGATTGCCACCCTCGCCTGCAAGCGCGGTGGCGGTGGCAGCATAGAAAGGACGTCTTTCGTCAAAATCGCTGACCGACCGCTGCTGATTGTAGACTGCCCCGATTTCGCGGATTGTCCAGAAAATCATCAGTAGCAGCGCCAAGGCAATCGCGTATAACATCAGCTTGAAAGCAAGACTAAGCAGCCCGCGCACAAAAGACATCAACTCTCCCAATCCAGATTGCAGCCAGTGTAACGCAATTCGATTTTATTTTCGACAGTCAGCCAAAAGGCGGGAAGGGTTAAACGCGGTTGCGTCGCCACCAATCTTTGCCGTTGACGATTGTTTCAAGCACAATTAGACTCAAACCAGTGACAGGGAGTGAATCAAAGTTCGGTGACACGTCATCTTGCGGCTCTCATCCGCCGATACCCTTTTCTCATGCGTTTTCCGTACCTGTTGCTTCGCAGCGCCCAAACACGATATACGATTGGCCTTGTCGCTGTTGTTATCGACAGCCAGGGGCGCGTACTGATTGTGGAGCATGTTTTGCATCCGCGGCATCCCTGGGGGTTGCCGGGTGGCTGGATAGGTCATAATGAAGACCCGGCGGCAGCGATTTCCCGTGAACTGCGCGAGGAATTGCAGCTGGCTGTCCGTGTCAAGAGCATTCTGCATATCGCCAAACCGTTTCGCAACCATCTTGATTTAGCATTCTTGTGCGAAGCGCAAAGTTCGGTGGGCGAACTCAATCGGGAATTGCTGAGTTACAAGTGGGTGAAGCCTGACCAGCTGCCCGACCTGCACCTATTCCACAAAAAATCCATTGAAATCGCTTTCGAGAGCCTTCGTCGGAGGCCGAAATGGGAACAAGCCTGAATTCCCGCCGCCGCAAGCGTGGCTTGCCCATCCTCTTTACTTTGTCGCTTTTAATGGTGCTTGCCGCCAGCGCCATGTTTGTTTATGAACTGGTGGCATTCAGCCAGCGCGAAGAACGGCTACCTGTGGGCATTACCGTTGCTGGCATCGATGTCAGCGGCCTCAGCGAACGTGATGCGGTTGCCCTGTGGGAAAGCGCCTACGCCAAACCGATTCAAATGTTTTATCGTGATTTCAATGGGAATCATCCCATAAGGCTGCACCCGGATCAACTGGGCTGGCGAATCAGCAGCGACCCGATGCTGGCAGATGCGCTGGCATCAGGCGAGGCTGATGGCGGTTTCTGGCGGCGTTTTTTGGATTATATGCTGGGGGTTGAACAGACCTTGCCGCGCGATATTCCACTATTGGCAGATTATCAGGAAAATGCCCTGTCAACCTTCCTGAACGATGTCGCTGCGCGTTATGACAGCGGCGCGGGCTCCCCGGGATATGACCTGCAAACATTAACTGTATTCCCCGGCGAAAGCGGATATGCTTTGGATATCGAAGCGGCAATGGCAGCCATTGACCTTGCCCTGCGGACGGCACATTCTCGTAGCATTGACCTCCCCATCGACAGCATGATGAACAACCAGCCCACCCTGCTGTCCTTGCAAAATTTAATCATTGATTACCTCGATAGTCAGGGATTTATCTATGACGGGCAAACGACGGTCGCGTCCATATTTGTGCTGGATTTACTGACCGGCGAAGAAATCAATATCCTGGGGGATGTCGCTTATTCCGCCGCCAGTACCGTCAAAGTGCCGATTATGCTTGATTTTTATCGTTTGCTGGCGCGTGCGCCCTCACAAGACGAGGCTTGGCTGCTTGCCAACTCCCTGCTGTGCAGCAACAACTCTTCTTCCAACCTCATTATGGAAATTATCGGTGGCGGCGATATATTTGTCGGGATTAAGAGCGTCACCGACACCCTTCAATATATTGGAGCCGACAATACTTACATCACAGCACCCTTTTATCTGGGTGTGGAAGGTCAGCGGTTGGGTTCAATATCCGCCCCAGCCACCTCACCCAACTTAGCTTATGATACCAATGCCGACCCTTTCAATCAGACCACAGCCGAGGACATGGGCACGCTGTTCAACCTGATATACGATTGTGCCGAGTTCGGGTCGGGGCTGATGACCAGCTTCCCCGAGGGTCAAATCGCGCAGCAGGAATGCCGCCAAATGCTGGAGCTCATTAGCGCCAATGATATCGAACGGCTGCTGCAAGGGGGCATCCCGCGCCAAACACGGATTGCCCACAAAAACGGCTGGATTTTCGATACAGTCGGCGATGCGGGCGTGGTCTATTCGCCCAATGGTCGGGATTATGTCATATCGGTTTATCTGTGGGAAAGCGCCGAGTTCCAGGATTATGAAAAATTATGGGCCCTGGTTGAAGAGATTTCACGGGCGGCCTGGAATTACTTTAATCCCGAGAATGCCCTGCTCGTACCGCGAGCGAACCTGCCAGCGACCGCACAGGAGTGTGCAGGCAATTATCTGCCGCCTGCCCCGGAGCTAGTCAACCTGAATGACATCAATAGCTGGAAAAGCAATTAACGGACATGGTACAATTCGGATATGGTGCTATTCTTAGTTCGAGCAGGTGACCTGGCATGGACTTGGGTTATGTAGCGCTCATCTCAATCACGGTGACGCTGCTGCTGGTGCTTATCCAGCGGACAGAGAAAACAAAGCGGCGAATCGTATGGGTTTTGGTGCTGATTTGTTTTCTGGTCATCCGCCACAACGCCTTCATCAAAGAGGATTTACACGAGGAAACCCTGCTCGCGTTTGCAGGCGGCTTTCTGTTCAGCGGCTTATTCTGGCTGTTGGTTGGCAAATACAATCCAGTTGGCACGAGCGACGAGATTCATGTCATCGGCATGGATGATTAAGCATCGCCTGCTCAGGCTAACCGATGATATTGATGGGTATCACATCCGCCCCTTGCAGCATGGCCACGCTGATTCTGGCAGCGACCACCTCGGACAGTTGACGGAAGGCTTGACCCGCCTGGGTGCTGCTGTTGTGGAGCGCAACCGGACGCCCCAAATCGCCACCTTGACGGACATTCGCGGCCAAGGGAACGCGCCCCAAAAAGGGAATATCGCGCTCTGCCGCAAATTTCTCGCCGCCGCCGCTGCCAAAAAACTCACCAGACATATTCTCAATCACGCCCAGGACGGGTACTTTCAATTGCTCGAACATTGCCGCGGCACGAATGGCGTCTGCCACGGCGACATCCTGGGGCTGGGTGACGATGATGCTCCCCGTAAGCGGAAAGGACTGTGCCAGCGAAAGCGGCGCATCGCCAGTGCCGGGCGGCAAATCCACAATCATATAATCCAGCCGCCCCCATTCCACATCGGTGAAAAACTGTCGGATGGCGCTGTGCAGCATCGGGCCCCGCATAATCATGGGTCTGTCGGGCGTGGTCAGCAAGCCAGTGCTTATCAGCTTGACGCCATAAACCTCAAGCGGCTGCATCTTGCCGTTAATCACTTGGGGGCGGCCCGCGCCCAAGCCAAACATCTGCGGGATATTGGGATTCAAAATATCGGCATCAATCAAGCCGACACGAGCGCCTGCATCCGCCAAGGATACTGCCAGGTTGGTAGCAACCGTGCTCTTGCCGACGCCGCCCTTGCCACTTGCAATGGCGATGATGCTATTCATCGGCACATCGAGACGGCCGTGTATGCGCCTGTCTGTCGGCACTTGGGCATCCCACTTGATGTTGACCTGTCTGATGCCCTCAACTTGACCCACCAGCGCCGCGTTGCAGCGTTCGATGAACACATCTTTTAACGGACAGGCAGGCGTTGTCAGCACAATGGTGAATTCGGCAATGCCGCCTTTCACCCTCAAATCCCGCACCATATTGAGCGAGACAATATCCTGATGGAGTTCGGGTTCAATCACACTGCCAAGCGCTTGCATCACCCGTTCGTTCAAGTTGCTCATGTTTTGCCTCATAACTATGATGTGGCGGTTTGTGATGGTTACTTCCCACGTCTGGCGGCGCGTTTGCGTTTGCGTTCCAGCGCTTTGCGCCGCCGCTCCTCGCGCTTCGCCTCATCTTCGTTCCAGGGTGTGGGACCAGCGGCAGCCGCCTTTGGCGCAGCGGCTGTGGCTTGCAGCTGTGGCTGGCTGGCTGCTGCCGCGGGAGTCGGCTCCGCGGCGCGTTTGGGGGCAGCGCGGCGCGTGTTCGCCGCACCGCGCCGTGCCTCTTTGGCGGCATCCTTGTGTTCCCAGGTGCCGCGAACCAGCATTTCTTCATAGGCACGGGTCGGCGCAATCTGACGCCAATAAGACATCGGCTTCGATAGACGTTCCTTGTCGTGAATATGATGCGTCGTGCGGTCATAACTCGCCAGTTCATAATCATGATCCATCTTAATGGCATCAAAAGGGCAGTATTCGGCACAAAAGCCACAATTCATGCAGATGTCAATATCAATGAAAAATGCCTCCGGATCCGGAACGGGCCGACCCGTATCCGGGTCATTGCCGCGCACAATCCAGATGCACTGCGGCGGACACACTTTGGCGCAAATGCCACAACTGGTACACCAGTCTTTTCCAGCCCGCGTGGGATGATTCTCATCTTCAACAATCAGAAAAGGGATAAAACGGAAGCGCTCTGGCACGGCAATTTTTTCATCAGGATACTGAACGGTGATAACGCCTTTTGCCTGTGTGCCCTGTCGCAGGGCAAAATTATCAGTAGCATGATGATATTTGCGAAAGCCATAACGAAGGTCGTCCACATACGATTCAACGAAATGCCGCAGGGTCAGCATTAAGCCCTTTGCCAAACCCGTTCCATACATCATCTTGACCTCCTCATTCAATCAAAGCCTGAACCTGGCTAACGGTCGGTTTCCCCCAGCACAATGTCGATGCTCCCCAGAATGCCAACAATATCCGCTACCTTATGCCCGATGCTCATCGTTCCAAGCGGGGTCAGATTGATGAAACTGGGGGCGCGGACATGATAGCGCCAAGGATTGGAGGATCCGTTCTTGCCACCGGCAGAAACTACATAATACCCCAATTCACCCTTGCCGTTCTCGACGCGGCCATAAGATTCGCCCAGGGGAATACGCGGCGCATAGGACCCAGGTTTGCCGTCCGCCCAAATCGACTCGCCGGCTGTCGCTTCCAGGCGCGGCAGAATTTGCTTGAGAATACGAACACTTTCACGCAGTTCCTGGACTCGGACTTTGTATCGGGCGTACATATCGCCCGCCTGCTCCACCGCGACATCAAAATCAAGCTCGGGATAGATGCTGTACGGGTCAGAGCGGCGAATGTCATAGGCAACGCCACTCCCGCGCAGCAGCGGGCCCGCCGCACTAAAATTAATGGCATCCTCCCCTGTCAGAATGCCAACGCCCTTCGAGCGCTCAATGACAATTTCATTCTCGGTCAAAAGCTGTTCCAGTTCGTCAATGGTGCGCGGAATGCGTTCGTTCATCATTTCCGTCAGGAATTGCATGGTATTGTAATCACGAACGCGGTCATTGGTCAGGTTGGTCACGCTCTTGATTCGGTCGGGCAAATCGCCAAACATGCCGCCAAAGCGCATATAATTGCACATCATGCGACTGCCGGCAACCGCCTCAAAGAAATCCAGAATCCGTTCACGCTCCTGTATAAAATAAAGTACAGGGGTGAAAAAAGCGCCAATATCGTTCAGCCAGAAACCAATCGCCCACAGGTGATTGACGATTCGGCTCAATTCGACCATCAAGACGCGAAGCACTTCACAGCGATAAGTGGGCGGATTGTATCTTCTGCCGAGGCTCATCAGGTGTTCAACCGCCAGAACATAGCCATGATTGTTGCCCATGCTGGAAATGTAATCGAGGCGGTCGGTAAAGGGTATATTGTGCAGATAGGTGTTGCGCTCACCGATTTTCTCATGGTTGCGGTGCAAATAACCCATCACGGGTTCCAGTGATGTCACCGTTTCCCCATCCACAGTCAGCACCATGCGGAATACCCCATGCGTGCTGGGATGATGCGGACCCATATTGACAACCAGTTGATTGGTCTCAAAGCCGTCTTTGTCCATCATGCGCTCGACATCGACGCCCAGCCCCATCGACTCGTAGACTGCCTGTTCCGAGGTGTCCATCAAGCGATTCAGGTCAATATCGGGGGGATAAGAAACATTTTTGCCAAAGGCATTTTTCTCTTCGGAGCGGTGAACATAACCACCAGGCCAACGGCTGTCAAAGGGTTTGACATCTTCTTCGTAATAAGCCTCTTTCCAATCTTTACGCATCGGATGTCCCTGAAAGCCTTCCCACATCAAGATGCGCTTGAGATTGGGATGCCCGACAAACTTGATGCCAAACAAATCCCAGGCTTCGCGTTCCTGAAAATCCGCACCTCGCCAGACCGAAACCAGCGAGGGAAACTCGGCAACCTCTCTATCCACCTGCGCCTTAAAAACCAAAGCGCCGCCGCCAGCAGTCCGATAGGCATGATAAACCATTTCCAGATGGTCGCCCGCACCAAGATAATCGACAGCCGTCGCACTCGACAGATAGTCAAAGCCCAAATCATCACGAATCGCCCTGGCAATATCGACCAGGCTGTCACTGTCAACGATAATCCCCTCATATCCAGCGCGGCCATCCGCTTTTATTGCTTGCGGATAATGGGTCTGCAAATAGCTTATCGCGCCCTCAATCGAGGTGGTGTCCATTTGTTCTTCAGGAGCGAATGCCTGTGTCATCCCGGTTTATTCCCCTTCTGTTTGTGTCGCCCGCCGCGAAGCGCGAAGCGCTTTACGCGCCAAAGCACGCAAACGGCGCTTTTCGCGGATGTCTTCTGCTTCAGTCCA
>DAOUKA010000148.1:0-2661 GCA_034421915.1 Anaerolineae bacterium
CCAGCAAGAGGCATTGAGCCTGTCCGACAAAATCGCCGTCATCTTTCAGGGCAAGCTGATGCAGGTGGCAACCCCTCACGCCATCTATAATCGCCCCATCAATATGCAAGTCGCGCAATTTATAGGCGAAGCCAATTTCTTGCCCGGCGAGGCACAGGGCCTGCTGGCGGACAGCCCGCTCGGCAGGGTCAAACTCTTCCATCCCAAATCGGGGCCGGTGCAGTTGATGATTCGCCCCGAAGCGCTGAACGTCAATTTTGATGAACAGGGCATATCGGCATCCGTGCTTTGGCGCGAGTTTTACGGGCATAATCAGCGGCTTGGACTGGCCCTGGCAAACGGCACTGAACTGATTGCCCTGGCGGACGTTGACCGCTATTATCAGCGAGGCGACAGAGTATCGGTGTCGCTTGCCCTGCCAGCGCTGGCTTTTGATGCGCCGGGCGAGCCGATTTTGACTTGAAAATTTAGAATCCTTGTTCTATCATTCATAATACTGGCTTAGTTTCTCAATAATTCATTACTTGCCAGAATCAAATCAGAGTCCAGAGCCGAAACAGAGGTGGCGTAATGATTAAGTATGTGGATAGCGATCTGTTCACAAGCCCAGCCCAAGTTCTCGTGAATACTGTCAATACCGTAGGGGTAATGGGCAAGGGAATTGCCTATAACTTCAAACGCATGTACCCGAAGATGTTTAAAAAATATCGCACTCGTTGTGAGCAAGGGTTCGCTATTGGAGAACTCTGGTTATACAAAACACCGCATAAATGGATACTTAATTTCCCAACAAAGGAACATTGGCGCAACAAGTCAAAAATTGAATACATTGAAGCTGGATTGCAAAAATTCGCATCCACCTATGAATCAAAAGGAATTAAATCAATTTCGTTTCCGATGTTAGGCTGTGGTAACGGGCAGTTAGACTGGGAAAAGGAAGTAAAACCTTTGATGGAAAAGTATCTTGAAAATTTGCCAATCGAGATTTACATTCACTTATATGGGCAGAATGGAGTTCCTAAACAGCGCAATATCAAAGAACTAAGAGAAATACAGAAAGGGTGGCAGAGTCAACCAAGCGAAGAGAATACTCCACAACAGTTAGAGCTACCACTATGAGCCAAGACCGCAAAAAACCGGATTCTCATAAAATTCTGGCTTTTCTTGATGAATTGAAAGGGCAACAGTGGCTCGGAAATCGTAAATGGTGGACAGACTACCTGTTTCATTTCACTGACATAAAAAACGCTGTCAGCATCCTTAACAGCGGCTTTCTCTTTTCCCGTGCCGAAGTAAAACGCCGGCGAATACACAAGGAAGACAGCGCTAGTTCACAGATTATTAGCCGGACAAGAACAACTCCCACTGATAATGTGAGACTCTATTTCAGACCTCATACACCAACCACATACCATATGGAAGGATTCAAACCCCTAAACCGACTTTATGAGGGCAATGCGCACTGTCCTGTACCCGTATATTTTCTATTTGACATGAGAGAGATTATAACCCTCAACAATACACGCTTTAGCAATGGGAATCTTGCACGTAGAGAGCATATTATATTCACATCCTCAGATGATTTCACTCAACTCCCTTTTAGCGATATATACAGTGATGGTCCATATTACTACGAAACACAGGAAAGACACGATGAAATCAAAAATCGTAGACAGGCTGAGGTAATCTATCCTAAGAGAATGTCATTAAACCATTTGAAATATATTGGCTGTCGTTCAGAAGCAGAATACGACACCCTGCTTAATTTATTATCACCTATCGTTTGGAAACAATGGGGGTCTAAAATTGCAATAAGTAAGGGACAAAGACTTTTCAACAAAGATTGGCTGTACATCGAAGACGTTACCCTGACAAAAAAGAACATAAGCATTAACTTTAATCGACCAATCAAGCGCGAAGACTTTGGGCCATTCAAAATAGGATTTGATATTAAAGACCTGTCGACCAACAGGTCATATCCCTTCTTTGAAAGAGAATACTCAGACATCGTTTCAGAACTCCCGGATGGAAAACTTGACTTGGACTTGTCTGGCATCGATATAAGTGCCTATGATGTGGAAATATCTATAGATGACAAATTGGCTTATTTAGGCAAATACACTGATGACGACATCCCGTTCTAAAAATCAGTCCCCTCGCTCGAACGGCTGATTATCGAAGTTGCCGGCAGCCAGATGCGGAATATCGTGCCTTGGTTGTGTCCTTTGCTGTGAGCGGTGATTTTCCCGCCGTGCGCCTCGATAATCTCTTGCGAGATTGCCAGCCCCAGGCCAGTGCCGCGCTGCGGACCCCGCGCTTTATCAACCTGATAGAATCGCTCGAAGATGCGCGGCAAATCTTCTGGCGCTATGCCGATTCCGGTATCGTAGACAGCGACCGTCACAGCCCCATCTTTATTTTGGACGACAACCCGCACCGCGCCACCCTCTGGCGTGAACTTGATCGCATTGCTGACAAGGTTGGTCAACACCTGCGCCAGACGGTCCCCATCACCGGCAATCGGCGGCACCCCCTCAGCAGACGATTCCAGTCGGATGCCATGATTTTTGGCGACTACAACCAAGCTCTGGACAACGGCATCGGTAAGCTGCGCCATATCAATAGCTTCATTTTTCATCGACAGCCGCCCCGCTTCGAGGC
>DAOUKA010000149.1:0-10571 GCA_034421915.1 Anaerolineae bacterium
TATTTTGGCGCCTGTGCTGGCGGTGTCTGGAAAACGGAAGACGCCGGCCAATACTGGGAACCTATTTCGGATGGTTTTTTCAAGACGGGTTCGGTCGGTGCGCTGGCGGTCTCGGAGGCGGATCCGAATGTGATTTATGCCGGCATGGGCGAGGCGACTATTCGCATTGATGTCTCGCACGGGGACGGGGTTTATAAATCCACCGATGCCGGACGAAGCTGGCGGCACATCGGCCTGGATGACACGCGCCACATTGGCGAGGTACGGATTCATCCCCATGATCCGAACACGGTTTTTGTGGCGGCATTGGGTCATGCTTTTGGTCGCAATCAGCAGCGCGGGGTGTTCAAATCGACCGATGGCGGGGAAAACTGGGAACAGGTTTTGTTTGTGAGTGACAAGGCAGGCGCAGTTGACCTTAGCATCGACAAGAACAATCCGCGTATCCTGTATGCCACAATCTGGGAGGCATATCGCAATTTTCATCAGATTAGCAGCGGCGGTGAAGACAGTGGCATCTGGCGCTCGATGGATGGTGGCGACAGCTGGCAAAACATATCATCTCATCCGGGCCTGCCAACCGGGATTCTGGGCAAAATCGGCATCGCGGCATCGCCAGCACAATCCGGACGGGTTTATGCCCTGGTGGAACATCAGGAAGGCGGTATGTATCGTTCGGATGATTATGGCGACAGCTGGGAGTTTGCCGCCCGCAATAATGACATTGTGTCGCGCGCTTGGTATTACACGCACCTCACACCGGATCCACAAGATGCGGATACGGTTTATGTCAACAATCTGCGCTTCTGGAAATCGATTGACGGCGGACGAACTTACTCGATGATTGGCACGCCGCACGGGGATAACCATGATTTATGGATTGACCCGAATAATCCCAAACGTATGGTGCAGGGCAATGATGGCGGCGCCTGTGTCTCGCTGAATGGCGGCGCCTCCTGGTCGAGCATTTTCAATCAGCCGACGGCGCAGTTTTATCATGCGGCAGCCGATAATCGCAAGCCATACTTTGTCTATGGCACGCAGCAGGACAACAGCAGCGTTGCCGTACCCAGCCGCAGCAGCAAATCCTCGCTGATGTGGATGGACGGCTTTATTGCGGGGACAGGCGAGAGCGGTTACATCGCTGTCAAGCCTGATGATGACAATGTTGTTTTTATCGGTGCGATTGGCAGTTCGCCCGGGGGCGGCAACTGTTTGCAGCGTTATGACCATGACAGCAAACAGCTGCGGCTGGTGACGACTTGGCCTGAGGTCATGGCGGGTGAAGCTGCGCTGGATCATGAATATCGCTTTGCCTGGACGTATCCGATTCTGTTCTCGCCACATAATCCCAACCTGCTTTATATCGCTGGCAACCTGGTCTTTCAATCGACCGACGAAGGACAAAGCTGGCAGCCGATAAGCCCCGACTTGACCCGCGCTGACCCGAATACCTTGCAGGTGACGGGCGGGCCCATCAACCGCGACTCGGTTGGGGCGGAGGTTTATGCGACGGTTTTTGCTTTGGCTGAATCCCCGCACGAAGCGGGGGTGCTGTGGGCTGGCTCGGATGATGGGCTGGTGCATCTCTCGAAGGACGGCGGCGCGAATTGGAACAATATCACGCCCGCTAATCTGCCGGCGTGGTCGCTGGTGAGCATACTTGAGCCTTCGCCGCACGACCCGGCGGTCTGCTATATGGCGGCCACCCGCTACAAGCTGGACGACTATGCGCCTTATCTTTACAAAACGGCAGATTATGGTCAGTCATGGACGCGCATTGACGCCGGCATTCCCGCCGATGACTTTACCCGCGTCATTCGCTGCGACCCGGCGCGTGAAGGTTTGCTGTATGCGGGGACAGAGACAGGCGTCTATGTGTCTTTTGATGATGGGGAACGCTGGCGGCGCTTCCAGCTGAACCTGCCGATGACACCGATTCACGACCTGATTATCAAGAACAATGACCTGATTGCCGCCACGCATGGGCGTTCTTTCTGGATTCTCGATGACCTGACGCGGCTGCATCAGTTGGGGGATGATGAAGGGGAGGGGGCGGCGCTGCTGCTCCGGCCGCGCGAGACGGAGCGCATCCTCGCGAGCATTGACGCTCGGCGGCTGATTGACCAGCCCGGCAAAACTTACATGAGTTCTACGGGTACTTTGGCAGCCTATACCTTTTCGACAACGGCCGAGAATCATGTCGAACGCAAATTCCTCGATTCTGGCGAGAATCTGCCGCGCGGCGTGCTGGTGACCTATTATCTAAGGGATGTTCCCGAAGGCAAAATTATGTTGAGTTTCACGGATGGCGAGGGTCATATTATCCGTGAATTTACCAGTATGGATGAAGCTGACCGCAAGGCGCTGAAGGAGAAGCCGAACAAGGCGGCTTTGTATGTGCCTGCCAAGCCGGGCTGGAATCGGTTTGTCTGGGATATGCGCCTGCCGCCGTCGCCAGCGTTGAATGGCAGCGACCCTATGTTTGAACGGATGGAAGGCCCGACAGTGACGCCGGGATCTTATCGGGTTTCACTGAAGGCTGGCGACGATATACAAACGCAATCCTTTTCGCTGGTGAAAGAAGCCAACTCCCGCGCATCGGACGAAGACCTGCAAGAGCAATTCGATTTGCTGATGCGGATTTATGAGTTCTATTCGGCGGCAACGGAAAGCGTCAATGCCATGCGCAGCGCCCGCAGCCAGCTAAGCCATCTTGCCGAACGGCTGTCCAAGTCTGACGACAGCGCCGACCTTGCCGACCGCGCCGCCGCGCTTAAAGCGCGCGTTCTCGAAATCGAGAAGCAGATCCTGATTCCCGATTTACCGACAGGCTGGGCCGGGCGGCTCAATCAGGGCACGGGGCCCTTGCGCCGCTTGAGTGCGCTGCCATCGGTTGTCAGCATGGGCGAATTCCCGCCGACCGATTCCGCCTATGCCGTCTGCGACAAGCTGTCCGGCTTGATTCAGGGGCGAATCACAGCCTTTGATGCTTTGGTCGCAAGTGAATTGAGCGCGTTTAATCAAGAGCTTGCCGAGCGTGGCGTAGCTGTGATTGGCTGAAACGGGTTATCATATCAGGAGATGTTGTGGAGGCATCTCCTGACCTATTCCAAGTGAGGGTTTGTATGTCAGCCCAGCCCAATGTGCAGGTGACAGCAGCAGAATATCTGAAGTTCGACCATCAGAGCGACCAAAAATATGAGTATGATGATGGTCAAATCTATTTGATGGCGGGTGCGACACCCAGACATAATTTGATTTCGGCCAGTGTGAATTTCACATTGTACGCTCAATTGCGCGGCAAAGGCTGCTTCATCTATTCCGGGGACATGCGCATCAAGGTGGAGAAAACAGGGCTGTACACTTACCCGGATATGACGATTGTTTGTGGACAGCCGCAGTATGAAGATACAAAACCACCGACCTTGCTTAATCCAACGGTGATTATCGAAATTCTGTCACCATCAACAGAAAGGGATGACCGCGGCAAGAAATTCCAGCACTATCGAAATCTCGATTCGCTTCAGGAATATATCCTGATTTCCCAAAGCGGTTATCGCATCGAAAAGTTCACCAAACAGACAGACAAGGTATGGCTGTTCAGAGAAGCTGTCGGGCGGTATGAAACGTTGATCTTATCGTCACTGAATTGTCAGCTGGCTTTATCCGAAGTGTACGACCAGATTAGCTTTGATGGCGATGCCTGATACGAGGATACAGCCGCATCTTTCAGGGCAGCAGGGCGGCGATGAGCGACTGGCCAATGGCAATCAGCTTGGGAATATGGCTGGCATCTTCCAGCAAAACAACAAAGGCGACTGTATCCCGATTGACATGAGCCACAAAGCCATGCAGCCATATCTGTTTGCCCTCGCCTGATTGGGACATGGTGATATAAGCGCCCACGTTTGCTTCGGCCGCATAGGAATTGCCTTGCAGGGTTGTCCAGGCTGTTTTCAGGATGTCTTGCAACTGGCGCGCGGTGGCGGCGGTTATCATCGGTATGGACGCCCGATGGGGCTGCTGGCTTAGCCACTCGCCTGTCCCTGGCGGTCGCTGCCCCAGTTGAATGTAGGGTATGGGCGCATTGCCATGGCTTGCCATAGCCGCCATCATACCGACCAGATGCAGCGGGGTCGCTGTCAAATTGCCCTGACCCAGCGCATCGCGCAGCGCCGCCAGTTCTGGCTGAATGTCAGCGGCGCCTGCGGTGGATGCAGCGGGTTCTGGAATCGGGAAGCCCGCCAGTGTGATGGGGTTGTCGAGCGAGTAGGTTTGCACCAGGCCATCATAGCTGTTTGCTGCCGCGTTCTGCTGATAGCTGACAAAGGCGGCCGGGCAGCCATAGATAAAAGCATCGACCAGCGACAGCTGCGTCATCGCCGTTTCAATGGCACAGGCGACGGTGGTTTCTTCCCCCAGGTCAATCGCATCGGCTGCTTGGTCAAAAGGGCGAGACAAGTCGTCATCGGAGAGAATCGCCTGGATGAGCCACAGGGTGTACATAACGCCCCCCGGTTGATACTGACCTTGCAAGGCGCGGTTGAAAAATGGCTTGCCTTCCGCTTCGGTCAAGATGTCCCACTCGGCATCGAGGGTGTTCGGATCGTAGCTTGGCAGGCTCGCCAGCGCCAGAAGGGCGCCGCTATGGGCATTCATCACGACGGCGGCGCCTTGATAACCCTCCATGGCCGCGACCAGCGCATCCTGAATGTTCACATCCAGGGTCAGTTGAATATCTGACCCGACGGGCGGGATATGCAAGACCTCGCGCGCGAAAAAATCCTCCAGGCTTAGCGTTTCAGTCAAGCCGTTCAATGCCTGATTGAAGGCCGCCTCGGCGCCGGCGGCGCCATAGCGCAGGCTGTAATAACCGACAAGGCTGTAGGTGGATGGTTTCAGGTAATGACGGTGGAGTCCAGCGGCATCATCTGCCGTTTCGACCAGCAGCTGCTGGTGGCGGTCATAGATGCTGCCGCGCTGGATGCGGGCAAGCGCCTCGATCAGCCGCGGGTTGTCGTCACGCTGTAAAATGGCATCTCGTCCGGCGATTGCCCAATAGGCTGCCGAGAATCCGACAAGCGCCATAACGAGCAGAGTTCCGAGCAGGATGCGGTGTATTTCGCGGGCGAATGGCATCTAGCGCGTCCCTGATGACAGCCGCAGCAGGATGCCAATCATCACAAAGCTGGCAAGCAGCGAACTCCCGCCATAACTGATAAAGGGCAGGGTGACCCCGGTCAATGGCAGCAGCTTGAGCACGCCCGCCATAATCATTAAAGCCTGGACGGTCAGCATCATGGTCAGGCCAACAGCGAGCAATTTGTAAAAGGCGCGGCCGGAATGCGTCATGCCGATGAGCAGGCCGCGCATCGCTATGACAGCGAAACTGCTCAGCACGGCGACAACGCCCAGCAGCCCCCATTCTTCCGCCAGAGCCGCAAATATAAAATCGGAGTGTACGACCGGAATATAATCCGGCAAACCCAGCCCGACTCCTGTTCCAAAGATGCCGCCCGCGCCAAAGGCCATCAGACTTTGTACAATCTGATAGGCGTCTCCATCAGCCTCTTGCCAGGGATGCAGCCAGACATCGACCCGCAGCTGAACCACCTCGAAGAGTTGATAGGCGACAAATCCGGCGGCGATGACCAGGGCGGCGCCGCCCAAGATGATGCGCAGGCTGCCGTTTGTCATGTACAGCAGCAGTAAAAAGACGATGAAAAACAGCATGGCAGTCCCCAGGTCGCGCTGCCAAACCAGGATGACGATAGATAATGCCCACATCAACAGAACCGGGCCCACCAGGCGCAGTGACAGGCCCGGGCTGCTGCCTTTTTCGCGGGTGTCCAGCAGGGTCGCGCTTTGTTCGCCCAGATAGCTCGCCAGAAAGGCAACCAGAATGATTTTCATCACCTCGGAAGGCTGAAAGTAGACCGAGCCGAATCCCAGCCACAATCGGGGCGCGAAGGCAAAGCCGGATGGATTGCGGCCGAAAACAATCGTCGCTGCCAGCAGGAGCAGGGTCAGCGCCAGCAGAATGTAACGATAAGCATGCAGCCAGCGCAAGACGTGGGGGAAAACAGCCGTCAGCAGCATCGCCATCACGCTGACAAGCAGCCAGATCGCCTGGCGGTCAGCGAATATCGGCGCCAGCCGTTCGATAGCCACCAACCCCCAGCCGCTCAAAAACATCGCCAGTGGAAACAGCAGGGGGTCGCTTGTCGGCAGATAGCGGTTTAAGATCAATGTGCCTGCCAGAGCGCAGCTGACCCAAATCACAAACCCCAGCCAATAGCTCGGCTGCGTCACGCGGGTCAGCGATACGCTCATCATGCCCAAGAAAATGAACAGGCCCGCCAGTGTCAGCAGCAGCCATGGATGCCTCTTTTGATGTTGCGCCGCGGCTTCCAATGACACCGGATTATCCGTGGTCTTGCTCATCCAGTTCAAGCACACGCGCCAGAATCGGATGCAGCTTTTCGATGACCGCCTTGTCCATAGCATCCCGCGAGGTCGCCAGCGCGGCATCAAGCGCGGTATGCGCTGGCATGATTCTGTCTTCATCGAGATGGGCGATGGCCTCTGCCAATGCCTTCTGCACAACTTTGATGTTTTCGACCAAAGTACGGATCACCATATCGGAGGTGACCGCCTCTTCCTCTTCGTGCCAGCTGTCATAATCGGTGACATGCGCCATAGAGGCATAATCCATCTCGGCCTCCCGCGCCAGAAAGGCTTCGGGCGCGGTGGTCATGCCAATCAGATCGCAGCCCCATGCCCGAAAAATATGACTTTCGGCACGGGTGGCGAAACGGGGCCCGTCTTCAACCAGAAACGTGCCCTTCCGATGGACAGTGCCGCCCACCGCTTCGACGGCATCGGCAATCAGGGCGCCCAGATAGTCACTCATCGGGTCGGCAACGGAGATATGCGCCACAATGCCATCCTCGAAGAACGAGCGCGGCCGGGTGTGTATCGCATAATCGACAATCTGGTCGGGCGTGATGATATGCCCGGGCGCATAATCCCCGCGCAGTGAGCCGACGGCATTCACCGCGATAATGAAGCGCACGCCCAATTTTTTGAGCGCGAAGATGTTGGCGCGGTAGGGCAGGGTCGAGGGCGAATAGACATGACCTTCGCCATGCCGCGGCACAAAGGCAACTCGTTTGCCGCTCAGTGTGCCGATGCGAATGGCGCCGCTGGGGCTGCCAAAGGGCGTATCGACCTCAAGGGCTTCAACATCGGAGATGGCTGGCATGTTGTACAGACCAGACCCACCGATAACGCCAATTTTCACTTGTTCCATTATCCTTTTCCTCCTCAACAGGTCTATTTGATGAGTTCGAGCTTGAAATCAAATTTGCCGATGGCGATGACATCGCCATCGGCAAGAATCGCGCGCTGCTGGATGGGTTCTGCATTGAGCAGGGTGCCATTGCGGCTGTCGCAGTCTTCCAGCCACCAGTGTCCGTCTTGCAAGATGATGCGGGCGTGTCGGCCACTGGCAAAGTTATCGTTCACCACGATGGAGTTGTTTGCCGCGCGTCCCAAAGTGGTTATGGGCGAGAGTGAGAACCGCGTCCCCGCCTGTCTGGATGGCTCATCCGTTTCGGTGATGTCAGTCAAATAGCCGCCGACAGTATGCGCCGCCTGTAATTGCAGTCGGGCCTGTTTGAAATTGCGCCAGATAAGGATGTAGAGCGCCAGCAGGAAGCCGATCAGCGTCAATCCAGCCAGCGCCCGCAAAACGAAGAAAGTGATTTCGATACTCACAGGCTTGTCCTAAGCCGGATCCAACACTTGTGTGCTGTCATCGCTATAGCAGTTCGCGGCTTCGTCGGTATAAATCAGGCGGCTGTGTCCGATATGAATCACGTCGCCGTTTTGCAGCCGATGTTCACGGACAGCCATATCATTGACCAGCGTCCCGCCGCGGCTGTTGACATCAAACAGGATATAAGCCCCCAAGCGCCGGCGCAGCTGCAAATGATGGCGGGAGATATAGGCATCCTGGATGACAATATCATTGCTGCGGCCGCGCCCGATGTTGACCAAGGACTTGCGGAGCGTTACGTTTTCGGTTTCGTTAATCATCAGCATGGATTGAGGCGCTTGATAAGAAGCCAGAGCAGCCGTCACCGGCGGCATCGTTTTGGTGGGTCTGGCGGAGCTCAAGCTGTGGCTGGCGGTGATGATGGCGCGGTGTTCCGCCAGGCTGCCGCTTGCCAATAACTCGACCTGCGGTTTGGCCTGGAGTTGATAACCGGATTGCAGGCTGAGGTCGACAATCAGCGCGCCGAGTCGGGTCGGCAAATCGGGATATTGCGTGACGAATTGCCTGACTGTATCGGGATGAAGGAAGATCTGATAGGCATCGGGGGCGCAGCGGCGCGTACCCTCGGCGGCGGGCGCGGCTTCGTCTTCCATAGCGCGCAGCAGCAGAATGGCAATATCCCGCGCGCTGACAGTCCGCCTAAACAAACGCGCAAATGCCCCTTCAATCAGCGTTTGCAGCCGCGCTTCAAGCCTGTCGATGGGTTTCTCGGTCATGCCTGCATTATAGACGCGCTGTCAGAAAGGGCATAGTGCAAAGGCGCGTTTTTGCCAAATCGGATGAAAACGGTCGGTTATCCCCGACCGAATTCAATCAGTTACGGGGAACGTAATCGAGCCATGAATCAAAAATCTCGAAGCTTTCGGCCTGTTCTTCGCGCAGAGCCTCGACAAATTGGGCGTATGCCTGCTGCTGTGCCTGTTCAATTTGAGTTTCTGGCGCCGGGCGTTCTTCCTTGCTGCGGACCTGGATGATATGAAAGCCGAATTCGCTCTCGATAGGGCCTGCCAGTTCACCGATTTCGGCTGCTTCAATCGCTTCGCGGAACTCGCGCACATAATTGCCGACATAAGCCTCGCCCAGTTCACCGCCGCGATAGCCGCTGCCGGTATCGGCCGACATGGCGCGGGCAAGGTCGGCGAATGATTCCCCTTGCTGCAAAGCCTGCAAGACCTGCTCGGCAGTTTCTTCGCCTTCGACCAGGATATGGCGCACATCGGCATAGAGCAAACTGCTGTCGGCGCTGACAAGGTTCTCCGCCAGCAAACCTTCGAGAGCCAGGCGCTCAAAGAATGAATCGACTGTTTCTTCGGCGATGCCTGCCCGCGAAAAATAACTGCGGAAGCTCTGCTGGGTGTCCTCAAAGTTTTGACGGACTTCCTCGGCGCTCAATGTGGGTTCAACCACAGTGGGCTGGGGGGTGATGGTCGGTTCAAGGACTTCTTGTTCTTCGTCTTGTTCTTCATCGGGGTTCAAGGTGGGCGCTGTCGTGGCTGTGGGCGAGGGCGTCGGCGATACAAAGGGTGTTGGCGTTGCGGTCGGCTCAAGGGTCGCTGTGGGTTCGACGCCAATCAGCGCCACTTGCGTGGGGTCAAAGCCGAAGAAGGATTCAATCTCTGCCTGCACGGCGGCTTCGTTGACGGTGATATTGCGCGCCAGAGCCTCCTGCGCCAGCAATCTGTCGTCCACCATATCGTTAATCACGCGCCAGCCCAGCTGGTCAGGCACATTGGCTTCGCTAATCCAAGTTCTGTAAGGCTCTTGCTGGGCAAGCTGCTGAAGGTCAAAGCCGGCCGCCTGAACCTGATTAAGCTGCAGCCGAATGCGGTTGCGTTCCAGATTGTATTCATCGCGGAATTGCCCGACGGTGATGTTTTCGCCATTGACGACAGCGAGGGTCTGGGTGGGGATGATCCACTGTTCAACGGCAAAGGCGATTCCAACCAGGACAGCCAGCACAAGAATAATGGCGGCAATGCCGCGCACCACCCATTTTTGCAGCTGCGCCTCTCTTTCGGCGCGGCTTTTATAGGTTGATGCGGCTTGACCCGGCTGGACATTTTCGCCGCCCGGCGGCGCCTGGCGGGTTTGCGCCCGGCGCCTTCTGCGTTTGGGCAGCCCGGTCGTTTGGCTCTTTTTCGACATGAATCCATTCACTCCTCAACCTGTAGGCTATTCAGGCTGACCAAGCAAGAGCCCAGTCAGTATCCCATGCCTGCGTGGCCTCTTAATCCGCAATCACAAAAGGCAGCAGTGCCAGATGGCGAGCGCGTTTGATTTCGCGTGCGAGTTCACGCTGGCAGCGCGAACAGTTGCCGGTCTGTCGCTTAGGTTTGATTTTGCCACTTTCGCTGATGTAACGCGAGAGCGTGTCCAGGTCTTTGTAATCGAAGCATTTGCCCTTGGGACAGTAGGTGGTTTTACCGCGCCGCCGCCGTCCCCGGCGCCCGCGTCTATCGCTGTCGCGGCGGCTGCCGCCAGTGCGCCGCGGCTCACGGGGAGGCTTTCTGCCTGAAGCTGCTTCTTGCTGTTTTTCGCTGTTTGTCGGATTGTCACTCACGACTTCGATTCTCCATTTATTCCAACAGGATGTTTGCGCTTAACCTTCGGCTCGAACCAGCAGATACCGCAGCACGGGGTCGAACAGCTTGAGTTCGATTTCGAGTTCATTGAGGTGAGTCGGTTCAATGTCGGCTTTCATCAGGACATAATGTCCTTCGCGCTGCCC
>DAOUKA010000150.1:0-38074 GCA_034421915.1 Anaerolineae bacterium
ATATATCGACGAAGCGGGTCGCATTACGGTTGTCACCGCCGGGCAATGGGCGCATGAAGACCAGGAGCAGATATATCATGCCCTTGACCTGCCGCCGCAGAAGGTGCGGGTGATTTATGCGGCGATTGGGGGGGCTTTTGGCGGGCGGGAAGATATGTCGGTGCAGATTATTCTGGCGCTGGCTGCCTGGAAGCTGGAAAAGCCGATTAAAATTCAGTGGAATCGTGAGGAATCGATTCTTTATCATCATAAACGTCATCCCATCAAGGTGCGGACGAAATGGGGCGCTAGCCGGGAGGGCATCCTGACCGCCATGTCAGCCGAAGTGATTGGCGATGCCGGCGCCTACAACTACACATCCAACAAGGTGCTGGGCAATGCCCACCTGACTGTCACTGGGGCTTATGTCATCCCCAACATCCATATCGATACCTTTCCCGTCTACACCAACAACATTCCATCGGGCGCGTTTCGCGGATTCGGTGCGCCGCAGGCATTGTTTGCGGCGGAAGGGCAGATGAACAAACTAGCTGCCGCGCTCGGGATGGATCCGCTGGAAATCCGACTGAAGAACAGCATTCAGGAGGGCAGCATCGCATCGGTGGGCAGTCCTTTCCCGCCAGGGGTGACCATGCCGCAGGTCTTTGAGGCTTGCGGCCGCTCATCATGGTGGCAGGAGACCGAAGCGGGCTGGACGCTGGAACCGCCTGCCCAATCCCCCGACCCCGCCAAACGGCGAGGCCGCGGGATAGCAGGTGGCTTCAAGAATATCGGCTTCAGCTTTGGTTTTCCTGAGCATTGCTGGGCGGGCATCGAATTGCAGGGCGAAACCGAGATTGAGAGGGTACTGCTCTTCCATGCCGGCGCGGATGTCGGCCAGGGCGCGCATACTGCCTTGAGTCAGATGGCGGCCGAAGCCGTCGGTGTGCCGTTTGAAAAGGTGGAGATTGTCGCCTCCGATACGGCCAGTTCAGGTTCATCGGGGAGCGCGTCAGCATCGCGCCTGACCTTTATGTCGGGGAATGCCATCCAGGGCGCGGCCAAGCTCGCGCTGCAAAAATGGCAGGATGAAGAACGCCCGGCGAAGGGTGAATTCATGTATCATCCGCCGCCGACGACATCATTTGACCCGCTGACTGGCGAATGCGAGCCCAATTTTGCTTATGGCTATGTCGCCGAAGCGGTCGAGGTCGAGGTCGATATTGAGACCGGACAGGTGCGGTTACTGGAGGTTGTCTGTGCCAATGATGTTGGCCGGGTGGTCAATTTGCAGCAGGTGCAGGGGCAGATTGAAGGGGCGGTTGTCCAGGCGCAGGGTTATGCCCTGATGGAGAACCTGGTTTCTCATGCCGGCAAAATCCAAAATCCTTATCTTTCGACCTATCTCATCCCGACTTCGCTGGATGTCCCGCCAGTTGTCAAGTCGGTCATCCTGGAATATCCCGATCCCACCGGACCCTGGGGTGTGCGCGGTATGGCGGAGATGCCCTTCCTGCCCTTGGCGCCAGCCATCGCAGCAGCGATTTATCATGCCACCGGCCTTTGGATGGACTCGCAGCCCTTCATACCCCCAAAAATCGTCAAGGGGCTGCGTGAACGGGGGATTGGCCTCGTCTAGCCGACCCGTTTCGGGCTCCTGAAAATCCCCAAACCGATTTAACCCTTTTCATGTTATGATATGGGCAGCAGGTTCAATCACAGATGCGCTGTCATCGTTGGTGAGGTTTGGGAATGAAGCTCAAGCAGGCATTTGATGTCGCCCGCGGCGAGGTGATTGCTTTTGTTGGCGCTGGCGGCAAGACTTCGGTTATGGTGGGTCTGGGTTACGAACTCGCGGAGTGCGGCTGGCGCGTCCTGGCGACGACCACAAGCACGTTTGCCAGCGATGAACTCGATTTGTTCCCCTGTATCCTGTCCTGTCAGGCCGATGCGGCTTCCATCTCACGCGCTTTGAGCGAACATCAGTTTGTCTTGCTTTATGACAAAATCCGCCAGGGTCAGGTATATGGTCCCTCGCTGGAATGGATGCCGCAGCTTCTGGACAGGGTGGATTCGGATGTCCTGCTGGTCGAAGCTGACCGTGCGTTGGGCCTGCCCTTCAAGGCGCCGCTGGAGAACGAGCCGCGGATTCCCCTGGAAACATCGCTGGTTGTGCCAGTCGCATCGCTAAGCGCCTTGGGCAAACCGCTCAACGAGGAGCATATCTACAATCCGCAGCCTATGATTGAAAAATACGGTTTTGTCGCCAACAGCCCGGTCAAGTCGCCTTGGCTGGCGCAAGTCTTGCGAGATGAGGAGCTTGGCTTAAAGGATGTGCCCGCAGGGGCGCGAGTCATCATCTTTTTGAATCAGACGCCGGCGCGGGGTTATCTGCGCGGGCGGGCGCGGATGATTGCCCGTCTCAGCCTGCAATCCGAGCGCATTCAGGCGGTGGCTTTGGGGTCGGTGCGGGCTGCCGAACCTGTGCATGAGGTTCAGCGCAACGTTGGGGCGCTGGTGCTGGCGGCGGGACAGGCTTTACGAACCAGTCAGCACAAGCCGCTGCTACTCTGGGGGAAAGACAAAACCGCTGTCGCCCATATCACTGAGCAATTCATTCGCTCGCGGATTGACCCGATCTGCGTCGTGACCGGCTTTCATGCCGAGAAGGTCAAAGCGGCGGTCAAGCCACTGGGCGTCAAAGTGGCGCACAATCGTTCGCACCGAAGGGGCGGGATGCTCTCATCTCTGCAAGTCGGTTTGCGGGCGATGTACGACCAGACGGCGGCGCTGGTTGCGCTTGGCGATCAGCCGCGCATTCAGCCCAAGGTCATTTACAAGCTCCTGTCAGCTTATGCCCGCGGGCAGGGAGATTGGCTGATTCCCAATCATCGGCAGCGGCGCGGCTATCCGATTCTAATTGGGCGCAAGTATTGGCCAGAAATCCTGAAGCTGCCGCGAAGGGCATCCCTGCGCGATATGCTCTATGCTTATCAAGACCAAATCCGTGATGTCCATGTAGATACGGACAGCATCCTGCGCGATGTGGGTGCGCTGGCGGGCTGCCGCGCCAGCTTGAAAGCCCAGCCGCCAGGCTGATCAGGCTCCCTCATGCTGTTTAATCAGTTCACGAATCAAATCGCGTGACCAGCCTGCGCTTGTTTTCAGGTCGGTTTGTCGGCGCAGTGTTGCCGGACGTTTGTTTTGGTGTCCCGCCGCGATTCCCCGCATTTCATCGAAGAACATCATCGGTGTGACCACAATCAAAACTTCCTGTGCCTGAATAACATGGTTCAGTGAAGGCGCATAGATGAATGTTTCGCGCTCTGGCTGGCGGATGCCGATGACACCCGCGCGGAAACGCAGCCGCAGATCCAGTGACCTGATGGTCTTGCCAATCCAGGGCGAATCGTTCTCCATATAAAGCTCGGCGGTTTCCAGACCGGTGACCTCGTTGTAGAGGACATGCTGCAAGAATTCGGCAACTTCGGGACGGGTGGTCGAAAGCAGGATAAACTGTGCGGCGACATGAAAGGGGCTGACGACGCGGTCTGCGCCCGACCTTCTCAGCTTTTCGATCATATCGTCCACGGTCGCCGTGACCGAAATCAGAAGCGATTTGCTCATGCCGCGAGCCGTTATGACGGTCAGCACGGCGGCGGCTTTGTCCTCCGTCGAGATCATCATACCCTGCGCCCGTGCGATGCCCGCTTTTCTCAGAGTTTCGTCTTGGGTCGGGTTGCCCTGAATGACATGAAAGCCGCGCTGCAGCCATGCTTCGGTCAGGCAGTCATCGTCGCTAATCAGCACAAAGGGACGGGCTGGATCCAGGAAGCTGACGGCGCTTTGGATGATGTGGTCAGTGCCACAGATGACAAAATGTTTTGACATCGATTTCAGGGCTTCCTCGCATTCCACGCGGCTGAGGGTCCTATCCAGCGTCTTCAGCTTTCGGTGCTGCACCAAACGCTGAAAGGTCGAAAATCGCATATTGTCACGCCCCTGCGGGCGGACTTCCCTGTGCAGCTTGGGAATCATCAGCCCAGGGGCGACGCCCAGCAGAATCTCATCCTCTTTCAACAGATACCCGGCGCCAGGGGCATAGACAAAGGTGCCGCTGTCTTTTTGAATGCCGATAATGTCGGCATCAAAGCGCTGGCGCAGGCGCAAATCACTGATTCGCTTTCCAATCCAGGGAGAATCATCGCCCAGTTCAAGCTGGGTAATCTGATGCTGGATTTCCTGGTCGAAGATGAGGCTGTTGAAATAATCATTCACGGCTGGCCGCAGTGTGGCGCTGTTGAGGAACTGGCCGGCAATTTCATAGGGGGCAAGAACCACATTAGCGCCAGCGCGGATCATTTTGGGCTTGAATTCTTCGGCAATGGCGGCGGCCGTCACATACAGGGAGGGGTTCAGATTGCGGGCGCTGAGCACCGTTAATAAACCTTCGGTATCGCGGTCGAGCATGACCATGATAGCACGGGCGCGATGAATGCCAGCCGCCAGCAGGGATTCATCGTCGGATGGGTCGCCTTCGACCACCAGGATGCCGGCGCTGCGGAGGTGATGGGCATATTTTGCATCTTCCGTGACGACGACAATCCAATCCAGCAGGGTCGTGTGCTGTGCGAAGGCATTGGAGAGGATGATGAAAATCCGATGAATCAGCTTTCGCATCCTCGTCAATCTGCCGCGTTCAGCATCCCCCAATAACTGATTCAGAAGGTTGTCGATAGGTCTGTACCGGGCTTCCTGATGCCGTTTCAGCCGAATTTGAGCGCTTTGCAGTACATAACCGATGGTTTTATCAACCATTTCGCCCATGCCACAGATGATATAGTGGTTGTTCAGCCTGCCGATTTTCATCTTGATTCGTTTTTTGCGGCGCTGTGTCACGGCTTCGGCACTAAACAGCAGGGCAAAGGATGAAGACAGGAAGAAGGTCAGGGCGCCCAGACCGACCAGCACCAAGGCGATGGTGAAGAGCTTGCCGATATTGGTTTCGGCGTTTATATCCCCATAGCCAATCGTGGTCAGCGTGATAAAGGTCAGCCAGGCGGAGTCGATAAACGACAAGCCCTCGATACTCCTGTATCCTGCGATTCCAATGGGTATAATAATAAGAATGAGGATGGCGGCAGCCCGGAATTGCCTGCGTCTGTCACTCAAGCCCAACCCTCCGTCAATCCAGGCCGATGATACCCCAATTATATCCGAGAACATCAACCTGTGATATGATGATTTTAGAGGCTGGGCTGGTTTGCGCCAGCTTATTGAATACGACCTATAAGACATCCATGGAGTCTGTCCTATGCACCAATATGAAAATTATCAGCAAGCTGTGGCTGTCATCCGTCAAAGGACATCCCTGCGGCCGGACATCGGGCTGGTGCTTGGGTCTGGCTTGGGAACGCTGGCGGATACCCTGGCAGACCGCGCGGTCATCCCTTACGAAGACATCCCCGGCTGGCCCCGCGCTACGGTGTCAGGTCATCGCGGCAATCTTGTCATTGGGGAAATTGAAGGCCAGATTGTCGCCGCGCAGCAGGGCCGCGCTCATTATTATGAGGGCTACACCATGCAGCAGGTGACTTTCCCGATACGTGTCATGCACGCGCTTGGAATCCGAACGGTGATATTGACAAACGCTGCCGGGGGAGTTCATCCATCTTATCAGGTTGGCGATTTGATGCTCATCGAAGACCATATCAATTTGCCGGGCATGGTCGGCGCGAACCCGCTTATGGGACCCAATGATGACCAGGTCGGTGAGCGTTTTGTAGGTCTGGCGCAGGCATACGACCGCAAATTGCGACAGCGTGCCTTGAAAGTGGCGCAGGAGAACGAGATTCCGTTGCATAGCGGGGTCTATTGCGCCGTATCGGGGCCGTCTTTTGAAACACCGGCGGAAATCCGCATGATTCGCGCCCTTGGCGGCGATGCCGTCGGCATGTCCACCGTGCATGAGGTTCTGGTGGCGCGGCATGCCGGGATGCGGGTCATGGCCTGTTCGGGCGTGACCAATCGGGCGATTGACGCCGTCGATACCGACCTCGAAACCAACCACGAAGAGGTGCTGGAAGCCAGCAAGGTCATTGTCCCGCGTCTTACAGCGATTCTGAAGGGCGTTCTCAAGAATTTTCCAGCATGACCGCCCTAGTCGCCTTGATTGATCAAGCTGCGGTTGGCATTTATTTTCTGATTGCCGCTGGCATTCTGTTTGCCTTGCGCCGCTTTTTCATCTGGAGCGCCGGCTATCGCTCATCTCATTTTGAACTGGAACGCGATCTGTCGCGCTATCGTCAGATGAACGCGGTAACAGCCGTCATTCTCTTCATCGAACTCGCTGTTATTATTGTCGGGATTCAGACCATTGTCATGCCAGAATTGCGGCGGGACAGTCAAATCGAAGATTTGGTCGCTGCTGTGCGGGAAGAGGATGGCGTGTTTGAAACGCCCGTCCCGGCGCCACCTGCCGCCAATCTGGGCATTGACCCGGTGGCATTGCCGCGGGCGGCTGATTTTGCGGGTCAGGTTCAGCCGACGCCGACCTTGACGCCCACGCCCGTTGGCACCATTATCCCCGCCGACCCCACAGTAGGCTGCGACAAACCGCAGGCGCAGCTATTCATTCCCGCCAATGGCATGCGTGTGTTCCAACCGATTCCGGTTGTTGGAACGGCCTTTGCCGACCAGTTCGCTTATGCCAAAATCGAGATTAACGGCCCTGGCACCTTCGGCAACTACCAGGTGATTGAAGATCAAAGCACCGAAGTTCGTGAGCGGCGGGCATTCAGCCAATTCGTTCCCGCGGGCTACCAGCCTGGCGAATATGAGTTTCGGCTGATGGTCTATGATGTCACCAATACACTGCGGGCGGACTGCATGGTGCATATTTATATTTCCGAGCCCTTGCCGACCATCACGCCGATTGGCTGACATGTTATGAACGCAGATGCCGAATCCTGCGGTCGAGTCGGCGGCGCCAGCGCCGCGAGCGGTAACGCCATCTTGCCATATAGTATTGTGCCTGACGGCGCTGCCGGTTGAGCAGGGAACTATGCTGTTGGCTGGGTTTGGGGATGCCCCATTGAATAATCATGGCGGCCCAGGTCAAACCGCCGCCAAATCCGACCAGCGCGATATGGTCTTTGTCGTGAATCCGTTTTTGTTCGATGGCCTCACACAAGGCAATCGGGATAGAGGCGGCTGATGTATTGCCATAATGTTCTACATTGCTCATAAATTTGTCGATGTCGATGTTGAGTTTGCGGGCGGCGGCCTGCAAAATGCGCAGGTTGGCCTGATGCGGTATCACCAGGTCAATGTCGTCAATCTGGATGCCGGCCATCTCGGCTGCCTGCTCGATGCTGTCATTGACGACCCGCGTTGCGAACCTGAAAACCTCGCCCCCGGCCATGTACATCTTGTAAAGTTTCTGCCCGTTTGTGCCAGCACGGGATTCAGCGGCGTCGATGCTGCCGACGCTGGGAATCGCCAGCAAATCACAGCCAGCGCCATCCGAGCGCAGGACGCTGGACATGACGCCGCCTTGAACGTCGCTGGCATGCAAGACCACGGCGCCAGCGCCGTCGCCAAAGAGAATGCAAGTGCTGCGGTCATGCCAATCCAGGATGCGGCTCATGGTTTCAGCGCCGATGACCAGGGCTGTCTGGATGCTGCCGGCGCGGATGGAGTCGGCCGCCATATTGAGCGCATAAACAAAGCCGGAGCAGGCGGCGCTCAAATCAAATGCGCCGGCAAGGCTGGCGTTCAGCCAATCCTGCACCAGGCTGGCGGTGCTGGGAAAGATGTTCTCGGGCGTTGATGTGGCGACCACAATCAGGTCAAGCTCGATGGGCAGGATGTCAGCCACTTCCAGCGCTTGCTGCGCCGCCCGATAGGCCAGCGTGGCGGTGGATTCCTGTTCGTTGGCGATGCGCCGCTCGCGGATGCCGGTACGCGCGAAAATCCATTCGTCGCTGGTTTCGACAAAGGCGGAAAGATCCTGGTTGGTCATCACATTTTCGGGCACGGCCATACCCCAGCCGACGAGGTGCGCAAAGGTGGGCGTCTTCAGGATGTCGTTTTTTTTCTGGCTGTGATTATAGGTTGCCATTGTCTTGATATTCGCCAAATATGACCACGGCATTATGCCCGCCAAAGCCGAAGGCATTCGACATGGCATAGCGGACTTCGTGACCGCGCCCCGCATTGGGAACATAATTCAGGTCGCATGCCGGGTCGGGTTCTTCGAGGTGAATCGTCGGCGGAACGAAATTGTGGCGAATCGCCATAATGCTGAAAATCGCCTCAATGGCCGCGCCGCCGCCCAATAAATGTCCTGTCATGGATTTCGTTGAACTGGTGGGGATGCCGTAGGCGGCTTCGCCCAGCGCCCGCTTGATGGCGTTGGTTTCGGCAATGTCATTCAAGGGGGTGCTGGTGCCGTGGGCGTTGATGTAATCAATATCTTCGGGGCATAAATGGGCATAGCGCAGCGCAAATTCAATGGCCTTGGCGGCGCTTTCACCCGTTTCCATCGGCGCGGTGACGTGATGGGCATCCGAGGTATGTCCGTAACCGACTAGCTCGGCATAGATGGGTGCGCCGCGTTCCAGCGCATGCTCAAGCTCTTCCAATACCAGCACCCCAGCGCCTTCACCGGGAACAAAGCCATCCCGATTCAAATCAAAGGGACGCGAGGCGGTAGCTGGGTCATCGTTTCTGCTGAGCGCCGTCATATTGTTGAAGCCGGCAACGCAGAGCGGCACAATCGCCGCTTCGGAGGCGCCAGCGAGCATGGCTTTGGCCTGGCCGCGCTGGATGATGTGCATGGCTTCGCCAATCGAATTGTTGCCGCTGGCACAGGCGGTAACGATGCAGTAGTTGGGGCCGCGCAGATTAAAATCCAGCGAAACCTTGCCCGAACTAGAGTCACTCAGGATTTTGGGGATCCCCATTGGCTTGATGCCGCGATGCCCCTTGGCATCCACGCCCTGCTGCGATTCGATAAAAGAGTTAATGCCACCCACGCCCGTGCCGATAATGCAGCCGATTTCATACATATTGTCTTCGGTGACCTGCAGTCCGCTGTCTTCTATCGCCTGTCGGCTGGCTTGGAGCGCGAATTGCGCCACGCGGTCAATGCGGCGCGCCTCTTTCCTCCCGAATAATTTGGCCGGGTCAAAGTTCTTGACCTCGCCAGCCAGTTGATTCTGCGTCATGCTGCGGTCGTACTGCGTGATGTAACCGATGCCATTCACGCCGCCGGCAGTATTCGCCCAGGCCTCGGCCACGCTGTTGCCGGTGGGGCAGATGATGCCCATGCCTGTGATGACGATTCGTTTCTTATCCAAGGAATCCTCCGATTTCGCCCCTTGAGATGAAAAATTCTCATTCAGCCATCGATATTATGATCTATCTCTATTTGCTTTAACCCCGCGAACTGTTTTCCGTTGCTTTACAGGGACAGGTTTGTCCCCTATAATAAGTTGCTTGCTATTCATATCATACCATTGAAACGCAGTTTTTGATTTTTTGCGAGCAGCCATGATTTTGATTACCGGCGCGACCGGGCTTGTGGGACGGCATCTTGTCAGACGGCTGATGGCCGAGCGCTTGCCGAGCCGCTGCCTGCTGACGGAAAGGCAGGCGCGGCGCCTGCCCTGGGATGCCAGCCATCCTCATGCGCCAGAACTTATCTTGGGCAGCATCCTCGATGAAGAATCGTCCTTTCGGGCGGTGACAGGCTGCCATGCGGTCATTCATCTGGAGAATGCGATGTGGTGGGGACGGCGCCGTGACCTTGAACGCATCGAAATCGCTGGCACGCGCAAACTGGTGGCGGTATCACGGGCGGCGCGGGTCGGGCGCATCACCGCCCTTAGCCAACTGGGCGCCGCCCCTTCGTCCGCTTACACCCTGCACCGCGTTAAGGGTCAGGTCGAAGAACTGCTGCGCAGCAGTGGACTGGTCTATACCATTATCCGCAGCGGCATTGTCTTCGCGCCCGATGATTCATTCATCAATCATATCGCCAGTATGCTGCGCATCAATCCACTTTTCTTTCTGATGCCGGGGCATGGCGAAATTGCCCTGCATCCCATCTATATTGACGACCTGGTCGAAGCCATTTATCGCAGCCTGAATCGAGTGCGTCTGGTGGACAGGACAGTCGAAATCGGCGGTCCCGAATACACCACATTAAAAGATATGATAGCGACCATCATGCGGGTGACGGGCATGCCGCGCCTGGTTATCCCGGTGCCGCCTTACCTGCTGCGCTGGATGACAGGCTTTTACAGCCGTCTGCTGCCACGGTCGCTAATGACCAGTCAGTGGCTTGACATCCTGGCCTCGAACCGCACCGCGCCTTTGGGCAGTGTCTATCAGCACTTTGGCTTTCACCCGCGCCGTTTTGAAGCGACGCTCTTGAATTATCTGCCACAGCGGCGGCATTTCTTCGGCGGGATGCGGGCTGCCTTCCGCCGCCGACCGCAGCCCCTCTAACCCACAGGACGAGCCTATGCTTGACTTAACGATAAAACGGCTGGGGACGGCATCCGAATACGACCAAGCTGTGGAATTGCAGAAAATATATTGGGGCGACTATGCCGATACCCTTGTGCCCAGTCACATGCTCCAGTCTCTGTCCAATCATGGCGGTCATGTCCTCGGCGCCTGTCATCATGGACGGCTGGTTGGCTTTGTCATGGGGTTTATCGGCACTGACATTGACTATGAAGATGCCCAGGCGCCGCCTGCCAGCGCCAAGCTCTTGATTATATCCAAGCGAATGGTGGTCTTGCCGAAATATCGCGGTCAGAACATCGGGTTTCGATTGAAAATGGCGCAGCGGCAGGTCGCCCTCAAGCAGGGCATTCGGCGGGTGACCTGGACTTTTGACCCGCTTTTGTCGCCCAATGCTCATCTGAATATCCGTAAGTTAGGCGCGGTGGCGCGACAGTACAGGGCCAATTATTTTGGGCTGACGCAGCAGAAAAACCTGCGAGCCGACCGTTTGATTGTCGAATGGCGGGTGGCAGAGCGGCGGGTGGCGGAATGTGCCCAGGGAAACACCAGCCAACTAACCCTGCGGCAATGCCTTGACCTGAAGGCCGCCATCGTCAACCGCGCGGATGCCTCGGGGTCGTGGCTTCTTCCAGCCGCGCGAATTCATGTGCCGAATACGCCCTTGGCTCTGGTCGAAATCCCGTCCCATTTTCGGGAGTTGGCGGCACAGCAGCCGCAGCTGGCGAAAATCTGGCGCGACCATATCCGCGGGGCGCTGCCGCTGATGTTCAATGCGGGTTATGCCGTTACCGACTTTGTGCGTGACAACCTGGAAGGGCAGAAGCGCAGCTTTTATTTATTAAGCTGTTATGACGAATGATGAATAGCAGCAGAATCAGGATGGACTTATGGCATTTAATGGCGAGACGATTGCATTTATTGGCGCGGGTGTCATGGGGGAGGCGATGATTAAAGGGCTTCTCCATCAAAAACTGGTGAAACCCGAAACGATTGTCGCCGCTGACCCGCGCGCGGCGCGCCTGAAACAGCTTGGCGAGATTTATGGCATCCGCTGCACAGTGGACAATGTGGCGGCGGCGCGGGCGGCGGATGTGCTGGTGCTGTCAGTCAAACCGCAGGCGATGGACAAGGTGCTGCCCGAACTGCGCGGGCAGCTGGATGGCCTGCGCCTGGTCGTGAGCATTGTTGCCGGCGTGACCCTGAAGACCATCGCCGACAATCTTCTCAACGCGCGGGTGGTCAGGTCGATGCCCAATACGCCAGGGCAGATTGGACAGGGCATCACCGTTTGGACATCCGCGCCGGATGTGGCGGATGAACAGCGAAAACAGGCTGCCTTGCTGCTGGGCGCATTGGGGGAGCAGATTTATGCCAGCGATGAGCGCTTCCTCGATATGGCGACCGCCTTGAGCGGCTCGGGGCCCGCCTATGTTTTCATGTTTATGGAGGCGATGATTGATGTCGGCGTCCACATGGGTTTTTCGCGGCGGGTCGCTGAAAAGCTGGTCAGCCAGACCATCATGGGTTCGGTGGTGTATGCGCAGCGTTCGGGTTTGCATCCGGCACAGCTGCGGAATCAAGTGACCAGCCCTGGCGGCACCACTGCCGAGGCTTTGCATGAAATGGAAAAGGGCGGCTTGCGAACTGTTCTGTCCGAAGGCATTTGGGCGGCCTATCGGCGCTCGCAGGCATTGGGCGCGCAAGATGAGGGTCAACTTTAGACGGGTTTGGCGTGACATTCTTGCAGTTGGCGAATTCGCTGGTTGATGAATGGACATAAAACTGGCAGAATATGAGGCGCGTCGTTTGTGAAATTGTGGACAAGTGCGATATTTTGCGCTACAATGACCGGGAATCCGGCTGTCTGGCAGGGGCGGCGGGGGATATTCCAAAATCAATGCAATGACCCCTTGGGGGTAATTTATTGTTCGACCGATGTAAAGGAGCCTGCGAATGGCAGACAGCATCTATGGTTCTATTTTGGAGCAGATTAAAGACTTCGAGCTGGGGAAGCTGGAAGCGGTTGAGGTCGGTTATGTGGAAGAGGTCGGGGATGGCATTGCCCGCATCTCCGGTCTTGACAATGTGCGTTACAACGAACTGGTTCAGTTTGAAAATGGCGTTGCCGGCATCGCTTTCAATCTGGAGAAGGACAATGTCGGCATCATCATTATGGGCGATTATGATGATATTCAGGAAGGCAATACCGTCAGCGCACTCGGTCGCATTGCTTCGGTGCCGGTTGGCACCGGGCTGGTGGGTCGGGTGGTCAACGCCCTGGGTCAATCGATTGACGGCCGCGGCCCGGTTCAATTCGATGAGTATTACAACATCGAACGGATTGCCCCTGGTGTCATGGAGCGCCGCAGTGTGTATCGCCCGGTACAGACCGGCATTCTGGCGATTGACACCATGATTCCGATTGGTCGCGGTCAGCGCGAATTGATTATTGGCGACCGTCAGACCGGCAAAACAGCGCTCGCTCTGGATACCATCGTCAATCAAAATGGTCAGGATATGTATTGCATCTATGTCGCTGTTGGCAAGCGGCGCGGCGAAGTCGCGCGGATTCGGGAGACGCTCGAACGAGAAGGCGCCATGGATTATACGACTCTCGTGGTCGCCTCGGCATCGGATGCGGCGGCATTGCAATATCTGGCACCCTATTCCGGCTGTGCCATTGGCGAATGGTTTATGGAAAACGGGAAAGATGCCCTCGTCATCTATGATGACCTTTCCAAGCATGCCAATGCCTATCGCCAGGTTTCGCTGCTGATGCGCCGGCCTCCTGGACGTGAAGCCTACCCTGGCGATGTCTTCTATCTCCACAGCCGTTTGCTGGAACGGGCGGCGCAGTTGAGCGATGAGCGCGGCGGCGGCAGCCTGACTGCTTTACCGGTGATTGAAACCTTGCTGGGTGATGTTTCCGCTTTTGTGCCGACGAATGTGATTTCCATTACCGACGGTCAGATTTATCTCGAATCCGAGTTGTTCAACGCTGGTCTTCGCCCGGCCCTGAACACGGGGATTAGCGTCAGCCGCGTTGGCAGCGCAGCGCAAACCAGGGCGATGAAAGATGTTGCCGGCGGTTTGAAACTGCAAATGGCGCAATTTCGTGATTTGGCGGCATTCGCCCAATTTGGCTCGAATCTGGACAAGGCCACGCAGCAGCAGCTTGACCGCGGCCTGCGCTTGACGGAACTCTTCAAGCAGGTTCAATATCAAACCCTGTCGCTGGCGGAACAGGTTGCGCTGACCTATGCTGGCACGAGTGGTTTGACCGATGAAGTTCCCGTTGAACGGATGCTTGCTTGGAAAGAGGGATTCCTGCGCGCCTTCCGAACGCAATTCTCCGACACCGCCAGCTTTATCCAGGAGAATCGCAACGAGAAAGCCGCCGCGGACATTCAGGAAAGACTGGACGCTGCCATCGCGGCATTCAACGCAACCTGGTCCTAGTTGTCCCCCTCATTTTAAGAAAGGAGACACTGGATGGCGACACTCCGAGAAGTCAAGAATCGCATCCGAAGCGTCAGGAACATCACGCAGATTACACGGGCGCTGGAGGCCGTTTCCGCCTCCCGCGTCCGCCGCGCACAGGCTCGCGTGCTGGCAAGCCGCGCCTATGCTGAAAAAGCCTGGGAAATCCTGATTAACATCCAGGCTGCCAGCAAGAACCTGCCTTTGCATCCACTGCTCGCCGAGCGTGAGGAAATCAACAAGGTGATGGTGGTTGTCATCACCTCTGACCGCGGCTTGGCGGGGGCCTATAACACCAATGTCCTGCGGGTTGCCCAACGTTTTGCCACGCGGCTGGGCAAGCCGGTCGAATATGTCGCTGTCGGGCGCAAGGCACGCGATTCGCTGGTTCGCAGCGGCGCGAATATCGTCGCCTCCTTCACCGATTTATCGGCAGCGCCAAAAATTGCGGATATTACGCCCATTGCGCGGATTGCGATGGATGCTTATCTCCAGGGCGAAGTGGATGAAGTGCTGATTGCCTATACGGATTTCATCCATATACTGGCACAGCGCCCGGCTGTCTTGGGCTGGCTGCCATTGACGACGCACACCATTGCCCGTCAGGTGGCCGCCGAGTATGTCAAGGATGTGGCTGTGGTGAGCGGCGGCACCCAGAATTATGATTATGAACCCGATGCAGCGGCGGTTGTGGCTGAAATTGTGCCGCGCTTTACCGAATTGCAGCTTTATCAGGCTTTGCTGGAAGCCCAGGCGAGCGAACATGCGGCGCGGATGGCGGCGATGAAAAATGCGACCGACAATGCCACCCAGGTCACGGCTGACCTCATCCTGCTGTACAACAAGGCGCGTCAAGCCGAGATTACGGCGGAAATCCTGGATATTGTCGGGGGGGCAAACGCCTTGCAGCAGTCGATTGACAGCGCCAGCCAGGAGATTCTGGACAGCCATGACAAGAACAGACAACGGCTGGATGCGCGAACCTAGACAGCGCTCATACAGCATAACAAACCCTGTCTGCCGGCGCAGGCAGGCGTTGACTTAAAACAGGAGTGAAATGATGGCAGAAATTCAAGGAACGGTAACGCAGGTGCTTGGCAATGTCGTTGATGTCGAATTCCCGGCGGGCGAGCTGCCCAACATTTTCGATGCGGTCAGGATTCCGCGTGAAGGTGAAGATGACCTGATTCTCGAAGTGGAACTGCATCTTGGCGACAGTTCCGTTCGCAGCGTGGCGATGGATTCAACCGATGGTTTGGCGCGGGGAGTACCCGCTTTTGCGACGGGTCAGCCGATTGCTGTGCCAGTTGGCGACCCGACCCTGGGGCGCATCTTCAATGTGCTGGGGCGTCCGGTTGATATGGGGGCGGCAGTTCCTGCCGATTCCGAGCGGCGTCCGATTCATGCGGATGCACCCTCCTTCGAGGAACAGTCGCCAAATATCGAGGTTTTTGAAACCGGCATGAAGGTGATTGACCTGGTTGCGCCCATGACCAAAGGCGGCAAGACCGGCATCTTTGGCGGCGCGGGCGTTGGCAAGACGGTCACGATTCAGGAACTCATCAATTCGATTGCCACCCAGCATGATGGTTTGTCCGTTTTTGCTGGCGTAGGCGAGCGCACCCGTGAGGGGACTGACCTTTACCATGAAATGAAAGAAGCCAATGTGCTGGACAAGCTGGCGATGGTTTTCGGGCAGATGAACGAGCCGCCCGGCGTGCGCCTGCGGGTGGGGCTGTCGGGCTTGACGATGGCGGAATACTTCCGTGACCAGGGCAAGGATGTTCTCATCTTTATCGATAACATTTTCCGTTATTCGCTTGCTGGCGCGGAAGTCTCGGCGCTGCTGGGTCGGATGCCTTCGGCGGTGGGTTATCAGCCGAACCTGAGCGAGGAAATGGGGATGCTGCAAGAACGGATTACCTCGACCAAAAGCGGTTCGATTACATCCATGCAAGCGGTCTATGTCCCCGCAGATGATTATTCTGACCCGGCGCCGGTGGCGGTGTTCACTCATCTGGACAGCACCATTGCGCTGGAACGTTCGATTGCGGCACGAGGTTTGTTCCCGGCGGTTGACCCCCTGGCAAGCACCAGCAACATCCTGGCGCCAGAAGTTGTCGGCGAGGATCACTACAGCACCGCCCGCGAAGTCCAGCAGGTGCTTCAGCGTTACAAGGATTTGCAGGATATTATCGCCATTCTTGGCGTCGAAGAACTGTCGGATGATGACAAGGTTCTGGTGGCGCGGGCGCGCAAAATCGAGAACTTCCTCAGCCAGCCGATGTTTGTGGCTGAGCAGTTCACCGGTCAGGCGGGGCGCTATGTTCCCATCAGGGACACCGTTCGCGGCTTCCGCATGATTCTCGATGGCGATGTTGACCATATTCCGGAACAGGACTTCTATATGTGCGGCGGGATTGAGGATGTTTTGGGACGTTTTGAAGCTCGCAGTGACTCGTAGGGGGCGATGATGCCGATTCACATCGAGTTAGTGACACAGGAAGAAAAGATATTCGACGAACCAGCGGCGGATATTGTCATTGTGCCAGCCATTGAGGGCGAAATGGGTGTCTTGCCCAATCATGCGCCGGTGCTGACAAGCCTGACCTATGGCGAGCTTGTGGTGCGCAAAGGCGATGCTGAAGAGCGATTTGCGGTTTATGGCGGGGTCGTGGATGTGCGCCCGGACAAGGTGGTTGTCCTGGCGGATGTGGCAGAATCGTCCTTTGCGCTTGATTTGGAAATGGCGCAGCAGGCGCGTGAGCGGGCACGGAGGATATTGGAAGAGGGCCTTCCTGGCGCCGACAACCGTCAGGCGGAACTGGCATTGCGGCGGGCGAATCTGGCGGTGCGAATCAGTCAGAAAATCCGCAGCCGCGGTTCGATGCTGCGGATTGTCGAAGACGACATTGAGGAATTGTAACCCGTCTCGCCAAGCGGTCAGATGTCAAAGCCATCAGAAACACCCGGCTGCCCTATGGTGTCCGGGTTTTGTTTTTGCGGTAGAATAGGGTAAGTAGCGGGGGACTAGCGAGGCAGGCGGTAATGGCGCTATTTGGAAAACGGCTGGGCGTTGATTTGGGGACGATTAACGTCCTGATTTATGACAAGGGGCGAATTGTGCTACAAGAGCCTTCGCTGGTTGCCCTGCTGGCGGAAGAAGAGCGCATTGTTGATTTTGGACAGCCTGCTCGCGAGATGCTGGGGCGGGTTGATGACGAAGACATTCAGGTCATACGCCCGCTGCAAAATGGCGTGATTGCCGATTATGAAGTGACCGAGGCGATGCTGGAATACTTCTTTGGCAAAATCGCTGGCAGAATCCGCTTGCTGCGCCCGTCTGTTATGGTGTCAGTGCCTTATGGGGCGACCAGTGTGGAAAGACGGGCTGTGCGCGAGGCGGTGCTGGCGGCCGGGGCGCGTGAGGTGCAGTTGATGTGGGAGCCCCTGGCCTCGGCATTGGGCGCTGGCTTGCCGGTCAGCACGCCGGCGGGCGGCATGGTGGTCAATATCGGCGGCGGCATCACCGAAGCGGCTGTTTTGACCATGAGCAACATCGTCCGGGCGGAGAGCGGGCGCGTCGGCGGCCTGCGGCTGGATGAGGGCATCGTGAGTTATGTCCGCCGCAAATACAACCTGACCATCGGACAGCCAACCGCCGAGTCGATTAAGATACAAATCGGCGCGGCGGTTGACCAGCCGCAGGAGATGACGATGGAAATCCAGGGGCGGGACAATGTGACCGGGCTGCCGCGAACCCTGCGCGTCACTACGGGTGAGGTCGTCGAGGCATTGGCTGAACCGCTTGGGCAAATTGCAGGCGTTGTCAAAGCGGTCCTCGCGACGACTCCGCCAGAATTGTCGTCTGACATCATCGACCGCGGCATTGTATTGACTGGCGGCGGCGCTTTGCTGCGCGGTCTGGATACCTTCCTGACCCGCGAAACCGGGGTGCCGGTTTATCGTGCGGACAATCCGCTTATCAATGTGGTCGTGGGCTGTGGCCGCGCATTGGAGGATCCAGCCATACTGCGCCGTCTGGCGCAGACCAACTATTATTGAATCTGTCGGCTAATCCGGGCTTAGATAATAGGTCATGTGCTGCAAGTGCGTGACGGGGTCGATGTATTGGATTTGCACCTCTGCGGGGACCGTGATGTTGATGGGCGCATAGTTCAGAATCGCCTGTATGCCCGCTTCGACCAGTTGGTCGGCGACTGCCTGGGCATTTTCGGCAGGGACCGCCAGCATGGCAATTTTAATCCGCTCCTGGCGGATGGTTTCGGGCATGGTCGTGACGGGCTGCACCACGAACCCCCCGATTTTGGCATTGATTTTCTGTGGGCTGATGTCAAACAGATGGACAATCCGAAATCCCCTGTCTTGGAATCCCCGATAATGTGAAATCGCCATGCCCAGATTGCCAGCGCCGATAACGGCAACGGGCCATTCCTGATTGACCTGCAAGACTTGCTGGAGCTTCTCTATCAGGTATCCAATCTGGTATCCCGTCCCCTGTTTGCCAAAGCCGCCAAAATGCGACAAATCTTTTCGTATTTGCGCCGAACTTATGTCCAGCCGCTGACCCAACTCATGTGAAGAGGTCAGGTCTTTTCCCTCTTGCTGGAGTCGTGTTAAAGCTCGCAGATATAATGGCAGGCGGCCAATCACAATGTCCGGGATATTATCGGATGGCTTGGCTGACATATTGCGCATTTCTTCTGACCAACTTGTGAAACTTTCTACAAATTCAATTTTACCACTTCGCCCCTGTTCGTGCCAGACGGCAGATCGGCGGCTATTCACTCCCATATGAATCTGGCGAAGAGCATAGACGTATCCTTTGGGACTGTTTATAATGCGGGTTCGGTCTTATCCGTGGGGAAGTGGCGGAATTGGCAGACGCGCATGACTTAGGATCATGTCTCTTTGAGGTGAGGGTTCGAGTCCCTCCTTCCTCACTGTTCCAGGCAGTCACGGTTGCTGTTTAACGAGGCTGCGGCGCTTGCTTTAACATCATTACATGTATATTCTTATGCGGGCGCATGGCGCTGGACTGCGCCTTAGTATTTTCTGATAGAAACTTTACACATTTGGCGCGCCATCAGATGCTAGAATATCAGGGTATCAATCAGGGAACGAATTTTGAATTTACAAACGGAACGCATTGACAATCATAAAGCACAGCTGACGGTCGAAGTTGAAGCTGAACAACTCGACGATGCCAAGCAAAAAGCTGCCCGGCAAATCTCGCGGCGAGTGCGCATCAAGGGGTTTCGCAAGGGTAAAGCCCCCTATCGTTTGGTCGCACAATATGTCGGCGAGGCCGCCATCCTTGAGGAAGCGGTTGAACTGCTTGGCGGTGACATCTATCGGCAGGCGCTTGAAGAATCTGACATTGCCCCTTATGGCCCTGGTGAATTTGAGGACTTCAGGATTGAGCCTGCTCCGACCTTTGTCTTCTCGGTCCCGTTGCAGCCAGAAGTTGATTTGAAAGATTTCGCTGATGTCAGGCTGGACTATGAAGAACCTGTCGTCACTGATGAGGAAGTTCATGAGGTTTTGGAAGGGATGCGCCAGCGAGGGGCAGCGGTATTGGATGATGCGCTGGAGATTGCTGCGGCTGGTCATCGCGTGACAGTCGATATTCACAGCGAATTCAGTGACAGCGCCGAGGCTGATGAGGATGACGACAGCGAACAGGCGCCCAGGAAAGGCGATGAATTTCTGCATCGACACGGTTTGGTGATGATGCTTGACCCTGAAAATGACCCGATTATGGATGGATTTGTCGAGGCGCTGATTGGCGCTGAACGCGATAAAGAAATCGCGTTTGAATTGACGGTCCCGACGGCTGACAGGTACGAATCCGTGGCTGGGCGCAAAGTAACTTTTCATGTGACCCCTACGAAAATCGAGTCCGTTCAAGTCCCGATGCTTGATGATGAGTTTGCTCGGCGGATGGGCGAAGACCGCGGCGATGTCGTCGACAATCTCGATGAACTGCGTCAATCTATCCGCGATGACCTGGAGCAGGCGGCTTTTGAAGATGCCAGGGACGAGTTTAGCGAACGGGTGCTGGAAAGAATCATTGAAGGCACAGAGATTGCCTTCCCGCAGCTTATGCTGGAAGAATACATTGACGACTTGATTGCTGAGCTTGGCGAGAACCTTCAGCAGCGGGGGATGAAACTGGATCAGTTTATGCGCATCACCAAGACCAGCCAAGAAACCTTGCGCGAGCAGTATCGTGAACGAGCAGCCCATCAACTGCGCCGCAACCTGGTGCTGCGAGAGTTGGTCAGGGTGCATAAGGTCGAAATCAGCAGTGAGCAGGTGGACGAGTCGTTGAATGAGTCCGCAGGGCTGTTTAGTGCCAACGAACAATTTCGTCATCTCTTCGACACGCCGCAGATGCGTCAGAATGTCGCCAACAATTTGCTCGCCGACCAGATAACGACCCATCTGTTCGCCATGGGACGCGGTGAAGACATTGAGAAGGCGCTGGCAGAACATGAAGTGCGAAGGCTGGCTGAACGGGAGAAAACGCGCCTGCGGGCGAAACGGGCTGCGGACAGGCGGGAAGCCGAGAGTCTGGCGGCTGCTGAAGCGGAAACCGGTGAGATGCCCAGGGGCGCGGTGGCTGAAATCGCTGGCGGCGATGATGGCGGGGCAAGTGAAGTGGAAGCCGAAATATCTGAAGATGAATGGAAAGGTTAATGGCGGCGAAGATGAACGATATTCGCAATCTTATTCCTATGGTCATCGAGCGGGGGAGTCGCGGTGAACGCGCCTATGATATTTATTCCCTGCTGTTAAAAGAGCGGATTGTCTTTGTAGGCACTGGCATTAACGACCAAATTGCCAACCTGATTGTGGCACAGCTGCTGTTTCTGGAACGCGAGGGGCCTGAACGCCCCATCCAAATGTACATCAACTCGCTTGGCGGGGTGGTTTATGCGGGCATGGCGATGTACGATACCATGCAGCAGATTTCATCGCCAGTGGGCACGGTGGCTGTCGGCATCACTGCCAGCTTCGGCACGGTGCTGCTTGCCTCTGGTGAGGTAGGTATGCGCACGGCGCTGCCAAATGCGACCATCCACATGCACCAGCCACTTGGCGGCGCCCAGGGACAAGCCTCGGACATCGTGATTCAGGCAGAAGAAATTGTGCGCTTGAAGAAACGTCTGATTGACATATTTGTTCATCATACTGGCAAAAACGCCGAGGAAATCGAGCGCGTGACCGACCGCGATGTTTATATGACGGCTGAAGAAGCGACCGAATTCGGGCTGGTTGATGCCATCCTGTACAAAGAGGCGCGTCAAATCGAGGGAGTATAAGGTGGATTATCCGACTGTCAATCATCGCTGTACCTTCTGCGGGCGGCACCATAATGAGGTTGAACGGCTGATTGCGGGGCCGGACAATGTGTTTATCTGCAATTATTGTGTTGAACTCTGTCATAATCTGCTGACAGATGGAGAATTTGAGGAAAGCCCCGACAGCGGATTCGAGTTCAAGGGTTTGCTATCGCCGCGCGAAATCATGGCGAGTCTGGATGAGTATATTATCGGTCAGCAGTTGGCGAAACGGGCATTGAGTGTTGCTGTCTACAATCATTACAAGCGCATTCAAGCCACCCACGATCCGCAGGAGATTGAATTGGACAAGAGCAATATCCTGCTGCTGGGGCCGACAGGCAGTGGCAAAACACTTCTGGCGCAAACGCTGGCGCGTATTCTTGATGTGCCCATCTGCATTACGGATGCCACGGCGCTGACGGAAGCGGGTTATGTGGGCGAGGATGTGGAGAACATTCTGCTTCGTTTGATTCAGGCGGCCGATGGTGATATTGCCCGTGCCGAGCGCGGCATCATTTATATTGACGAGATTGACAAGATTTCCCGAAAGACGAATGCCAATCCTTCGATTACCCGCGATGTTTCGGGAGAGGGCGTTCAGCAGGCGCTGCTCAAAATTGTTGAAGGGACGCTGGCCAATGTTCCGCCGCAAGGTGGACGCAAGCATCCGCATCAAGAATTTTTGCAGATTGATACGCGCGACATCCTCTTCATTGTCGGCGGTACTTTTGATGGCATTGATGAGATGATTCGCAGGCGCATTGGCATCAAGAGCAGCATCGGATTTGGCGCCCAGGCAGCGCGGGACAAGGAAGAGGCGACCGAATTGATGGCGCATCTGTCCCCAGAGGACCTGATTAGTCATGGCTTGATTCCCGAAATGGTCGGTCGTTTGCCCGTGCTGGTCACCTTGCAGCCGCTGGAGTTGGAAGATTTGGTTCGGATTATGATTGAGCCAAAGAACGCGCTCATCAAGCAGTATGAACATCTGCTTTCGCTGGACAATGTGGAATTGGTTTTTGAACCGTCGGCTTTGCGGGCGGCGGCTGAACTGGCGATTCAGCATGAGACGGGCGCTCGCGGATTGCGCTCCATCATTGAGACCTGCCTGCTGGATGTGATGTTTGAAGTCCCCAGCCGCGATGACATCAAGCGAGTCATCATCAGCGAGCCTGTCGTTCGCGGGGAAGAGAAGCCGCGAATTTTCACCAGCGATGGCCGCGTGCTTACGCTGACCGACATCATTCACCCGGCGGCATGAAATTGTTTATGGACTGACTGGCAGCAGCATCACCTCGGAGGCATCGCCGACGCGGCTCTTGAAGCTGTGGGCATCGAGCGCGGTCGCTTCTTTTCCCGCACCTCCCCAGTTGTACGGGATTGTCCAGCGCGGCTTGAGCCTAGCCACAGTTTGCGCGGCTTCATCAACCGAAAGACGTCCGTAACCATCAATCGGCAAAAGCAGAATATCGGGGTGAAGAAACGCCATTTCCGGGATAATTTGCGAATCCCCGACATAATAGATGTCGTAATAACCCATTGAAATCACAAATCCCAAGCTCTTGTTCTGCTTGGTCTGGCGCAGTCCGTCGGGCGAATAAGCCGGGATTGCTTTGATGTTTGCCTTGCCGATGCTGATGCTTTGCCAGGGGCGAAGCACGGTGGTATGGGGGATGATGTCCGCCACGTTTTCGCTGCCGAGGATATGCGTGTTTTCCCCGCGGATTTTCTCCACATCGGCGGGCGAACAGTGGTCATAGCGATCGTGTCCAATCAGGATGATGTCCGGGCGGCTTCTGCTCATCACGACCCGCCAGGGCGCAATCTGTATGAGAGGGCTGCCCTGAATAACGAAGCTGCCATGACCCTGCCACTGTATTTTGTCAATCACGCATGACTTCCCTGGCTGTGTATATGCGGAAGTTAAAGCCAGATCACAAGTATAGATTGTTTATCGCGGGTTTGAATATGGAGTTGCTCAACATGGCATATTCCTGAAACTTGTGTATGCTAATATGCCTGTGGATGTTCAGGTAAAGAGGCTGCGAAAACGCTATGCTGGTGGATGAAGCCAGGATATTTGTTGCCAGTGGCAAAGGCGGCGACGGGATTGTCGCCTTTCGCCGCGAAAAATATGTGCCGCGCGGGGGACCTGCGGGCGGCAATGGCGGGCGTGGCGGGGATGTCATCCTCAAGGTGGATAGGAATCTCAACACCCTGTATTATTTTCAAAAGCGGGTGCATTTTAAGGCGCAGGCGGGAGGCCGCGGCGGGTCGAGCAACAAAACCGGCGCCGATGCGGAAGCCTTGATTGTGTATGTGCCGATGGGGACGGTTGTTCGTGATGCTGAAACTGGCGGGTTCATCGCTGATTTGCTCGGATCCGAATCCCAGGTGCGGGTCGCCAGAGGCGGTCGGGGTGGCAAAGGCAACGCGCACTTTCGGTCCTCGGCGAATCAGGCGCCGCGGATTGCCGAAAGGGGCGAGCCAGGGATGGAGCGGTGGCTCACGCTGGAACTCAAGATGATTGCCGACATCGCTCTGGCTGGCGTGCCCAATGCCGGCAAATCAACGCTTTTGTCCGTGGTCAGCAATGCCAAGCCCAAAATCGCTGATTATCCCTTTACCACTTTGCAGCCCAATTTGGGTACGGTGATCTATGACAACCAAGACCTCGTGTTTGCCGATATTCCGGGGCTGATTGAAGGCGCACATCTGGGGGTGGGTCTAGGGCATTCGTTTTTGCGCCATGTGCAGCGCACCCGTCTGATTGTTCATATTTTGGATGGGGCTGCCGATGACCCGATTGCGGATTACAATCAAACCCGCACCGAGTTGGCACTGTATGATGAGAAATTGGCGGAACGGCCGGAGATTGTGGTGGTCAACAAGCTCGACCTGCCGACTGTTCGTGAGTATTGGGGACTGCTTGAGGAGCAGCTGCAAGAGCGGGGCGTTATGAACCCGATGGCGATTTCGGCGCTGACGCGCGAGAATGTGACCGCTTTGATTCAGCGCGTGTTTCGGGAGATTGCCGCGCTGCCAGCGCAGGCGATTGATGAAACCCCTGGTGTTCCTGTTTATGAGTTGGAAGAGAGCGACATCTCCTTTGATATTTCAGTTGAGGCGGGCGTCTATTATGTCCGTGGCGAGCGGATTGAACGGGCGGCTGCCATGACCTATTGGGATTATGAGGAAGCGGTGGCGCGTTTCCAAAAGACACTGGAGGCTTTGGGTGTAGCGGCGGCATTGAAGCAGTTGGGCGTCCAGCCTGGCGATACGGTATTTATTGGCGATTTTGAGTTGGAGTGGTCGGAGTGAGAGGTCAGCGCATTGGCATCCTGGGGGGGACTTTTGACCCGCCGCAGATGGGGCATTTGATACTGGCGGAATACAGCCGCGAAACCTTGCACATGGATCACATCCTGTTTGTTCCCGTGGCGGATCATCCAGTCAAGCAGGGCAAGATGCGCTTGCCGGTCAGGCATCGTCTGGCGATGCTGGAACGCGCCATACAAGGCAACGAAACGTTTAGCATCTCGCGGGTTGATATTGACCGCGAAGGGCCGCACTACTCGGCAGACACCGTGAGAATCATTCAGGGGCAATATCCGGGGGCGCAGCTTTATTTTGTCATGGGCGGCGACAATCTGCGGTCACTGCCCACCTGGAAACGAGTCGAGGCGCTTTATCAATCCTGTCGTCTGGCTGTGATGAAGCGGGCTGACGAGAATGTCACGCCAACCATGCACGACGACATTTTGCCCAGACTTTCGGACAAGGTCGATATGGTCGATGTGCCGATGCTAAGCGTCTGGCTGTCTTCAACCTATATAGTCGAGCGTTTGCGCAAAAACCTGAGCGTGCGCTATCTTGTGCCGGACAGTGTCCTGGACTATATCGCTCTTCATCATCTGTATCACTGATTGCTCATGGAACGAGCCGCCAGACTTCTACTTCTGCTTTGTCTTGTGTTTGCCGGGATGCTGTCCGCTGATGGGCAGGGCAGTCAGCCGATACCGACTCTGGCTGTTCCGACTCTGGTGCCGGCGCCGGCATCGGCGGCTGCGGATGCCTTGCTTTCGACTTCCGCCCTCGCTGATATTCAGCAGTCGGGCGTCTTTCGGGTCGGCATTTTATACAATGCGCCGCCATACAGTGAATTGACCCTGCAAGGCGAACTGCGCGGGTTTGATGCCGAATTGATGCGTTTGATTGCCGAAACCTGGGCGGTTGATATTGCCTTCTCGCAGGTGACGCGGCAAAACGCGCTGGATATGCTGAACCGCGGCGCCGTTGATGCGGTTGCCTCTTCCTTTGTTCATTATCGACATTGGGACACCGAGCTTGAGTTCACACAGACTTATGTGACCGGCAAGCAGGCGATGATGGTAGCGGCAGACAGCCAATTTGAAGCGCCGACCGCGCTCATTCAGCGCCCGATAGGTTATGTCATCGGCACGCGAGCCGAACTGGCGCTTCAATTCTGGGGGAAGCGGCTGGGCACCCCCTTGAACTTGCGCCACTATTTCACGCTTGACCGGGCATTTGCTGCTTTGACACAGGGTGAGATTGACGGCGTGACCGCCGCGGAGCAAGACCTGCTGCGGGTATCACGCGAATACGCGGGGGCCGTCCGCATTCTTGAAGAGCCGGTGCTGGTCGAGCCGCATGGCATTGCCGTTCGCCGACAGGACGCCAATATGAGAAACTTGCTGAATCGAACCCTTCAGTATTTGGCGAAATCGGGTCAGTTGGAGCAGCTGTTCAGCGAGTTTTTCCCAAGTGAGGATTTCCGCGAGGATGCCGTTTATCTATGGGAGGAGATTGGCGAGGGTCCCAATCCAGGGCAGTTTGCCGCCGACATCAAGTATCCAGCGCGGTATGCGCTGCCGCGTGTCTTGGGGTCGGGCTTTCTGCGGGTGGGCGGGCTGGCTGAGGCGGCGGAGGAGCAGTCGGCAGGTGAGGCGCGTCTTGCCAGATTGAATCGGGAGATGGTTCATAAAATGGCGGAGCGCTGGGGCGTGGCGGTGCAGTTGGTGTTCAGTACGCCAGACATGGCGGTTGACCTGCTGCGGCAGGGTGAGGTTGACCTCATAGTCGGGCTGCGGCCGGATTGGCGTTTGGCGGACTCGGTGGATTTCGCGGCGCCCTATCTGCTGCATGGCGACCGTCTGATGGTGCCAGCCAATTCAAACGTGAGTGGCTTTCACGACCTGCGGGGTCGCTGGATTGGGGTGATGTTCGATGATGACCGGGCGCAGGCTCGCGCTCAAGCCTGGGCCGACAGCATCAATGCCAGTGTCAGGTTCTATGGGATGCCGGCAGGTGATGCCGCGCTTGCCCTTCTTGAATGGGATAATGCCGATGCCATTTATGCTGACAGCCTGTCCTTCATCCCTCACCTTGAGGCGAGCCCTGGTGCGCTGCGCCTGACGGAGCGCTGGTACAGCCGTTCCTATTATGCTTTTGGTCTGCCTTATAACGATATTGATTTTCGCCTGCTGGTGGATTACACCGTGCAGGAATTGATTATCGATGGCACATTGAAGGGCTTGTCGGCGGATTTGATTTTGTCGGATGAACTGCCGCATTTTGATATTTTGCCCGGCGCTTCGTCTTATGCGGGTCTGGAGTTGTCTTCTTCGTAGTCAGATGGGAGGATGTCGCCGCGGCTTGCCAGGAAGACGCCAGTGATGATGATGCCGCTGCCGATGATTTGCTGTGCTGGCGGGAGTTCGCTGAAGAGGATAAATGCCAGAACTGCGCTGCCAATCGGCTCCAGTTGGGAGAACAGGCTGACCAGCGTAGCTGGAAAGTATTCCAGGACAAAATTGACAGCAGAATGCCCCAATAGCTGCGGCACCAGTCCCATGACCAGCAGAACCCAGTAGCCTTCCGAGGAGAAACCGAAGACGGGTGTTGCCGTCAGGAGGATGACTGCGGTCATAACCAGTGTGGCGATGCCATAGACCAGCCAGATATACGGGATGAGGGGCAATTTTGCCCGCAGCTTGCGACCGATGAGCATATATGCCGAAATTGCCAGAGCGCCAATCCAGGCAAGGGATGCGCCGAGCAAGGTCGCGTTTTCGACGGCGCTTGCTGGCGCTGCCCCCGCTTCTGACCCGCCCAAAGGGAGACTGATGGAGATTCCGCCTGTGAGGGCAATCAGCAATCCAATAACCACCGGGCGCGATAAACGGATGCTCAAGAATATCACCTCAAGCATGGCAACCCAGATGGGAACGCTGGAGACAATCACCACACTGACCAGCACCGTGGCATACTGCAATGATGAGACCCAGGCGATGAAATGGATTGCCAGAAAAATGCCGGACAAGGCAGCCAGCATCAGTTCATTTCGGCTGAGCTTGAGAATATGAGACCAGTAGCTTTTCAGCGTGAGAGGCGTCAGCACCACAGCGGCGATAAAAAGACGGGCGCCTGCTATCAGCGCTGGTGGCATAGATTCCTGAAGGGCAAGCCGTATCAGGATGGCGGCGGAGGATGCCGAGGCAACCGCTATCACAATAGCCAGATAAGCCGTGATGGGCGCGGCGAGCATTCGTTTTGACTGCAAAGCGCATTCTCCTTGGGAACAGAGCCAATCATCTCTGGAATTGATGAAAATGCAAGGCGAAATCCTGATGCTGATTGCATAAGAATCGTATATGATTGTCAGAGTTCTATTGCCCGAAAGCACCATTTTAATCTAAGATTCATTGTCCTTCGGTAGAGTTTTTTGCGAATTGCTTTGGATTCGTGCTAAAATATCGTTGGAAATCGCTTAACTATTTATAAAGGAGCTCAGTCATGGCTTTTGAACTTCCCTCTCTTCCTTATGCAGAAGACGCCTTGGAGCCTCATATTGACGCTCGCACGATGGGCATTCATCACGGCAGACATCACGCCAGTTACACCAGCAACCTGAATGCGGCTATCGAGGGCACTGACCTTGATGGCATGAGCATTGAAGACATTCTCGGCAATCTTGATGCTGTGCCAGAAAATATCCGCACTGCGGTTCGCAACAATGGCGGCGGTTATGCCAATCACAATCTTTTCTGGTCGGTTATGAGTCCCGATGGCGGTGGTGAACCTGGCGGCGCCCTGGCTGCTGCGATAAACAGCGCGTTCGGCAGCTTTGATGGTTTCAAGTCAGCGTTTTCGGGTGCGGCAGCGGGTCGTTTTGGTTCGGGTTGGGCTTGGCTGGTTGCCGAAGGTGGTGGCGCGGTCAGTGTGTCATCGACGCCGAATCAGGATACGCCGCTGATGGCAGGCAAGACGCCAATTCTGGGGATTGATGTTTGGGAGCATGCCTATTATCTGAACTATCAAAATCGTCGTCCGGATTATATTGCGGCTTTCTTCAATGTGATTAACTGGGCGAAGGTCGCTGAACTTTACGCCGCCGCTGGCTAAGTCGACTTATCGTTTTCAAGCTATTCAAAGGGCGTTACAATGGTAACGCTCTTTTTGCATTGGATGCGGGACACCGTTTATTGCGGTGACAACTGAACCGAAGGAGGTTTTGTGATGACGGACTATCGGGTTGAGGTCGATTCCATTGGCGAAGTCAAAGTGCCGAGAGATGCGCTTTATGCTGCGCAAACGCAGCGTGCGGTCGAGAACTTTCCGATTTCGGGCATGAAACCCCTGCCGGCATTTATCTGGAGCATGGCGCTCATCAAACGGGCGGCGGCCGAAGTGAATAAAGACCTCGGCTTGCTGGATGCTCGGGTTGCCGCTGCCATTATGCGGGCTGGCGACGAAATCCTCGCCGGGCAGCATCACGAGCAGTTTGTGGTTGACCCCTTTCAGGCGGGCGCTGGCACGAGCCATAACATGAATACCAACGAGGTGATGGCGAATCGCGCTAACCAGATTTTGGGTTATGCGGTTGCCGCTGACGACAAACCTGTCCATCCCAATGACCATGTGAATATGGCTCAATCGACCAATGACACCATTCCGACAGCGATTCGGCTGGGTGTCTTGTGGCGCTTGGATGAACTGCTGGCGACCTTGCAGCATTTTGTTGATGTGACTCGTGGCAAGGCGGATGAATGGGATGATGTCGTCAAGAGCGGGCGGACGCATTTGCAGGATGCGGTTCCCCTGCGTCTGGGTCAGGAAGTTGGCGGCTGGGCGAAAGCGATTGAACGTCAAATCGAGAAGGTCGAGTTTGCGGCGGAAGGTTTGCGGCGCCTGGGAATTGGCGGCACGGCGGCGGGTACAGGCTTGAATGCGCATTCGGCATATCACGGGCGCATGATTGCCAAATTGTCTGAACTGTCGGGTTTGACCCTGTACCCAAGCGACAATTTGTTTGAGTCGATGCAGTCGATGCAGGATGCTGTCTTTTTCTCGGCGGCCTTGCGCAACCTGGCGATGGACTTGACGCGGATTGCCAACGATGTCCGTTTGCTCTCGGCAGGGCCCACGACCGGCATCGCTGAATTGACCTGCCCGACGGTGCAGCCAGGCTCGTCGATTATGCCGGGCAAGGTGAATCCGGTTTTGGCGGAGATGCTGAATCAGGCGATGTACCACATCATGGGCAACGATACGGCGGTCAATCTGTGCGGGGCAGCCGGGCAGTTCGAGTTGAATGTGATGATGCCGATGATTGCCCATAATTTGAATGAGATGATGCAAGTGATGATTGGCTCGGTGCGGGCATTCACCGACAAGCTGATGGCTGGCTTGATATTGAACCGCGAGCGGACGGAAAGCTGGCTGTCGCGCAATCCGATTCTGGTGACGGCGCTGAACCCGATTATCGGCTATAACCATGGCGCGAAGGTGGCAAAGCGGGCGCTGGCGGAAGGGAAAAGCGTGCGCCAGGTGGTGCTGGAGATGGGCTTGATGGACGCCGCCGAGCTTGACAGGGCGCTGGATGCCCGGTCGATGACCGAGGGCGGGATAAGGGGGTGAGGGGGTTGATAGATCAATTTGCAGGATTGGGTGCATATGATAAACTCGGGGTCTGCGATAGTATGTCTACGAATGTGCGATGACGGAAGACGAAAAGATTATATGTAGTGAAGAAGACGCGATTGATGTGCTACAGCTAGGAACTCGTGTCTATAATGCCTTGAGACGCTCAGGCGTGAATACGATAAGACAATTGATAGACGTTCATGATTCGGATAAATTGTTTGAAATTCGCAACTTGGGTGAAAAAGGCATTGCCGAGGTTGAAGAAAAACTGGTCAACATTACATTGATTCCTACGTCACTGGCGTACAAAGGAGAATACGATAGCGAAGCAGATAATCTTAATATCATTATCGATTTAGGCCCACCGCAGATTCCAGTATATGAGGTAGTAAAGTGGCAACAGGCTTTGCTTGCCAAACAAATTCGTGCTGATCTCCTTCATCCGAATGTGATTTTTGATAATATACCTCTTGGTGAACTTGTACATCCGAATCATATCTCTCGAAATCACAACCTATATCTAACAATGTTAAAGGTCCTTACATCATCGGTTTCAGTAACGGACGAACTTGAGTTTCTGCTTGCTCCCATGAATGAGAGGCAACTGGAGATATTACAGCGGCGATATGGTTTCCAGAAACAAACTCTGGAAATAGTTGGTAATGCCCTTTCGATTACACGCGAACGTGTTAGACAAATAGAAAAACAAATGGAATCTCGTGTAGAACAAGCAATGGCCTCAATTCCCTTGATACGAATTCGGAGTGCTGTTTTGTTTGCACATGACATGGATGCTTCCTTTAGAGGCTGGTCACAGCGCTTGCTGAAGACAGGACTTCTAGGTGACTGGACAAATGAAAAGTTCTCCAGGTTGGATCAAATCGAATTAGTGGTGGCTATTTGTAGATTGACTCACGATTCAAACCCGGTAATCGAGTTTCCCAAGAGTTTGGATTATATGCTTGAGCTGCATAGTCAAGGTAAGTTGTCAACTCCTGCTAAGGTGCTCCATTTTATGGACAAGGTATCGAATGATAGTAAGAAACTTCTGCGGAGGTATCTACAACATTCTGGTGCAGTCTCTCTGGAATGGCTCGTTGAGCATAAGGATCTACCTTATTCTCAAAGGGAGATGCAAACAATTCTTGAAGCATGGAATTTTTTCAAAGTAGGCAATGGCTGGTATATGTCATATGAATACCAGCCGAGTTCTCTTGTCAAGAATCATGTATTTCATAAGTCCTTGTTTAAGATGTTTCAATACTGCGGACTTTTGGAGATTCGTGATATATCTATGGGAATGGAACATGCTCTTGTAAAGACCGAGTTTTCAGTACCGCCTCCTGATGTGCTCCAGGTAATCCTCAAGAAGTATGGCTACTCAACTGAAGATGATTTATGGTATTGGGATGGTGAAATATCTGAAGAATTGAACACAGGTGAGGCAATTATTCTTGGGACAATACGTCAGAATAATGGGGTAGTACATCATTCTGAATTGGTACAGGCAATGATTGATAGTTCTTTGTCAGTTCCGTCCTTACACGCGACTTTGAGAAGATCTCCACTCTTTGAGAATTTTCAAAAGAGTTTGTACAAACTAAGAGGATCGCAGCCGAATTATGATGATATTGAACGTGCCCGTTTGGCTGCGGAAAGGGTTCCGGTGAATCTTCAAGTAGATTATGATTCATATGGTAATATCATTATCCAGGCTACTCTCAGTAGACTTGCCATAGGAAACGGCACTGTGATGTCAGATAAGCTCCCATACCTAGAAGGCGAGTGGCAGTATCGTGCGGCTGACGATGAAAATGGACTTGTTGTCACAACTAATAAAGAAATACGGGGATTATCAAGAATTCTAAAACACCTGGGCTGTGAAGTTGGCGATAGAATACAATTGACATTTAATACTTGGAAACAGGAAGTAACTATAGATAAACAGGAAAATAACGCCTAATGTCAGTAACTACCATGTCGAATGTGCATCTTGTGACGATTGCACTCGCAAACTTGGGAGGACATGAGAAATCTGTAGATAGCGAGGATCTTGCTATTCATGTAAATGAACTTGCTCCTGGAAAATTTACCTGGCGCAAGTATCCTCAACACATTGATATTCAGATTGTTAATCAGGCTTTGCAAGATGCGAGACGACCCAGAAATGGCGAGCTGGTTTTTGGCTCTAACACTAAAGGATGGGTACTAACAAAATATGGAATGCAGTGGGTCAAGAATTTGAGTAAAAACAAAGATCTATCGGCTTCAAACATGGTTAGCTTCCGCAAGGGTTCGTTGTTGCTGTCGCTAGAAATTGAATTGGAACGGCTACGCAGAACGCGGGCATACCAACTATTTTCTGATGGAGGGCTTGAAAACATCACACTGGACGATTTTTATAGTTTTGTGAAGATAAATGAGTATTTTTCCGCGAAAGCTCGCAACCGCAGACTCGCAGTTGTTGAAAGTGCGGTCAATATGGATGAAGATCTGAAGCCTTTGTGGCGATTTTTCAGAGATACATTTGCTAAGGAGTTTGAGTAAATGTCCAAATCCGCTCAAAAAATAGCTGTCACGTCTCATGTTTCCAGAGATCTGTTGCAGAGTGCGGCGGTATTTAACTCTGCGTCGAAGATTGTTTGGGAATATGTATCAAACTCGCTGGATGCTGCACGGGATGATCAAATGGTTAATGTTGTGGTAACAGTGAAATCTGATTCGATAATTGTAACAGACGACGGTCGAAGAATGTCTCGGTCAGAGTTGGTTGACTTCTTCAAAATGCACGGTGTGAATACTCAGAGACGCAGGGGAAAAAGAGTCCGCGGCAGATTCGGAACAGGTAAGTCCGCAGCCTTCGGGTTAGCAAACAATTTGGTAGTAGATACCGTCCAAAATGGACTGCGCAACTCTGTAATACTAACGCGGGCTGACATTGAACGCGTGTCAGATGGAAGCAATATTCCTGTCCGAGACGTTGTGGTAGATGAAAAGATTAACGAAAAAGATGGAACCACCATAAAGGTTTCAAGGTTCAATTCTCGCAAAAAGCACAACATAGAGAAGATCCTGTCATTCGTCGAACGTCATCTGAGTCGCTATAAGGGAAGGACCCATGTTACAATTAATGGGCATGCTTGCAAGTTTGAAGAACTTCCATGTGAAAAAGTAATCAAAAGGTATCCACCTTCCCATCTACGTGAATATACCGGTAATATTACCCTCTATATCAAGGTATCTCCAGTCAAACTGGATGAAAGCAGGAACGGAGTCGACATTTTTTCAAATGGGATCTGGCATGAAACAACACTGGTCGGCATCGAAAACAAGGAGCGCTCACAATTCATATTTGGCGAAGTTGATGTGCCGGCACTGGAGGAGAAGGAGTGGGATATTCCACCATTCGACAACACTCGTAGCATGAAACTGAATCACGGGGCTCCTGTTGTATCAATGCTTTTGGGCTGGATTTCGGAGGAGCTTGAGCAGATCCATCGTGCACTGGTCGAGGAGGAAAAAGAACGTCGTAAATCTGAACAAGCTCGCAAATTGGCGCGGGAGGCCAAGCGTATCGCTAATATACTGAATGAAGATTTTATACAGCAAGAATTGGAGTTGGAAAGAGCTCGCAGGCTAAGAAGCAAACACGGCTCGGATCTAGCTGGCGAGAACTCCGGTGAGAATAGTGACGTTACGCCAGGAGGCGGCAACATTCCTAGCGAATATCAAGAAGCGGGCAATCCGCATGGAAACGGCAGCCGTAGTTCTGAGGCAGGGGAAGGTGATACTCCAAGACCAGGACCTTCACTGATAGAGGGAAATGAATCGGGATCCAAGAAAAAAACCGTGAAGGGACGCGACAAACGTCGCAGATCTGTGTTTTCCTTGGATTATGAAAACGGCACAGAAATCAGGCCTCGTTCTTGGTACAGCTCAATAGACAAAACAATATACATTAATCTCGATCATCCACAGATTTCGCGGGCATTACAAGAAAGCAACAACAATATTTACGGTAAGCAATTTCGTGAGATGTGTTATGAAGTTGCGTCCGTTGAATACGCTCTAGCACTTGAATACGAAAGAATCGACAAAGAAGATGTAGTAGATCCAAGCGATGCACTGTACAATGTGCGAGACACCATCAACAGAATTACGCGACGCTTTGTTGAAGTATTGAGTAAGTAGAAGTAAATCTTACCAAATTATGAGGTTGAGTTGGAACTCTAAACGTTGAACTTAATGTATCGTATGCACATTTGCCCAATCTGATAGATGCCGTAGCATATGCTTGCAGTGAAGTGTGTAATGTGGGCGTATTCCACAGGTTAGGACGAATATCTGAGTGCCTAGAATGGGGCATAAGTATAATCCAAATTCAATTAGATGAAGGAGGTGAGTATCGTAAGTGACTGGTTAGCGTAGCAAAGAATGTTATTTTGTTCATATTAGATTCAGAAATGAGGAAGAAGATGAGAAAGCATACTTTTGTTTTGATATTGTCGGCACTGCTCACGGTCGGCGCGACTCTAGCGCAAGACCAGCCCTTTGCCGGCACGGAAATAGTCGCCACCTACATGCAGTCGGGGACGTATGATGTTGGCGCGGAAAATATCGAAGCCAGCTTTGAAGACGAAACCGGCATCCAGCTTGAACTTGTGGCTTCGCCTTGGGCAGTGCTTAATCAGAACCATATCACCGACCTGACCACCGGCACCGGTGAGTTCGATGTCATGTCCGGCGAGTTTTGGATCGCCAGCGTCTACGACCGCATGTTATCGCTGGATGAGTTTGTCGAGCGCGATGAGTTCGGCGGCGATTATATCCCGACCATCTGGCAGCCAGGTCCCTCCGGCTTTTTCGACGGCAATCGCATCGGCATTCCTTACAGCGCCGATGCCTATGGCATCATCTATCGCCAGGATATCTTTGAAGAAGCCGGCATCAGTGCCGACTGGGAGACATGGGACGAATACATCGCAGCGCTGAAGGCCTTGGCGGCGCATCTGGAAGGCACTGATATTGCGCCAAGTGTCTTTGCCTGGGGCGCAGCCGAGCAGACGCCGTCCATATTCCTAGGCATGTATGACGGCTATCTGGTGGATGCCGATGGCAACTATGCCCTGGAAGAGGACAAGGCGATTGCTGCCTTGAACCAAATGGTTAGCCTGTTGGATTACAATCCGGAAGGCGCTACCGCCTTGAGCATTGATGAGGCTAATTCCGTCTTCCTGACCGGCAAAGCTGCGACCATGATTTGCTGGGTGAGCTTTGTCCGCGCTTCGGCACAAGACCCCGATTCTTCACTGGTGGTCGATCAATGGCAGACAGCGCGTTTCCCGGGCCCCGGCTTCCCCTTCCTTTCGGCATGGAATCTGTTCATATCGTCCTACACCGATAACCCGGATGCCGCCTGGGAATGGATCAAGTATTACATCAACCCGGAACAGGCTCGGACGAGGTTCGTCGAATTGGGTGTTGGCTCTCCCTATTTGAGCACTTATGAAGACCCGGAGCTTATGGAAAAGTACAGCCATGACTTCCCGGCAATGGTGGAGAATCTCGGGCACGCGCAGTCAGTCCCCTGGGTGTTTGAAGCCTTTGAGATTTTCTTCCGCAACACCAGCGAACTGGTGATCGGCGCTATTGATGCTGAACAGACGCTTGCCAATACGCTGGCTGGCTGGTCAGAAGTGACTGTTCCCGAAGCGCTGGTGCAATCGGCGGTCGCACAAGGGCAAATGCAGGAATAAACCTGCTCCCCTTGAGCGGGCAGTCTGATGAATCATTCTCGAAATCCGACAGCGGCGGGTAAGCCGTCCAACTGGCACAGACGACATGATTTGCCTTGGCTGATTGCCTTTATCCTTCCAGCTTTTTTTGTCGTGGTGGCGGTGCAGTTTTATCCGCTTGCCTACTCCGCCTTTCTATCGGTTCAGGAGTGGTCTTTAACCAAGTCGCCATCACCTGAAGGTTTTGTCGGGCTGAACAACTTCGCCGAGCAACTCACCGATGAGACCTTTCGGCGCTCGGTACGCAACAGCATCCTGATTACCGGCGGGGCAGTTGTTCTGGAAATGATCCTGGGTGTCTGCCTCGCCTACCTGACAATGGGTTCAAGCTGGCGCATGCGCTCGATACGCACTCTGCTGATCTTGCCCATGGTGATCGCGCCCGTCGCTGCCGGCACGTTATGGCGCATCCTCCTAAACTCCCGCGCCGGCTTGGTCAATCATCTTCTCAGTCTAATCGGCATACAGGGTCCTGAATGGCTGGCATCGCCGGACTGGGCGATTGTGTCCGTCATTTTATTGGATACCTGGCAATGGACGCCCTTTGTGCTGCTTGTCGCCAGCGCTGCCATCGCCAGCATCCCCGCCGATCTGCTAGAGGCGGCGGCAATCGATGGCGCATCGCGTTGGAAGATCTTTTGGTTTATTGAACTACCGCTGCTAAGGTCGCTGCTGCTGCTGACCCTCGTCTTCAGAATGCTGGACTCGCTGCTGTCACTGGATTCCATTTATTCGCTCACCTTTGGCGGACCTGGATTCAGCACCTATACCATGACCTTTTATATCTATACCCAAGGGCTGCGCAACTTTAATTTCGGCGAGGCAGCCGCTGCATCCTGGCTCTTTATGGCTTTTGCCAGCGTGTCGATTGGGCTTGTATTCTGGTCGCAGCGTCGGGACGGGCAAACGGAATGAAAAGCCAAAACAGGTCTCTCAAACGATTGGTTTTGTCTGTATTGCATGGACTGATCCTGTTTGTTGCCTGCTTGATTGTGATTGTGCCGCTGGGATATTTGATTATCAACAGCATCAAGCTGCCGCGTGAATTTCTGACTATCCCGCCAACGATTTTTCCAAGCGAGGTCACTTTTCAGCATTACCAGGAGTTGATTGATGACCCCAAGACGATTAAGTTTTTTCGGAATAGTCTGACGGTGGCTTTTTGGACAACGGGCATCACGATTGCTTTGGGTACGCTGGCGGCCTACGGGCTGGCTCGTATGAAATTGTCCGCCAAATTATTAGGTTTTGTGACCTTCGTATTTTTATTTATCCGCTTTTATCCCCGCGTAACAACCGTCATTCCTTTTTTCCTGGTCATGCGCCAATTTGACCTCCTCGATACCGTCTGGGCAATTATCATCGGGCATCTGGGAATAACCATACCCTTTGTGACCTGGCTCATGCTGGTTGTCTTTCAGGATTTGCCAAAGGAAATTGAAGAAGCGGCAGTCGTTGACGGCGCCAGTGTCTGGCAGCGTTTCTGGCGGGTTGTCTTGCCGATAACGATGCCCAGTGTTGCCGCGGCTGCCATTCTGACCGCGTTTCTGTCCTGGAACGAATTTCTCATTGCCGCCAGCGTCGCCCGCCGCCAGGCGAGTGTTTTATCCATTGCGGTCGCCAGTTTTGTCAGCGACAAAGGCATTCAATGGGGCCCGATGGCTGCGATGAGCGTCGTGATGATTGTACCGATGATTATATTTGCCTTGTTCGCCCAAAAATATCTCATCAAAGGGATTACATTTGGCGCGGTAAAGGGATAAAACTTATGGAGCAGGCGAGATGATAGAAATGAATATCATAAATCGAGACAGGAAAGTATGAACAGACAGCAAGCATGGGAAATTGTATGTGAATTTGTGCGGGCGGACAGCTTGCGCAAGCACATGCTGGCGGTTGAGTTTGCGATGCGCGCCTATGCCGAGCATTATAACGAAGACCCCGATTCCTGGGGATTGGTTGGGC
>DAOUKA010000151.1:0-6997 GCA_034421915.1 Anaerolineae bacterium
ATCAGCCTGCTCCAATGGAGTCATTTTGTGCCGCGTTACGATGAATGGTTCGACGCTTATGCCCAGGAATGGGGCGAAGCCAATGGCATCGGCGTCACAGTTGACCATATCAGCTTCGCGGAACTGCCATCAACGCTCGCCGCGGAAATTGATGCCGGCGAGGGACACAGCATTGTTGAACTGCTCTTCTCGCCAGCCTCTTTTATTGAAGGCCTGCATGACCTGAGCGACATCAACAATCAGGCGCTGGAGATGTTTGGTGAGCGCGTCGGCACTTGTGAAGCCACCTCTTACCTGCCCATCAACGATACTTATTATGCCTATACGCATGGTTATGTGCCTGACCCTGGCGATTACGACATCGCCCTGTGGACAGAAGCCGGTTATCCCGAAGGCCCCAAAACCTACGATGACCTGCTTGAAGGCGGGCGCGCCATCTTTGAATCCACTGGCATCCCCGTCGGCCTGGGGCTCAGCCCCGAGCTTGACAGCGAGATGGCGAATCGCGCGGTGATTTGGAGCTTTGGCGGCAGCATTCAGGACGAAAATGAAAACGTTGTCCTCAATAGCGAAGAAACCATTGCCGCTGTCAAATATATGGCGCAGCTGCAAAACGAAGCCATGACCGACGAGGTCTTTGGCTGGACAGCCGCCAGCAACAACCAGGCGCTTATCGCCGGTGAAGTCAGCTATATCCTGAACTCCAATTCCGCCTATCGCAGCCTGCAAAAAATCGACGCGGCGGCGGCCGAAAATATAGGCTTCACCAGTGCCCTCGAAGGGCCAGGCGGCGCTTTTGCCTCGTCCCATGTCTGGCAGATTTATGTCATTCCGAAACATATCGAAGGCGACGAACTGGCAGCCGCCAAACAATTCATCCTCGACCACTCCGCCAATTACAGCGATGTCACCTATCACAGTGAATTGTACAACTTCCCCTGTCATCCCAGCACCGTCGAAGAACTTGACGGCTGGCTCGAAGAAGACCCCTTCGATTCGGTGCCTGCCAACAAGTTTGAAGTTCTCAAGACGGTCAACGACTGGTCGGTTCATCTCGGTTATCCGGGTGTCAGCAATCCGGCCATCAGCCAGGTCTTTGCCGAACATGTTATTCCCAACATGAGCGCACAGGTCGCCCTGGGCGAGATGAGCGCCGAAGATGCCGTTGTCCAGGCCACCGAACGGATTGAAGAGATTTTTGCCGAATGGCGCGCCAAGGGTCTGGTCGGCGGCGGCTAACCGCCACGGCGAGACCCCATACCGAAATCAATGCGGGGAGTGTCGATATTGCCTTCCCGCATTGCATTCCGCATAACAGGAAAGACCCCATGAACGTTGTTGAAATTCGGGCGATCAAAAAATACTTTGATAAAGTGCGCGCGGTTGATGGGATTAACCTCGATATCGAAGCTGGCGAATTTCTGGTGATACTCGGTCCCTCTGGCTGCGGGAAAACCACCCTGATGCGCCTGATTGCCGGGCTGGAAAAACCGACAGCGGGGCAGATTTTTATCGGCGGCGAGGACGTTACCGCGCTGCCGCCGCGCAAACGCGGGGTGTCGATGGTCTTTCAGAGTTACGCCCTCTATCCGCACATGAACGTCTTTAATAACATCGCCTTTCCATTGCGGGCGCAGCGCCGCGAGAAAAAATTCGACAAAAAGACCCTCCGCGACAAGGTCGAAAGCACCGCCCGACTGCTGGAAATCGATATGCTGATTGACCGCCGACCGCGCCAATTATCGGGTGGGCAGCGACAGCGGGTAGCGATTGCCCGCGCGATGGTCACGCAGCCCCAGCTGCTGCTTTTGGATGAACCCCTGTCCAATCTGGATGCCAAGCTGCGCGCCAGCGCCCGCGACGAATTGAAAGAGTTCCAGCGCTCATCGAATATCACGGCCGTCTTTGTCACCCATGACCAGATTGAAGCGATGGGGCTTGGCGACCGAATTGTGGTTATGTCGGACGGCAAAATCCAGCAGGTCGGGACACCGCAACGCATCTATGACGACCCCGCCAACGAATTCGTCGCTACCTTTCTTGGCTCCCCCAGCATGAACATCATCAAGACCGATGGCTACAGCTTCGGCTTTCGACCGGAAAACTTCCTGCCCAAAACCCTCGCCGACAACACCGACAACGCCCGCATCTTCCACTATTATGTCAAGCGCGTGGAATATCTCGGCGCGGACCGGCTGGTCTATGGCTATATCCGCGGGCATGACCATAAATTGACCCTCGCCAAAGTGCCGTCCAACGTCCGCGTCTCGCTGGATGTCGACAGCGATTATGAATTCGCTGTGCCTAACAGCGACATCAAATTTTTCCATCCGCAGTCCGGCGAACGCATCGAGCAGCAAAATCTGTCAGGAGTGGTCTGATGGCAAGCGCCGCAGCCATATCCAGGCGCCCCGCCTACCTGCTGGACAACCGGCGTTTTATCGGACTGATGTTCCTCGCGCCGGCGCTGCTTTATATCGCCCTCTTGGTCGGCTTTCCATTTCTGCTGGCGATTGCCTTTGGCTTCTCCGATGTCACAGTCGGCAACACCGACATCAACTTTGTCGGCTTCCGCAATTTCCAGGCTGTCTGGGAAAACCACATCTTCCAGCAGGTCTTTGGCAACACCGTGATGTTCACGCTGGTCTCGCAGGGGTTCATCCTGATTTTCGCCAACATCCTGGCGATTATCTTCACCCAAAATTTCACTGGCAAATGGTTCGCCCGCTTTATCTTCATTCTGCCCTGGGCGACGCCGGTCTCTTTGGCGGTTATCGGCTGGCTGTGGATGCTCGATACCAAATACAGCCCGATTGATTATCTGCTCTTGCAAACAGGCTTCCTGGGGCCAGGCGGATTATGGGGACCGCAGCGAAATCTGCTGTGGCTGGCACGGCCGACGCTGGCGCAAATAAGCGTGATTTTTGTGCAGGTTTGGCGGCTGACCCCACTGGCAACCGTGATTCTGATGGCCGGCCTGTCTTCAATTCCAACAGATATTCTCGACCAAGCAGAGGTCGATGGCTCTCGCTTTATGCGCACCCTGTTGCAAATCAAACTGCCGCTGATTTTGCCGATTATGGTCATTGCCTTGCTCTTCAGTATGATTACCATGTTTGGCGATATGACCGTCGTCTATGTCCTCACGCGCGGCGGGCCTGTCGATTATACGCGGATTCTGGGTTTGTATTCCTTCCAGATTGGCATCGAAGGCGGCAATCTGGCGCAGGGCGCGGCCATGGCTTTATTCGCTTTTCCGCTGCTGTTGGCTCTGACGATTGTCATGCTGCGGGTCGCCAGCCGAGCCGAGGTGCGCTGATGGGCTGGCTGGTCTGGATTTTGCAGAATTTTTGGGCGCTGGTCGTCTGTGTTTTTATCGCATTGGTCGCGCTGCGCATCCTCTATCGCTGCCGCAAATATGGCGCCAGCCGCGCCGAGCTAGCGCATATCCTGCGGCGCTCGCCCTTTTACCTGATGGTGCTGGTCTTCTGTTTTTTTGCGGCGGCGCCCTTTCTGATTATGTTCCTGCACAGCTTCAAAGCGGATGGCGACCTCTATCGCCGCCCCCAGCCCTTTGTCTATCGGCAAGAGCCGACGCTGGAACATCTGGAAGCGCTGTTTAACAACACCGCCTACCTCGATTTCATTCGCAATTCAGTCGTGGTGGGCATTGCGGTAGTGTGCATCACGCTGATTCTGGCCTTGCCGGCCGCCTATGCGCTGGCAAGGCTCACTGGCCGCTGGGGCGAACGAGCCGGCATCCTGATGTTTCTGGTGTATCTGGTGCCGCCTACCCTGCTGTTTATCCCTATGTTCCGCATCGTCGTCTGGCTGGGGCTGAAGGACAGCCCGCTTGCGCTCATTCTGGTGTATCCATCGTTCACTGTGCCCTTCAGCATGTGGCTTTTGCAGGGCTTCTTCAAGGCCGTCCCCCCCGAACTGGAGGAAGCCGCGCTGGTCGATGGCTATAACCGCATTGAAGCCTTTATCCGCGTCGTCCTGCCGCTGTCGCTGCCGGGGATTATCTCCACGATTGTCTTCACCTTCACGCTGACCCTGCATGAATTTATTTATGCGCTGGTCTTCATCACCGATACGCAGCAGCGCACCCTGAGCGTCGGCGTACCCACCGAGTTGATTTTGGGGGATGTCTATTTCTGGCAGCCCTTGCTTGCCGCCGCCCTGATTATCGCCCTCCCGGTCGGCTTCGCCTACAATCTGTTCCTCGACAGTCTGGTGCAAGGCTTTACGATGGGCGCAGTCAAGGGATAACACGATGCCGCGCCACCCGTTCATCATCGCCAACGCGCTGGAAAACAGCCTATCCGCCTTCTTTCATTCACCATGAAGCGCAGTCCATGCCAGCCAAGCCCGATATTCTGCTGATTATTCTGGATACCCTGCGCCGTGACCATTTATCGACCTATGGCTACTGGCGCGAGACATCGCCCTGTCTGGATGACTTTTCGACAAGGATGACCGTGTTCGACCGCGCCATCGCGCCCGCGCAGTGGACAGTGCCTTCCCATGCTTCCATGTTCACCGGAATCTATCCAGGCGCCCATCAGCTAACCCAGGCCAACGGCAGGCTCAGCCGCAGTTATCCAACGCTGGCGGAGATTTTGCAGGTTGAGGGTTATCATACAGTTGGCTTTTCCAACAATCCACTGGTCGGTGTGCTGGATAACGAACTCACGCGCGGATTTGATGCCTTCTACAATTATTTCGGCACATCTCCCAAACGACCGATGGAGCGCAGCCGCCTTCGGCGGGCCTTCGCCACACAATTTCGGCGGGCGGCCGAGCGCATCAGCAATTTATTCGCACAGCACGATGACCTCTTTCGTTGGTCACTGAATCCACTGTTTTTCCCGACTTTGGCGCGTTTTGCGAACTATAAAGGGGATACCGAACGCTCGCTTGATGATTTGCTGGGATATTGGACAAGCCACCATGCCGGCGGCGCCGAAGGGCCAATCTTTGCCTTTCTGAATCTGATGGGAGCGCATACACCCTATCGGCCACCGCAGGACATCCTGCGGCAGATTGACCCCGCGCTGAGCAGAGACCGCCATGCCTTTAGCTTTATCAGCCGCTTCAACCGCGACCCGGCACACTGGGCAAGCCCGATTGACGCGCCGCTCGAGGCCTGGCAGAGCCATGCGATTGATGCCTTTTATGATGCCGAGATCGCGCACCAGGACCGACAGCTTGGGCATTTCCTCAAGTCCCTTGACAAGGGCGGCCACCTCGATAATACCCTGGTGATTATTGCGGCTGACCACGGTGAGGGGCATGGCGACCATCGGTTTTTCGGGCATGGTTTTGCTGTCTATCAGGAATTGGTGCATGTGCCGCTGATGATTTATGATCTGGAGCGTTTTCCTGCCAAAAGCATCCGCAGCAATGTCAGCACGCGCCGCATCTTCCATACCATTCTGGATTGCGCCGGCATCGCCCCGCCCCTCGTCCAGTCTGATGTCGCGGAATTGTCCCTGCTGGGTTCACTCCAGGGCAAGCCAGAGCAGGAAGCCGACATCGTTTATGCCGAAGCCGTGCCGCCGAAAATCTTTTTGCATGTGCTGCAGCATCGCACACCTCATCACATCGAGGAACTGCAACTCCATCAGACCCGCCGCGGCCTGTATCAGGGACATCACAAGCTGGCCATGGTGGGCGAGTCGATAGAGGGCTTGTTTGACATCAGCGCCGACCCCGCCGAGCAGGATGACATCGCCGCGATGCAGGCATCGGTCGCCAGCGACATGCGCGGCAAGGTGCTTGAACTTGCCGCCCGTATGGACGCGCCGCGCAAACATCACCCGGTGGCAGGCGCGGTCAGCGAAGAGGTCGCCGCCAATCTGCGCCAGTTGGGATATTTCGAGTGAACTGCGGCAGTTAGGTATTAACCCAAACATGGCATTCGAGTACACTCCGCAATGCAAGCGATAAAATAAACCTCATTCTACAGACAAGGGGACATGCAATGGCACAGTACGCCTTTCTATATTACGGTGAACCCCAATTCGACAGCGCGGAAGAGGGGCAGGCACACCAGCAAAAATTCTTCGCCTGGATCAGCGGCTTGGGCGAAGCAGTTGTCAATCCGGGGATGCCCTTGGGGCAGCCGACATCCGTCAGCGCCACTGGTGTTTCCAGCGACAGCAGCACTGACCGTCTGACCGGGCTCTCGATTATAGAGGCAGACAGCCTGGAAACGGCGGTGGAAATAGCAAAAGCCAGCCCATACATAGAAGTCGGCGGCAGCATTCAGGTAGCCGAAGTCTTCCGGATGTAGACATGGAGTCGCTGCGCTGACAGGGATTGACCCGAACACCGCGCCATGAGCCTGACCTTGCGTTATATGCAGGCGGATGATATTCATCATGTCGCCGCCATCGACAGCCTGACCTTTACCCCGCCCTGGTCAAAGGATTCTTATGCCTTCGAGATTCATCAATCGAGGGTAAGCCACATGGTGGTGCTGGAAGAGCAGCTTGGTGATTCGACCCAGGAGCCGACGGCGGATAGAGGCTGGCTGCATTGGTTAAGCGGCTGGTTCAGGCAGGAATCACCAACCCTCACAGACAAGCCTTGCATCGTCGGCTATGGTGGCTTGTGGAAGATTGACGGCGAGGCGCACATCAGCACGATTGCCACCCACCCGGCTTATCGCGGGCGCGGCTTTGGCGAGATTTTGCTGGCGGGCATGTTTGGCAAGGCCTTGCGCTTGAATGCCGAGTACATCGTCCTGGAAGTGCGGGTCAGCAATACGGTCGCCCAGAATCTTTATCGCAAATATGGCTTTACCCAATACAGTCGCAAGAAAAATTATTATCGCAGCGACCGGGAAGATGCTTATGATATGCGGGTCAGATTTGATGATGCCATCCAGCATCGCTTTGAGCAGCTTTATAGGGCGCTGCGCCACAAGCATGCCTTTCGGGATGCGTACAGTCAGGCATCGCATCCGCGGCGCTAAACATCGGGGGTAATT
>DAOUKA010000152.1:0-3789 GCA_034421915.1 Anaerolineae bacterium
GGCTGTGCGCCTTCTGGCATGGACGACGAGGATGATGCGGAAGCGGGGGATAACGAGCGGGGATAAGAGACGGTTCCTTCTTCCTGCCCCATGCAGGCGCTCACCGAGACCGATGCCGCGCCACTCTCGACGGCGGCGACGCACCAGCCAAGCCGCCAGTGGTAGGCATTCTCGGCTTCACTGCCGGCATTGCAGAAATCCCATTCGGTGTGGCATTTATTGGGGGCCGGGTCTAGGGTCTGCCCCCCCCCCCGACTGTGCCTGGGCCAGCAAGACCAGCACGACGCAGGCGGCGAACAAAACGACGCTAACGAACAAACGTGAAAGCTGCTGCAAATTCATCTTAACTGCCTCCTCAAAATTGATTTGAATCGATTAACCAATGGGAAACATCCCATCACTTCGGAAGTTTAACACCCGCAGCTCCCAATGTCAAATCAGTCAGTGCGATGATCAATGCCGAGTTCTTCGCTGGTGTCGACATCCGCATCAATCAGCGATATACTGAACAAATTATATTAAAGAGAGACTTGACATGCAAAACAGCGCTGGATTTACAACCATCTTCGGACGCAATTTAATTGGCGAACTGCCGAACTTTGTTCATCGCCCTTATCTTGTCGTTACGATGGATGATTTATGGGCGAAATTTTCCGCTCATTTTGACGAACATCTGGCGGGCCCTTATCTGGTAACGACCATTGATGGCGATGAGCTGGCTGACGAAGTGGCTGCTTTGCCGCAAGCGAACTGCGTCATCGGTTTGGGCGGCGGGCAGGCGCTGGATGTCGCCAAGTATTTCGCTTGGTCGCGGCGGCTGCCTTTGTTCCAGGTCCCGACTTCTATGTCGGTGAACGCGGCCTTTGGGCATCGCTGCGGGCTGCGTTTTAGCGGCAAGGTGCGCTATGTGGGCTGGGCTGTTCCCGAGGCGGTCTATGTTGATTTTGATGTCATTCAAAACGCGCCGCCAGTCGTGAACCGCAGCGGCATCTGTGAGATACTGTGCTATCATACTGCCCATGCGGATTGGCGGCTTGCTCATGCCCGCGGAAAAACAGAGGCAAAATGGCCCTATGATCCGAAACTGGTCGCTGAAGCGCAAGCCGTGATGGGTGCGGTGATGGATGCTCTGGATGATATTCGTCAGGTCAATGAACATGGCATCCGCGCCTTGATGACCGCCAATCGCTGGGGCGGGGCCGCCTTCCACAATGCCGGCTGGAATCCGCGCCATATCGAAGGCATTGACCATTTTCTGTTTTATGCTTTAGAATACTATACTGGCAAAAAGTTTATTCACGGTCAGCCCGTTTGTCTGGGTATTTATGTGGGTTCGCTGCTGCACAATGCCCAACCGCAAGCTATGCTGGATGCGATTTTACGGGCAGGCGTGGATATTCGCCCCGAAGCGATGAACATCACTTGGGATGACGTTTCCCAAGCGATGCTTAACCTGTCCGATTTTGTCCGACAGGCTGGTTTATGGTACGGCATTGCCCACGAAGCCGCGATTGACGAAGCCTTTGTCGCCCAGGTCCGCTCCAATATCGAGGCGGCTTACGCGGGTCATGCGCTTTAGAGGGTTGGTCTTGTGAAGCGCGCTTCGCTTTTTTTGCAACCACTGTCGAAGTTTTATTGGGATTGGGTCTTGCCCTTGTTGTGGACCGCCTGAAATTTGGCGCCGGCATTATCCGCACTCTGCTCCTCACCCCTTTAATGGTTTCGGGCATCATTGTCGCGCTGATGTCAAAGTGGATATTTGAACCCATCTGGGATCATTACGCGGCGCTCTGGGAAAAACCCGGCTTTGTGGATGCCTTTTTGAATACGGTATATGTAACCCTGCTGGGCGTCAGTATGGCGATTGTGATTGCGATTTTTGCGTCTTACAGCATTCATCGCTTTCGCTTTCGCGGGAAGCAGCTGTTTGGCATTTGGCTGTTATTGGCGTATATGCTGCCGGAGTTCCTGTTCGTTATTCCCATGTATGTGCTGTATCAGCGAATCGGCTGGTATGACACCCATATTGGCTTGGCGCTGGTTTATCAGGTGCATTCATTGCCCTTTGCCGTCTGGCTGATTCGCAGTTTCTTCAAAGAAATCCCCGCCGAGCTTGATGACGCCGCACGGATTGATGGCTGCAATCATTTAAGGACCTTGCGCCATGTCTATATTCCGCTGGCTGCGCCCGGCATCGCGGCAACCGCTATCCTGACGGCGATTTGGATATGGAATGAACTGACGATTGCGCTGTCGCTGTCCTTCAGCAATGCGCAGACAATCACAGTAGCGGTCGCCTCTTTTCGAGGCTATGCTTCAATCAACTGGGGACCGATGACAGCGGCATCCATTGTTGCGATTGTGCCGATGCTGGTTTTCTCGATTTTTGCACAAAAATATATCGTCAAAGGCTTGACGCTGGGTTCACTCAAGGGTTGAGCTTCCGATAAAACAGGAGAGGTCAATATGCCCAAACTTGCCATTCATGGCGCGCCGCCCAGCAAGACCAAACCATTCCCCCTTTGGCCCATCTATGACGACCTGGAACGGGAAGCGCTCAATGACGTGCTGGAGAGCCGCGTTTGGTGGCGCACCCCGGGAACCAAGACCCGCGAATTTGAGGATAAATTCGCAGCTTTCCATCAGGCAAAGCATGGCATTGCCATCACCAACGGCACTCACGCCATTGAGGTGGCGCTGGCGGCCCTGGGCGTGGGGCCGGGCGATGAGGTCATTGTGCCAGACGCAACCTTCGTGGCAACCGCCAGCGCGGTGCTGTTTGCCGGCGCCTTGCCGCTGCTGGTGGATGTCAGAGCCGATACCTATTGCATGGATCCCGAACTTGCCGCGGCAGCGATTACGGAGAAGACCAAGGCGATAATTGCGGTGCACATGGGCGGGCTGCCAGCTGACCTGGATCAGCTGACGGCGGTGGCTGACCAACATGGAATCGCCCTGCTGGAAGACAGCGCTCATGCGCATGGCAGCGAATGGCGCGGGCGCAAAATCGGCACCTTCGGCAAAGGCGGCACCTTCAGCTTCCAGGCCAGCAAAACGATGACCGCCGGCGAAGGCGGGATGATTATCACCAATGATGACGAGTTTGAACGTCTGGCGCGTGCCACCCACGATTGCGGGCGGATGCCGGGCGAATGGTTTTACAGCCATTTTATCTATGGCTCGAATTATCGTCTGAGCGAATGGCAAGGCGCTGTTTTATGCGCCCAATTAACCCGCCTCGAAGAACAGACCGCCCGCCGTCATCAAAATGGACGACTGCTGGACAGCCTGCTGGGCAGCATACCCGGCATCAGCCCGCAAGTCCAAGATGAACGGGTGACGCGCAACGGGCATTACGCTTATATTTTCCACTTCGACAGCCGCGCCTTTTCGGATATTCCCAGACGGCAGTTCACCGCCGCGCTGGAAGCCGAGGGCATTCCCCTGCAGGCGCCCTATCCGCCACTGCATCAGCTGGATGTCTTTACCAATGGCAGCTACCGGCAGCGGCTCAGTGGCGAACAGGCAGCGCAAGCGCATGACTTTCTGCATCAGCCCTTCCCCAACTCCATCCGCCAAGCCGAGGAGAGCGTATGGATTATGCAGAATGCCCTGCTGGGCGATGAGGAAGACATGCACGAGATTGCCGCCGCCATTCGGAAAATACACGACAACGTGCAGGAACTGCTTTGACAGACAGCCGGCCCGAGGAATGCAAATGGATCATCTCAAAGACCTCGCTGACACAGCGTTTATGTATCATGCAAATGTTGAGAAGCACCTGCTGGA
>DAOUKA010000153.1:0-5915 GCA_034421915.1 Anaerolineae bacterium
AACCCAAGCATAGGACCAACAAGAGCAGCCCCGTCGCCTGAGGCGTCGCAGGATTTGCCATGGGGGAGGGCATACTGCTTGATGACGCATCCAGACAACTTAGGTGAATTAGACGGAAAACTCGTTTATATATGTGGATGGGATGCGACTTTACCGCCAGGGATGCTTTGCGTTGAGCGGCGCGAGGAGGCGCCATGGGACTGTACGAGGCATGGTCTCAGTGATGCGAGTCTTACCCTTACTGCTGGTGGCTGATTCTTGGGGAAAAGAAGCATAGCATCGTGACAGGGGGCGCTTGTTATATAAGCGCCCCTGTTTCGCTTTCCTGTTAAAGCGCGATTTTCTCCAAACTGATTTGACATTGGAAACCGCGGGTGTTAAGCTATTAAGCGATGTGAGGTTTCCCGTTGGTTAAGCAATTCAAATTAGTTTTGTAAGGAGTGTTCAAGATGAATTTGCAGAAGGCATCACGTTGGTTCGTTAGTATCGTTTTGTTCGCCGCCTGCGTCGTGCTGGCTTTGCTGGCCCAGGCACAGTCGGGGGGGGGGGGGCAGACCCTAGACCCAGACCCCAACAAATGCCACACCGAATGGGACTTCTGAAACTCCGGCAGTGAAGCCGAAAATGCCAATCACTGGCGGCTGGGCTGGTGCGTCGCCGCCGTTGAGAGTGGCGCGGCATCGGTCTCGGTGAGCGCCTGCATGGGTCAGGAAGAAGGAACCGTCTCTTATCCCCGTTCGTTATCATCATCCGCTTCAGCAGTTTCGTCCATGCCAGAAGGCGCACAGCCCAACAAATGCTACACCGAATGGGATTTCTGCAACGCGGGAACTGAAGCGGAGAATGCCTATTTCTGGCGGCTGGGCTGGTGCGCGGCGGCGGTTGAGCGCGGCGTCCTGTCAGGAGAGATCGGTCATTGTATGCGTGGAGAAGCCCCACCAACAAGAGCAGCCCCGCGGCCTGAGGTGTCCCCGGATTTGCCATGGGGAAGGGCGTACTGCCTGATGACGTATCCAAACAATTACATAAACCCAAGCGACACAAATTATATATGTGGATGGGATGCGACTTTACCGCCATGGATGATTTGCAGAGAGCGGCGCGCCGAGTCGCCATGGGACTGTACGAGGCATGGTCTCAATCGTGCGGCGCGTACTGCTACTGCTGGTGGCTGATTCTTGGAGAAAAGCATAGCATAGCATCGTGACAGGGGGCGCTTGTTATACGGGCGCCTCCAGTGTATCATAGGGCCGCAGTCCGAAGTCATCGAGGTTATTCAGGATGAAAACGATTAAGCTGATGATGGCGCTGCTTCTGAGTCTGGCGGCTGTCGGGAGTGCGCTGGCGCAGGAACAGAGCGAGAGCGTCCCGCCCCTGCCGCAGGCGTATCGAATCAACACATTTGGCGATGAACTGCAAGGCTGGAACAACTGCGGGCCGGCGACCCTCACCAATGCGCTGGTTCATTTTGGCTATGCCGATGACCAGCAGCGCGCCGCCAACTGGCTCAAGCCCGACCGCGAGGATAAGAACGTCAGCCCGTGGCAGATGGCTGAATTTGTCAACACGCAGATACCCGAAGCGCCTATTTATGGGCTGGTGCGTTCGGGCGGCGACATTGAGACGCTGCAAAGGCTGATGGTTCATCAATTTCCGGTGATTATTGAAAAGGGCTTTCTGCCCGCGGGCTATGACTGGATGGGGCATTATCTGCTGCTGGCGGGTTATGACAATGCTGCTGGGGAGTTTGCCGCGATGGACAGCTTCCTTGGGTCTGATATGCGCTACAGTTATGATGACATCAACGAGAAATGGCAGCACTTCAACTACACCTACCTTGTGCTGTACACGGCTGACCGCGAGGCTGAGCTTATGACGCTGCTGGGCGATCATGCCGACGAATGGCAGAATCACATCATCACGCTGGAGCGGGCGCGCGCCGAGGCGATTGCTGATCCGAGCGATGCCCATGCGTGGTTTAATATGGGGAGCAGTTTTGTCAGGCTGGGCATGTTTGATGCGGCGGCGCAGGCTTATGACCAAGCGCTTTCATTGGGTTTGCCGTGGCGGATGATGTGGTATCAGTTTGGGCCTTATGAAGCCTATTATCATACGGGGCGCTATGATGACATGATTGCCATGGTTCGCCAGAATCAAAATGATGGCGGCGGGCATTTTGTCGAGGAGACCTGGTATTATCTGGGGATGGCGCGCGAAGGGCGCGGCGAAACCGCGCTCGCGCTCCAGAATTATCAGACTGCCATCAACTTCAATCCCAACTTCGCGCCGGCGCTGGCGGCCAGGGAACGGCTAAGGGCGCCAAGCAGCTAAATCTGAAACTTGACCACAGAGGCACAGAGGACACGGAGGATCATCTTGGAATCTCCCTTTTCTCTGTGCCCAGGTGACCTGTGGTGAATAACTAGGCGAAGGCGGGCGTCAAGTAGGGTTGGTTGACGGCGAAGAGGTCATCCACCATCGACTGGATTTCCGCCAGCGAGCAGACGGCCGCTGACAGGGGGGAATAAGCGACAGCCTGATAAATCAGACGGCGGTCGCCCTTGAGGATGCCCGCGACGGCCATCTCTTCAATCTGCGAGCAGAGGCTGGTCAGCGGGGCGACGGAGGCGGGCAGGGGGCCGACGGCGACGGCTTCCAGCCCATCGCGCGAGGCCCACACAGGCACTTCGACGCAGGCATTGGACGGCAGGCTGTCAATCAGTCCGTGATTGGGGACGTTGCCGTTGAACTTGAAGGGTCGGCCGCCCTGCATGGCGTTGATGATGTAGGCCGCGTATTCGTGGCCGCGTTCGAGGTGGATGTCGTCTTGGGCAAACCAAGCATGAATGTCATCGCGCCAGTCATGTTCGCGCCGCTGGTATTCTTTGAGGATATAGGCGTGATGTCCGGGATTCCAGTTTGTGCCGTGCGTGGCATACTTTTCGATGAGGTCGGGGCGTTTGCGGAACCACCAGTTGTATTCGGAGTTGTGGCCGCTGGATTCGGTGACGTAATAATCGAGCGCCAGATACATCTCGTTGCGGACCTGCTCGGCATGATAGATGGTTTCGTTCTCGGTGACTGCCTGATGGATTAGCGGGTAGGCATCGGCACCGTTCCAAGTATATTCGACAAACCAAGCGGTGTGATTGATGCCGGCGCAGGTATAGCGAATCTCGTCGTAGGGCGCCTCAATCCAGTCGGCCAGCATCTTGGACGTGCCTTGGACGCTGTGGCAGAGGCCGGTGGCGCGGATGTCGGTTTCGATGTCGATGGCGCGGCAGAGCATAGCCATGGGATTGGTGTAATTGAGCATCAGCGCATCGGGACAGTGCCTTTCCATGTCACGGGCGATATCGACCATCACGGGAATGGTGCGCAGGGAGCGGAAGATCCCCGAAACCCCGCGGGTATCGCCCACGTTCACATCCACGCCATATCTCATCGGGATTTCGATGTCATGCCGCCAGACATCCGTCGAGCCGACCAGAATGGTCACAATCACATAATCGGCATCTTTCAGCGCGGCGGCGCGATCCATGGTGGCGGTCACGGTGGCGGGATATTCCCCGACGGCGATGATGCGCTTGACGGCGCGCTGCGCGAAATCGAGCCGTTCGGCATCAATGTCCATCAGCGCGATTTCTGCGCCTTCGAGCAGGGGGAAGGTCAGAATATCTTTGACCAGTTTGCGGGTAAAGCCGAAGCTCCCCGCACCGATAAAGGCAATTTTGGGCATGGTGTCTTCTCCAGACAGTGTGGAATCAGTCTGCGCTATATTGTAACCTATCACGGCTGAAATGAAAAATCGGGCGGCGGCGCTGACGCAAAATGGGCGGGCGTCTGTTGACAGAAGGTCAGGATACCCTGTATGATAGAGTATATCTATTGAGTTTATGTGCGCGTGAGGACAAGATGAAGGGCAGCGGACGGAAAATCGCCAACTCATTTTATTTGCCCAAGCATCCCTTTTTGCGGGGGATAGCCAGTTTGATGGATTTCACGGGTGCATTAAACCGCGATGTCATCGCGCAGATACGCGAAAGGCATGAGGCTGAATCCACGCAATCTGATGCGGATGCCATACGGTCGGATTGGGAGGCGGTGGGCGAGAGTATGCGCTGGGCAATCCAGGAGTACGAGAAAGAATTTCGTGAAAGAAACAGTTCGTAAGTATGGAAAGCCCCTCACAAGATAAATTGCCTGACGATGACCAACCCATTCCTGTACCACCGGAATTAATTGACTACATACCTGAAGAAAAACGCGAAGAATTTATTCTTGGGTCCGGTCTTCAGGTCGAAGCGTATTCGGGTCCCATACCGTCTCCAAAGACGATGGGCGACTACGAACAGATTATGCCCGGCGCCGCTGACCGTATTCTGACTGTATTCGAAAAACAGCATCGTCACAGAATGGAAATGGAAAAACAAGGTCAACAGAATACAGCAGAAATGGAGAAGTCCCTGCTCTCCGCTTTCATTCGACGCGAAAGGCTTGGGATGTGGCTTGGTTTTGTATTGGCTTTGGTGATGCTGACAGGCAGTTTCGCGGTTATTCTGGCAGGGTTTAGCACTGCGGGTTTGGTAACTGTATTCGGCTCTGTCATATCAGTAGCTGGTGCATTCCTGTACAATCAACACAGCAGCCGCAAGGAACGCAGGGAGCGTGAAGCGGTGACGAAACCGACTTCACCTCCCGAACTGCCTGAGAGCGGCGATGAGGCGGGGGAGTGAAACTCCCCGCTGCTCAAATCAGCGATTCCAGCCGGTCGACCAGATTTTCCAGCACCTTGAAAGTCTCCTGCACTGCCTGCGGCGTCGCCATATCGACTCCGGCCGCCTTCAGGACGTTGAGCGGATAATCGGCATTGCCCGCCGCCAGAAAGCCGAGATAGCGTTCGACGGCGGCGTCCTCGCCTGATAAAATGGCGTTTGCCAGGGCGTGCGCCGCCGAAATGCCAGTGGCATACTGGAAGGTGTAATACGGCTCGTATAAATGCCCGAACTGCGCCCAGGTGCTGCCTGTGCGGCGCGGGTCATCGCTCATGGTCTCGCCATAGCCCTCGGCATAAAAGCCTGACATGATTTCGTTGAGCATATCGGGCGTCAGCGGCTCGTCGTTTTCCATGCGGGTATGCACCTCATATTCAAAACGCGCCAAGGTCGGCATAATGAAGAAATATCGGTGGATATTGTCCATGGCTTCCTGAATCAGCGCCAACTGGAAATCGCGGTCATTGTTGCTGGCGAACAGATGCGCCCGCACCATCGCCTGATTGAAGTTCGAGGCGACTTCGGCAACGAACATGGAATAGCCGCTGTAGATAAAGGGCTGATGCTTGCGCGTATAATAGCTGTGCATGGAGTGTCCGAGTTCATGCGCCAGCGTACCCATGGAACTCAAATTGCCATCGAAGCTCATCATAATGAAGGGGTGGGTGTCATAGGATCCGTCCGAGAAGGCGCCCTCGGATTTGCCGTCGTTGATGGCATAGTCCACCCAGCGCTCCTCAAGGCAGCCCCTGCGCAGCGTGTTGACGTAATCCTCGCCCAGGGGCTTCATGCCGCCGGCAATCATATCGACCGCCTCGGCAAACGACAGCTGCGGGTCATTGGCTGTCAATGGCGCCCACAGGTCATAGGGGTGAATCGTCTCGTAACCCAGCACCCGCCGCCGAACGTCCCAGTAGCGATGCCAGGTGGGGATATGCTGCCTGTAGGTATGGATGAGGTTGTGGAAAACCTCTACGGGGATGTTGTTGGGCGAAAGTTTGGCATGCAGCACGGTGTCATAACCGCGCAGGCGGGCCGTCACGACGCTGTGCTTGACCGATGCGAGATAGGCGGCCGCCAGCGTGTTGTTGAATTCGAGGAAGCGGTCGGCATAATTGTTCCAGGCTGTCTGGCGGACTT
>DAOUKA010000154.1:0-14534 GCA_034421915.1 Anaerolineae bacterium
TGGCGGACAATCATCGCCACGCCCCCAGTCGAGCCGCCGACAATCATCAGGCTGTCGGGGCTGATATTAAGGGCTTCGCTTTGGTTCAGGCGACGCGCCAAAAACTCAATCAGGCGCGGGTTTCCCTGCTCGTCGCCATAATTGAACATCTGGGCCGCCGTCGGCCTGCCCCAGACAGCATCGACTGTGCGCTGGACAGCCGCTATCGGCAGCAGTTCATAGGCGGGGTGTCCGGCGAATAGCGGTATGCTGCCGGCGACGACTCCCTGTGGCGCGTTCTGTTCCATCATGCTGCTTCATGAACCCGCGTTGGCGCCAGCAGGCAAGCGGCGCTGTGTTGGATAGGCATAAGGCTGACCTTCGCAGCTTATTTGGGTGTGGCATCGGGTGGCAGCGGGCTGACGTATTCGCGGCCATCCCGCGCCATCCCGAACTCGGCTTGGGCGCTCGCCAGCAAAGTCGGCTTCGTCAGCAAATCCAGCCCCGCCAGCGCCATCGCTTTGGCAGCGAAAATCATGCCCTTGGCGCCAATCGTCGAGCCGCAGGCGGCCACTGTCTGCCAACTGTGTCCGGGCGTGCCCAAGGGCCAGCAGGTCGCTGTTATCTGCCCGGTGGGCGCAATCCAGCTGACATCGGCCACCTCGGTCGAACCGCCCATCAAGGGGGGCGTCGGTGAATGCGGCAGCACCCGCTCCCACAAGGGGTCATCCATCTCGGCAGGAGCGAGTTCGGCGCCGCTCGATGCCTTCATCCAGTCGAAGCCGCGCTGTACCGACCCCTCCGGGAAGCTCGCCTGCAATTCTCGGGCGAATGCCCGTTCCTGCTCGGTGAATTCCATATCATCAATTTCCGCCATCTTCTCATAGAGCAGGTCGGACATGACCGCATTGGGCAAGACATCATAGCAGCCGGTGATGAAGTCAATCTCATAGCTGGTGCCGCTCATCAAGGCCGCCCCCTTGGCAATATCCTGCATCCATTGATACATCTCTTCGACCTGCTCACGATGCGGCGCCCGCACAAAATACCAAACCTGCGCGAATGCCGGCACGACATTGGGCGCCTGCCCGCCGCTGGTCACGACGCTGTGAATCCGCGATTCTGGCGGGACATGCTCGCGCATATAATTCACGCCCGCATCCATCAGCATGACAGCATCCAGCGCACTGCGCCCCAGCCAGGGCGAGCCGCCAGCATGCGCCGCCACACCATAAAAATTCACCTTGAAGGAATTCATCGCCAGCGATGAGCCATTCCAGGTGATGTTGGAAGCGCCCGGATGCCAGCTGATCGCCGCATCCAGGTCATCGAAGACGCCATCGCGGGCCATAAAGGTCTTGCCAACCAGGGTTTCCTCGGCCGGGCAGCCATAAAAGCGAATCGTGCCGCCGATGTTATGCCGTGCCATGGCCGCTTTCAGCGCCATCACCGAAGCCATGCAAGCCGTGCCGAACAGGTTATGACCGCAGCCATGACCGGGGCCGCCGGCTTGAAGCGGCTCTTTGACGCTGGACAAAGTCTGCGACAAACCGGGCAGCGCATCATATTCGCCCAGCCAGCCGATAATCGGCCTGCCCGCGCCCCATTCGGCCACAAAGGCGGTCGACATCCCGCCCGCGCCCCAGTCAACCGAAAAACCATCCGCCTCCAGTTGGTCAGCCAATAATCTTGAGGCATATTCCTCTTGCAGCGCCACCTGCGGATGCTCCCAGATGGCTTTGGCGATATAGCTTAGCTCTTCGTCTTGCGCCTTGATATGCTCAAGGATGATTTGTCTGGCTTCCATACCATACCTCTTTGTGATGTCAGCATTAAATTGAGATTATCGCATTCCAGCCAATTTGACAAACTCGACGGCGCCATCACAAAATGCCGGAACGCGAAACGCCCCGCGGGGGGGCGCAGGGCGTCGCAGGAGGCTCAATAAATTTTCTAATAAATATATTTTGTATATGAATTGTGACACACTTTGATTCATTTGTCAAGTATTTTCGCCAAATTCGTCAAAATTGGTCAAAATTGCCCGTTTAATCGCCAGCAGGGCGCCATTCGCTTGATTTTCCCAGCGCATCCAGCATATCTTCGACGCGGGTGAACTTCACGCGGCTGCGGCCGGCGGCAGCGCCGCGCTGACGTTCGATGGCGTCAAGTTTCTCCCAATCCGCAAAGGTCACATAATTGGGCTGACGCGACCGTATCAGCTTGAGGATGCTGGCGCTGCTGGTGTCACAGGGCTTCAGCGCCTTTTGCGCCCCCAAATCCTCGAGGAACAGATTGGCGGATTCGATGGCATCGGGTTTATTGGTGCCGATGATGCCCGTCGGGCCGCGCTTGATCCAGCCGACAACATAATTGCCAGCAAGGTACTCCCGACCTCCATGCCGGGTCAGAACGCGCCCGCGCTCATTGGGAATCGTCCCCCAACGGTCATAAAAGGGGACATCTGGCAGGGCAACGCCGCGATACCCGACCGAGCGAAAGACCATATCCACCGGCAATATGTCATATTCATCCGTGGCGCGTGGGCGCAGCCTGCCCTGCTCATTCCGATAAAGTTCATTGCGGACGATTTTTATCGCCTCGACCTTGTCCTCGCCGATGATTTCCACTGGCGATGCCAGAAAACGCATGACAATCCTGCGCGATTTGCCCCGCAGCCCGCGCTCGGCATACGACTTGAGAATATCGACGTTGCGCAGGGCCGCGCGGTCGCCGCTGCGCTCCAAATCCTCGATGCTCAATTCATCCAGGGTCACGTCATCCCGCGCGACAGCAATATCAGCATCCGCCATTTCGCCCAATTCCTTGATTTCAGGATGGGTGAAGGCCGCCTGCGCCGGACCGCGGCGACCCAAAACAGTCAACTCTTCAATCTCGCTGTCCTGGAGCGCCGCCAGAGCATAATCGGCAATATCGGTCTGGTAAAGTTCTTCGCCGGTACGCGCCAGAATGCGGGCGACATCCATCGCCACATTGCCAACGCCAATCACCGCGACCCGCCTGACGCCAGTCAAATCAAAATCATGGTGGCGATAATCCGGATGCCCGTTGTACCAGCCAACAAATTGCGTGGCGGCATAGCTGTTAGGCAAATCCTCGCCGGGAATGCCAAGCTTTTTATCGGTTTGGGCGCCGACGGCATAAATAATCCCATGATAGTGACGGCTCAAATCGGCGCGGCGCAGGTCGCAGCCAAACTCGATATTCCCGAAAAAATTGAAACGTTCGCGGGCGGCAATCCGGGTGTAAAGTTTGGTCACGGATTTGATTTTGGCATGATCTGGCGCTACCCCGCCCCGCACCAAGCCAAACGGAGTTGGCAGCCGTTCGTACATATCGACATGAATGCGCGGCACTTCCTGCTTCAGCAGATGGTCAGCCGCATAAAAGCCAGAGGGACCCGAGCCGATAATCGCCACCCGTATCCGCCCCGATGGTTTTTCTGCGTCGGTCATGTCCCCAAGCTCCCAAGTCACTTAACCCAAGACTTATACAGACAGGCCGCCTGTCTCGCTGTCAGCGATCCGATTCCTTGAGCGGTATCACCAGATCCTTGCGGAAGGATGTCAGGGAGACCAGTTCGCCATTGGCATCCACCAAAAAAGAATCCTCGACTCGCACCCCAAAACCACGTTCAGGATAATACAAACCTGGCTCAATGGTCAAGACGTTCCCGATTTGAAATCGGTCGCCGCGGTGAATATGGCTGATGGAGGGGCGCTCGTGAATGTCGATGCCGACGCCATGCCCCAGGCTGTGCATATACCCTTCCATCGTGCGCGGGTCCGAGCGGGCGGTCGCATGACCCGCCGCTTCAAAGTAATCCAAAACGGCTTCCTGCATCAAGTGAGTCGGCTTGTTCAGACCAAAACTCTCGACCGAAATATCAAAAGCCTCCATCACCGTATCATAGACCTGCTGCACGTCCGGCGGGGCATGCCCAATGCACCAGGTCCGCGTCATATCATGGTGATAGCCGCCTCCCAATTCGCGCGGGAAAAGGTCAAATACAATCGCCTGACCGATTTGCAGCGGCATCTCGGCTTCGCCGCGGCTGTGAGGGAAGCCGCCATCGCGCCCTGGCGCAAAAATCATGCCGGTATCTTCCAGCCCGCGCGCCACCAATTCCCGCCGCACCAGGCTTTTCACATCCCCGACAGTCACCCGCCGCCCGGCGGCATCCAGCAGATATTCGCCATCGGCTTCCAGGCCAGCCAGATAATCCCAGGCAATTTTCATTACCGCATTCGTGCGCGCCGCCACCGATTGGATGCGACTGATTTCAGCCCCATCCTTGGTCAGCATGGCCTCATCAAACAGGGTCGGCTCGTCTTCGGCAATGAAGTCGTACTGCGCCATCTCCTCACACAGGAGACGGTACAGGGCGATGGTCTTGTTGACCTGCCAAGTGCCATACAAGCCGATGCGCCCCGCGGTCAGGCGCAGTTCTTTCAGGATTTTCGCCCAGAACAAGACGGTCGCCTTGAGCGCATCGCCCTCGGCCTCCTTGAAAATATCATAATAACCGAGTTCCACATCCGTCCGCACCCGCAAACCGCTCTTCGCCGCTTCCTCAAGCTCGATGCGGCTGCACACCAGCAGCGGCTCGCTGCCAGCCAGCTTGAAAATCGTGCCGTGCGTAATATGGGCGCCATGGCTCAGATAATAGCGGACAGTATTGAACTCCTCGCCCCCAAAGATGATCAATCCGTCCAGCTGGCGGGCTCGCATCAGGCGGTCAAGGTCGGCTTTCATGGGTCATTCCTCTCTACTCGGCAAGCTGGGACAGCAAAACTTTCATCAAGTCCATTTCTTGTTCGGGCAGCACAGTACGGGGATCCAACAAAACCCGGCCGCCAGAGACCCGCGCAATCACTGGAGGGTCGGCCTGACGCAGCCGCGCCACCAAACCATCCGGCGACGATGTTTCGATAGCCAGCAGGGATGTCGGCAAAGATGCGCCCGGCAGGCTGCCACCGCCGACGGTCGATTCTCCTGATAAAACAAAACCGCCAGCCTGTTCAGCCCAATGCTCGGCTTGGGCAGTGATTTGGCTGAGCGGGCGCGAAATCATCCGCCAGACCGGAATCTGCGTCAGCGCTTCATCCCGCCGATAGTGCTGAAGCGTGGCGATTAAGGCGGCGTAGGTCAGCTTGTCAACCCGCAGCGCCCGCGTCAAAGGGTGTTTTTTCAGCTTGGCGAGGAGGGCCTGTCTGCCGATAATGATGCCTGCCTGTGGCCCGCCAAGGAGTTTGTCGCCGCTAAAGCAAATCAAATCGGCGCCAGCCCGGACACTCGCCTGAATGGTCGGCTCGGCATCCAGTCCAAACTGCGCCGTATCCATCAACGTTCCGCTGCCCAGATCATCCACTGCCAGCAATCCGTTTTGATGGGCGGTCTCGACCATACCGCGCAGGGATGGCTGCTCCACAAAACCGACTTGCCTGAAATTGGAAGCGTGAACCCGCAGGAACATCGCTGTCCCCCCGCTCACCGCCGCCGCGAAATCCGCGATGCGGGTTCGGTTGGTGGTGCCGACCTCGACCAGTCGAGCGCCGCTCTCCTGCATGATGGACGGTATCCGAAAGCCACCGCCAATCTCGACCAGCTGCCCGCGCGAGATGACGACCTCCCGCTCGGCTGCCAGCGCCCGCAAAATCAGAATCAGCGCCGCGGCATTGTTATTGAGGACGATGGCATCTTCCGCGCCCGTCAGGCTGCGCAGGAGTTGGCTGGCATGCAGCAGGCGGCTGCCTCGCCGGCCGCTGTCGAGGTCAAACTCCAGCGTGTTATACGCGCCAGCCACCGCCAGCATCGCCTGCTGCGCCGCGGTGGATAGCGGCGCCCGTCCCAGATTGGTATGCAAAATCACACCCGTCGCGTTAATGACGGGGCGCAGCGCGGGCTGAAACTGCTGCCGCAGATAAGCCGCAATCCGCTCCAGCAGGGCGCTTGGGCGCAGGTCGATTTCTTTCGCTTGCAGGATATGCCGCCGCGCTTCCTCCAGGTTGACCCGAATGGCATCGACCACCAGCTCGCGGCTGTATCTTCGCACCAGGTCTTGCATCGGGTCTTGCGCCAGCAGCGTATCAACAGATGGCAGGCGGCGCAGGCGGCTTTGTTTATCGTTCATTCGCCGGTTCTCGGCTGCGCAGGAAAATCTCAATCACAACAAACATGAGGATTAAAATCAGAACAAAGGACAGCGAAAGCGCACGCGGAATCAAAAGCCAGGCACAGGTGACGGCCATAATCCCAATCCACACGCTGCGCCGAACAATGACGCCGGCCAATGGCGCCGCGGCGAATGCGGGCTTGAAGCGCATCGTTAAAAAGCCCACAATCGGAATGGCCGTTCCCGTTACCGCCATCTGAAGCAAAATGAAAAAAAGCCAAATCTCGCCGCCAATGCGCGGCCGGGTCGTCATCATTAACTGCACCAGCCCGCCCCAGCCGACAATCATCATAACAGCCGCCGCCAGCAGCACACCCCGATAATCCGACGGCGGCGCTTTTGGCGGCAGGTTTTCTGTGGATGGCGCCCGACGAGGCGCGCGTCTGTTTGGCAGCATAATCAACACTCGCATTCCGCTGAATCAGGAAAGCACAATAAGCCAAGTATATCAAACAGAGCCGACAAAAGCGATGTATTCGGCTGCCAGCCATCAATTTCCAAAAAAAGAGTGGGCAGCAGAGTCTCCATGGTATATAATATCCTGTGAATCCAGAGGGCATGGTCATGTCATAGCAATGAAAGGAATTTTCCATTTTGAACGAACTCGCGCCGCCGCCGATTGAATTGTGCCTGACCGATGAGTAGAAACGATCATCGCTTGCAGCGGGCTGCCAGCCTGCTGCTTCGGCTTGAATGGATCTGGATAGCCGCCATGGCTCTTGCCTACTGGCATATCAGTGGCGCGGGCGAGTCGGCCATCCGTGACCGCTATGTCTTTTTGCTGATATTCGCGCTGCCGATATATGGCTTGCGCTGGCTGGCGCACCGCCGCCTGTTCACCGGCACCGCGCTTGACCTGTTTTTCCTGCTCTTTGTGCAGGTCAGCCTTTACAACTTCCACAATGCCCCCCAGTCACGCGCCGATTATCTGGTGATAGTTTGTCGATACTTTCTCGGCATACTTATGGTTTTTTACTTTGTTGAACATGCGCGGCAGCATCGACATTTGCGCTATCTGACGCTGGCAACCATTTGTCTGGGAATCCTGATAAGCCTGGTGGCGCTGGTCGCTTCTCAATGGGCGACGGTAATCGGCAAATGGGATATTCTTTTCTTTGTGACCAGCCACCTGCCGCGGCTGGATCCCAAACAGATATTGCCCGATATGCTGCTCAGCTTCAATCCGAACGAAATCGCCGGCGCAATCAGCTATTTCTGCCCCTTCATGCTGGCAGTCGCTATCGGCTCCTTTGTGGCGCCGCATGAGACCAAAGACGTCCCGCCATCCCCAGTCATCAACAGACTGCTGCGCTGGGGCAGCCTGTTTGGTTTTGCGCTCAGCCTCACCGCGCTGATTCTGAGTCAGAGCCGGTCTGCATTAGCTGGCACGGCTGTCGCCATACTGCTTATCCTGATCTTGCTGCTGCCTGGACAGAAGCCCAAGCGCTTCGTCATGGCGTTCTTGGGCTTGGTGGCATTGTCGGGCATCTTGTTCATACTCGCTGTTATGAGCAGTGAAAACGATGATTGGGATGAGACCGGCAATTACCTGAACTTTTCCGATGGCAGCGCGCTGCACTTGGAAGGACCTGATATAGATTGGTCGCGTACTGTCATGAATTTGCAAATCAGTACCGGGCGCCATGATGAGTCAAGCAGCTGGGATACAGGTTACTTCTTTATTTATGCCTTTGGCACAGAGCGGCAGTTTGGCACAGGTGATGAGCAGATCAATCATATCGAAGAGTTAGACAGTGGGCATGCGATTGGCTTCGATCATCGCAGTCATCGCGGCAACCCTCAATACTGGAGCTTTTGGTATGCGAAACGGGCTGGCGATCAACTAGGGGCTTATGCTGATATTATCCCTGTAAATTACGCCTGGACTGAAACAACAAACCGCAAAGACGTTTATCTCCCCGACAGATTTAACAGCAGCAATATCATCAATTTTGAGATTGTCAGGACCGGCAATCGAGTGAAGTTCTACGCCGGGCTGCCTAGCGACACGGATCTAAGGCTCTATGGCTATGTGAATTTGCCCGATAGCAACATCAATAGCACCGATGGGCGATACTTCGGGTTCTTCTCCTCGCAAGGGTCTAACCGCTTTAACAGATTGCACGCGATAACCATTGGCGATGCCGATGCAGCCGAAACGATTGATTTAGCACCTCTGAGGCTAAGCACGAGCAGTTTGGATGCCTTTAACCTCAGACCGCGCGACCAAAACGTCATCGAGTCTCGATTCCAGATTTGGGATCGAGCGCTGCGGATGATCCGGGATTATCCGGCAACCGGCAGCGGCATCTCCACCTACCGCAGCATGGTTAGATTCGACGAATATATGATCCCCTATTATGAGAATAAAATACTTCCACATGCCCACAATGCCTTTTTGCAAATGGGGACTGACCTGGGGGTGATGGGGCTGTTCCTGTTTCTTGCTTGGTATGGCACCGTCGCCTGGATGGCTGTCCAAAGCATTCGGGGCGAAAATCGGCATTCCAGAACAATGGCAGTCGCCATTGCAGCCGGCATAGTGGCTCACATGATTTATGGACTCACCGATGCTGTCCCGTTTTGGGATCGTCTTGCCTTCACGCATTGGTGGTTTATCGGGCTGATGACCGCCGTGTATATCCTGAAGCGCCCCACTGGTTCTTTTTGGGTTAGAGCTCTTCGATCATAATCGCGTTGATTCTATCGGGAACAATCGCAGGATTGGGACGCTGTGGATCCACCCGCTGCAGCGCATTCAAGACTTTCAGGCTTTCGTCATCAGCCACGCGGCCCAATACCGCATGACGGCCATTAAGATGCGGCGTCGGGACAAAGGTGATGAAGAATTGCGAGCCGTTGGTATTTGCGCCGGCGTTCGCCATGCTGACGGTGCCGGGAGCATCATGACGCAGGCGCAAAGCCGAAACTTCATCATCCCAGCGATAGCCCGGACCGCCGCGGCCGGTGCCGGTTGGGTCGCCGCCCTGCGCCATAAAGCCTTCCAGCACGCGATGGAAAATCACACCATCATAAAAGCCATCCTTTGACAGAAACACAAAGTTGTTGACCGTAATCGGGGCGCGGTCGGCGTACAGGTCAATCACAATCATGCCTTTGCTGGTGTCCATCTTTGCCCTGTAGGTCTTTCGCGGGTCAATCATCATCGCCGGCGGGCTGCTGTATTGCTTCGCCATGCAAGCCTCCTTTTGGTTTGGGTTAAAAATAAATGTCAATCGTCATAAAATCCGCCTCGTCGGGGATGCAACAACCCCCTAAAACGCAAGCGTCAGGCTAATCGGGCAATGGTCGCTACCGTGTACATCGGCATGAATCGCGGCGGCTTCCACCTTACCGCGCAAATCGGGCGAAATGAAAAAATAATCAATCCGCCAGCCAATGTTCCGCTCCCGCGCGCCGCTGCGCATTGACCACCAGGAATAAGCCCCCTCCCTGTCCGGATTCAAATCACGATAGATGTCAACATAGCCCTGCGCGGCCACCTTGTCCATCCAGTCGCGCTCCTCGCGCAGGAAGCCGGTGGTTTTGCGGTTCTGCTTGGGGCGCGCCAGGTCAATTTCGCTGTGCGCTGTGTTAATATCACCGACAAACACAACCGATTTGCCAGCGGCGCGCAAGCCATTGGCATAATCAAGAAAAGCCTCTTTATATGCCATCTTGAAAGGCACGCGGCTATGGTCGCGGCCGCCGTTGGGCAAATAGGTGGTCATCAAGGTGAAATCATCATATTCCGCAATAATCGTGCGGCCTTCGCTGTCAAATTCCTCAATTCCCAAACCGAGCCTGACATCCTTCGGCTCGGTCTTGCTATAAAGCCCGACGCCGCTATAGCCCTTCTTCGCGGCGCTGACCCAATAGGTATGATAGCCCGGTGGCTGACGCAGCGCATCATCCAGCTGTTCGGGACGGGCCTTGGTCTCCTGCACACTCAAGACATCCGGCTGCGCGGCCTGAAACCAATCCAGAAAGCCCTTTCTCTGGGCGGCGCGGATGCCATTGACATTCCACGAATAGAGTTTCATTCAATTCTCCACTAGATTATCAGATGCCGATATACGCTGCATGCCCTCAAGGGCCTAGACGCCAGTCGGCACCCAGATATTCTTGATTTGTATCGACTGATGAAGAAATTCCTCGCCCGCGCCCTGCTGCGGGTCAAGCCAATCGCGCTTTTCGCCATAATTGACCCAGGTGCGCTTGAGATTGAATGCCGAGCGCCCTTCGACCTGTCGGCTGCCTTCGCTGCTGCCAAAATACCACAGGCTATCGACATCATCATGTTCGACCAAAGTTTTGACCAGATGATCCCGATTGCCCGTGATGATGTTCACCACGCCAGCCGGCAAATCCGAGGTGTCAAACACCTGATAGAGGTCGGTTGCGCTAAGCGGATAGGATGGCGATGGGATGCAGACAACCGTATTCCCGCGTGAGATGGCTGGCGCAATCAGCGACACGAAAGCCAGCAAAGGAAAGGCATGCGGGCAAGCCATGCCAATCACGCCAATCGGCTCATGGATGGCCGTCACCAGGCCGCGCAGGGTGGTTTCCTGCACGCTGCCGCCCGATTTGTCGGCCAAGGCCGCCCAATGGAACAAACGATGGATGGCGGCATCCACTTCCTGCCGCCCGACCGCCATGCTGTCGTCGGTCATGGCGGCAATGCGGCGGGCAAATTCTTCCTGACGGGCGGACAGATTCTCAGCAATGTAATACAAAATCTGCGCTCGGTTATGGGGCGAATAATAAGCCCAGTTTTTGGCTTGGTGAGCAGCCTCGACAGCCTGGCGCACATCCTTGCGGTTGCCGTCACCCACCTGACCAGCCAGCTTGCCCGCAGGCGACAAAACCGCGCGGGTATAATTGCCATCGGGACGTTTTTGGGCGCCGCCGATATACAGCTTGGCAGTGCGGTCAAGATTGGGGGCGCGGCCGCCATGAACCCCCAGGCCAATCGGCGCGGGCGGCAGGTTCGCGCCCCAATCCGCCGGCGGCGCGCCCAATTCGGGCCGCGGACGTCCCATCCAGGCTGGGCGCACATACCCATACAGCCCCTCTCGCCCCCCCTCGCGACCGAAGCCGCTTTCCCGATAGCCGCCAAAGCCGGCCGCCGCATCGAACAGATTGGTGCAGTTCAGCCAGACGCTCCCGGCTTTGATTTTGCGAGCCGTATCCAATGCCAGGCTGATATTCTCGCTCCAGATGGATGCCGCCAGACCATAACGGCTGTTGTTGCCCAGCGCCACCGCTTCGCTGGGGGTGCGGAAGCTCATCGCCACCAGCACCGGGCCAAAAACCTCTTCCTGCGCCACCCGCGCCGAGGCCGCAACATTCGTCAAGAGCGTCGGCGGATAATAGCAGCCCTTGTCGGGCAGGTCGATTTGCGGCTGGAAGATGTCCGCGCCTTCGGCCACGCTCTGCTTGACCCAGCGGTCAATGTTTTCGTGCTGGACAGGATCAGCCACCGCGCCGATGTCAATGCCCTTGTCCAGCGAATCCCCCAGCCGCAGGCGCGACATGCGCCATTTGAGCTTGTTAATGAATTTGCGGGCGATATTTTCTTGCACCAGCAGCCGCGACCCAGCACAGCAGACCTCGCCTTGATTGAAAAAAATCGCATCCACCAGCCCTTCGACCGCGCCATCCAAATCGGCATCGGCATAGACGATAAAAGGCGACTTCCCGCCCAGTTCCAGCGAGAGCCTTTTGCCGCTCCCCGCCGTCACCCGCCGAATCAGCCGCCCGACAGGCGTCGAGCCGGTAAAAGCGATTTTGTCAATATCGGGATGCGCCACAATCGAAGCACCAGCTTCATCGCCGCCGGTCAGGATATTGACCACGCCCGCCGGCAATCCGGCTTCGGCAATAATCTCGGCAAAGAGCAGCGCGGTCAGCGGTGTATAAGGCGCTGGCTTGATGACCACCGTATTGCCCATCGCAATCGCTGGCGCGATTTTCCATGCCAGCATCAAGAAGGGGAAGTTCCACGGAATCACCTGACCCACCACACCCAGCGAGCGATAATCGCGCAGTTCGCTGTCCATCAGCTGCGCCCAGCCAGCGTGATAATAAAAGTGCCGCGCCGCCAGTGGAATGTCAATATCCCGCGATTCGCGGATAGGCTTGCCGTTATCCAGGCTCTCGACCACCGCCAGCAAACGCGCATGCTTCTGGATATTGCGCGCCACCGCATACAGATGCCGCGCTCGCTGATGCGGACTCAACGCGCTCCATGATGAATAGGCAGCCCGCGCCGCCTTGACCGCTTGGTCGATGTCCGCCGCTTTGGCATCGGCCACCTGCGCCAGCGGCTCATCCCGCGCCGGATTGCCCACCGATAGATAACCCGCTTCGGTCGGCTGAACCCACTGATTGTCGATGAACAGGTCAAACTGCCGCCCATGCGCCTCGAGCCAGGCTTGGGCGCTGGCAGAAGATTCGGGAGCAGGGCCATAACTCATGGCTTGGTACAATTCGGCTATTTGGGGCATGAGCGCGTTCCTCGTGCTGTCGTATTATTTTGGATTTTACCACAAAGGCACAAAGGACACAGAGGCTATTGGCTTGGGCGCTCGCTCGATACGAGTTCGCTGTGGACGTAAGCTGTAGCGTCCCCATGATTGAATTTGACCCACTCATCGCTGCCATAAACCATTTCACCGACAACCCGCTCCAGCGATTGCACCGCCGCGCCCGGCTCTAATCCACCAACGACGTTGCAGCTGGTTCTCGGGCAGGCGCGGACAAAAGCGCTCATATTATGCCGAGTCGATACATACAATGTCTCGCCGGCAGCTTTTGCTGCTGCTGACGTCTGAATTGCCGTTGGCGCATCAGTCGAGGTCAGCGTTGGCGCATTGGTCGCAGTTGGTGTCGGCGTAGCAGTCGCAGTTGCGGTTGGAACATCAGTGTCAGTCGCGGTCAAGGTGGGGCGCGGCGTTGATGTGGGACGCTTGGTCGATGTCAAAGTGGGGCGCGGCGTTGATGTGGGGCGCTTGGTCAATGTCAAAGTGGGGCGCGGAGTTGATGTGGGGCGCTTGGTCGATGTCAAAGTGGGACGCGGAGTTGATGTAGGGCGCTTGGTCGATGTCAAGGTGGGGCGCGGCGTTGATGTGGGGCGCCGCGTGCTGAGGCTTACAGATGCAACTGTATCGCGGTTTCGATTGCCCGATGAAGGCGGCGGGGTGTTATCCTCCCATCCGAAAGCGAACACGAACAGCGAAGCAACAACAGACGCTGCCAACAGCAGCGAAACCACCTGTTGGCAGCTGAGGCCTTGACCCTGCGGAGGCGCGTTTTGTCGCTGGGGCGGCCGGGCGGCGCTTTCGGGCAATGGTGACAGGGCTTGATAATTATCCGATATCAGATCCCTTAACGACACCGGCTGCTGCCGTTCCGATCGATAGGCTGGCAAAGGCTCCTCTAAATCAAGGGGCGCTTCCCTTCGCCTATCCTCGGCATCGTGCTGTCTCGGCGAGGTCAGTCTGCGGATTTCCCGCAGCTGCGCCTTATCCAAATCGAACCACTCTCCCCTTGCACTGTGTCTGGCATAGCGCTGGTGCAAATAACGCTCGCTGGCGTCAGCATCATTTGTTTCTGCGATGTAGGCGATTTCGGTTTTGAAGTGCAATCCAGCCGTCAAACGATCAAAATCAGTTGCCGGGTGATTCATCTGTCCGATTTTGTAACGGCTGCCGTAAGCCATATCCTGAATGAGGCATACATAGCCAGCAGGAGGCCTGCGCCTGGGCAGCCTTCTATAGTTGCTGATTGAAAGTCTCTTTAATTCCCAACTGTCGGGCAAGGCCATCCCCGCCTTTCCAAAACCAACAGGAAATACAGTATAACATAAACGCAGCCCCAACTTCCCGCGCCGCCAGAGCAATCGCACCAGAATTGATTTTTAAGTCATAAGACCAAACGATTTTGAGATCATTTTGCGGGAATTGCGTATAGATGCGCAAGGACAGCGAAAGACAGCCATGAGAGACTTCAGGATTTTTATCTTTTGCTCAGGTCTCCCCGTACTTGCGGCGCCGAGTTGCAGATTTGCTGCAATTGAGACCTGTTCAGTCTAAACCATTCCCAGTCGGATCGAATTCGAACATGGTCAAATTGATCGTGCCAGTATTTCTCAGTTCTCTCGGCATCATCCGTTTTTATAATGTGAACGTACTCCAAGTTGCGCGGTTCGCCTGACATAGTTACAGACAATTCCTCGATACGGTGTTTGGGATTTCGCCGCGTATATCCGATTTTGTAGTTTCCGGAATTTTTATCCCTGATGACATAGACATAGCCAGCAGGCCCCATGAGTCTGGGCAAGTGTTCATAGTTG
>DAOUKA010000155.1:0-3423 GCA_034421915.1 Anaerolineae bacterium
GGCAGCGCGGCGGCCGTCCGTCCTGCTGGTGATGGAAGCGCCTGGCTATCGCGGCTGCCGTTTGACCGGCGTGCCGGTAACGAGCCGAAAAATCCTGTTGGAAGGCGTGCCGGCGCTGAATATGTTTGGCGCGGCGGCCGGCTTTCGCGATGTCGATGAGCCCGGCTTTGAGCGCGTCTATGGCGAGCAGACGGCGACGATTGTCTGGGATACGCTGTCCAGTCTGGCGCGGCTGCCCTTTATCTGGAATGCTTTTCCTTTCCATCCGCACAAGGAAGGGCGAGCGCTCAGCAACCGCAAGCCGCGCAAAGCGGAAATGCGGCTGGGCGCGGAACTGCTGCGGCAGGTGCTTGACCTGTGGCAGTTCGAGCGGATTGTCGCGGTTGGAAATGTCGCGCATGAGACCTTGAGCGCCGCCGCGATTGACTGCCCCAAAGTCCGACATCCGGCGCAGGGCGGCAAGAACGATTTTGTCGCCGGATTGAAGGCGATTTTGTGAAGCGGTTATGCCTCGCGCAAGACATATCCGCTGCCGCGTATGGTGTGGATGAGACGGCTTTCGGCATCCATTTCGATTTTCTGCCGCAGATAGCTCACATAGACTTCAATAATGTTGCTCTCGCTATCGAAATCGCTCCCCCAGATATGCTCAAGAATGACATCGCGGGTCAATACTTGGCGCGGGCTGCGCATGAACAGCAGCAGCAGTTCATACTCTTTGGCGGTTAAATCGATGGCGCGTTCATTGCGATAAGCGCGATGCGTGCCAGTATCCAGCGACAAATCGCCAAAGCGCAGTATTTCTGGCGCGGGCGTGCTGCCGCCAGCCTCTTCATAGACATCGGCATACAGTAATTGGAAAGTTCCGCGCGGCAGCCGTCCCAGTTCCTGCCCGGCTTCCTGCCCGATTTTGGACATCAGCGCTGCCTGCTGCTGCTGCGGGGATTCAAAATAAATTTCGAGGATGCGGTAGAATGACGGGCTGCCTTGCGGGCTGCCAGTGATATGCACCACCTGACGGCGGATGATATGGGGCATCCGCTCGATCAATGCCAAAAAATCCTGATAAACCTGTTCGAAGCTGTCCGCATCTGTCGGCTGCTGGAATAGAATTATGAATTTAATCATCCTGCTGTTTCCCTCCCGCCGTCGTGGGTTCACGCCCCTACCATACGGGACAGGTCGCCACTATTCAAGCATAAATTGGGCGGGGGTTCTTTGTCATCGCGCTTGAAGTTCGCTATATTATTTATCCATCAGCCTCATTGAACAGGATCATGCCATGCCAAAGCTACAGGACATCGGACGTTTGCCCGACCCCGCCGACAACTGCGCGATTGCGATTCGAGATTTGGCGCGCGGGACAGCTGTCAGGCGGGATAATGCGGAGTTTGCCCTGTCGCACAAGGTGCTGGAGGGGCATCGCTTTGCGGTGCGGGCAATCCCGAAAGGCGAGCGGCTTACATCTTGGGGGCAGCGATTCGGGGTGGCGTTGCGGGATATTCAAGCTGGCGATTATGTGATGAATCGCGGCGTGCAGGTTGAGTTGGGCCGCCGTCAGCTTGATTTTGGGCTGCCGCCCCAGCCCAACTTCGATAATCGGATTATGCCCTATCGATTTGATGCGGCCGCCTTCCGAGCGGCGCCGCCCTTGCCCAGGCACAGCCAGATGCGCAGCTTTATGGGATATGCCCGCGCCGGCGGGCGGGGTGTGGGGACGCGCAACATGATTGTGGTGCTGGGGACGTCGTCGCTGGTGGCCGGATTTGTGCGGACGCTGACGCGGCTGACGGCCGGGATGGCGGATGCCTGGGAGCATGTCGATGGCATTGTGCCGATTGCCCATACCGAAGGCGGGCATCGCGACCCGAACAATCGCGAACTGCTGCTGCGGACTTTGGCCGGCTTGATGGTGCATCCCAATGTCGGCGCGGTGGTGGCGGTGGATTATGGCAGTGAAGCCATCACCAATCAAACCTTGCGCGATTATATGTGGCAGCGCCATTATCCACTGGAATCTGTCCTGCATGAATTTTATTCGCTGTCGAATGCCTTCGAGGCAAATGTCGAATGGTTCAGGAACTTGTTCGGCGCATGGCTGCCGCGGGTGAACCGAAACGAGCGCAGCGCTCAATCACTGGGCGAGCTCAAAATCGCCCTGCAATGCGGCGGCTCGGATGCCTTTTCGGGCATCAGCGGCAACCCACTGGCGGCCTGGGTCGCCAAAGAGGTGATTCGTTATGGCGGCTCGGCAAATCTGGCGGAGACGGACGAACTGATTGGCGCCGAATCCTATGTGCTGGACAAGGTGGAGCGGCTCGAGACGGCGCATCGATTTCTGGCGATGGTCGAACGCTACAAGGAATGGGTCGGCTGGCACGGTCAAACGGCCGAGGGCAATCCCTCCGGCGGCAACAAGTATCGCGGCCTCTATAACATCTACCTCAAGTCGCTGGGCGCGGCGGCGAAACGTCATCCGGATGTGCCGCTGCATGATGTCATCGACTACAGCCAGCCGATGACCAGCGCCGGCTTCTATTTTATGGACAGCCCCGGCAATGATTTGGAAAGCGTTGCCGGGCAGGTCGCCAGTGGCTGCAATATGATTTTCTTTGTCACCGGCAACGGCTCGATTACCAATTTTCCCTTTGTGCCGACCATCAAAATCGTGACCACCAGCGCCCGCTATGACCTGCTGAAAAATGATATGGATGTCAACGCCGGTGAATATCTGGATGGCAGCGCGCTGGATGATGTTGGCCGGAGAACCCTGGATTTGACGGTCGATGTGGCCAGCGGGCAGCGTTCGCTTGGCGAAAGCGCCGGGCATTATCAGGTGCAAATCTGGCGCGACTGGCAGCAGACCCGCCCGGTGAATGCCGCGCTGCTGGAAAGCCAAACCTATGATGGTCGGCCGCTGCAAATTGCCGCCGACCTGCAAGCGCCTGAACTGCGGATCCCGGTTTATGAAGTCGATGGGGCGCTGACCAGCGAGCAGATTGGATTGGTGATGCCGACCAGCCTGTGTTCGGGGCAGATTGCGCGGATGACCACCGACAGCCTGAACGCGGGGGAGATGGGACGCGCCGCCGGGCTGTCGCGCTTTGTCACCCTGGTGCATACCGAAGGCTGCGGCGGCACCGTCGTTCCCGAATTCAAGGAGACGCTCATCAGCTATTTGCAGCACCCCAAACTGCGTCATGCGCTGCTGCTCGAACACGGCTGCGAAATCACGCACAACAGCTATTTTCGCCACTTGATGGCCGAACGCGGGCTTGACCCCGAGCAGTTTGGCTGGGCGAGCATTCAGCTGGATGGCGGCATTGATGCGGTCATGCGGAAGATGGCGGCTTGGTTCGCCAAGCGACTCAGGGGCGATGCCCCGCCGCCGCGCAAGATGGCTGGCATGGAAGCGGTTCGGAT
>DAOUKA010000156.1:0-30328 GCA_034421915.1 Anaerolineae bacterium
ATGAAAATCACAACGGTCGAAATCCGTGAAATTGACCCGCCGCGCGCCATTCAGGAATCGATGAACCGACAGATGAGCGCCGAGCGCGACCGCCGCGCCGAAGTCATTCGCGCCGAAGGCGAGAAGCAGGCCGCGATTGCCCGTGCCGAAGGCCAGAAGCGGTCTGCCGTTCTGGAAGCGGAAGGCTATAAGGAAGCGCAAATTCTGGAGGCGGAAGGTCAGCGTCAGGCGCAGCTGCTGAAAGCGGAAGGCTATGCCGCGGCGCTGAAGGCGATTTATGAGCAGGCACGCGACATCGACACCAAAACGATGGCGCTGCAATACATGGATATGCTGGAGAAGGTCGGCAGCAGCCCCTCGACCAAGTTTGTCCTGCCCATGGAACTGACCGGCATGGTGCAGAATTTCGTCAGCACGATGGGCATGGGCGCTGGGGTGTCTCTGCCAGCCCAGACCAATGGCAGTCATGCACATCAGCCAGAAGCGGTGAAAGAAGCTGCCGAGGGCTAATCCCTCGCAAAATTCGGGCGGCTCACCGAGTCGCCCCTTTGCTTTGGCAGGGGCAGCAATCCCTAATTCAAGGTAATCTGCCAAGCTGTTACCCCCACTGTTACGCCGCCATCCTTGACAAAGATGACTGGCACCACATCCTCATCAAAGGGGATGAAGGGCATTGGCTCGCCAATTTGCGAATCGTTGAAGAAGGCGGTCACGCTGCCGCTAAGCGGGTCGCGGTCAAGGCGCAGGCGGAAAATCAAAGCGTTGACCGAACGCTGGCTGATGAAATCGGCTTCGTTATTCTCATACAGAGCCAGATTAATCACATTCTGCTGCACGACTCGAATTTCAATCCCGGCATTATCGGGGCTGGATGCGCTTTGGAAGAGGATGCCGACATAGACATCTTCGTCAGAGACGGCTGCCGCGTTGATGCGCAGTGCCAAATTCGCTTCCAGGCGGCTTATTCGCCGCGGCGCCTGATTGCCAAACTGCTGATCCAGCAGGTCGGCTGGCGGGAAGAAGAAAATGGTATCGCCGTCGGTCTGGCTGTCTGCCCCCAGACGCCATGAGCCATCTTGCAGGCTAAAGCGGCGGTCATTCCAGAAGGGATCCGACAGCCTGCGGTACAGCGCGAGCAAATCCTGCGAACCTTGCAAGCCAGCCGGCGGCAAAGTCGCTGTGGCCGTCGGCGAGGCTGTCGGCGTATCCGATGCTGTGAGCGTCAGGGTGGGGGTATCGGCTGCAGTCGGGCTGTCAGTCGGGCTTGGCGTAGAACTGTGAGCAAGGGTCGCGGTCGGCATCGGCTTAGCTGCCAGCACATCGGCTCTGCCCACATCGGGAGCGGCCGTGGCATCATCATCCTGACTGGATTCCCGCGGGGCGACTGCTGGCATATTCGCTGCCGCTGTCGGCGTGAGCGGCTCGGCAGTCATCGCTGCGCCCTCGCTGTCTGTCGGGGATTCTGTCGGCATGGTTGGAGCCAAAAATCCAAGTTCAGCCAGCCTGCCGCCAAGGTCGCCGCCAGCGCTAAGGGCAATCAGGCCGCCGATGATAATGAGCAGACCGATGAAGCCCGCCCCGATGAGCAGCATACGGCTAAAACCTCGCTGGCTGGCAGCCAAATCTTTTGGCTGTTTGGCAGGCAGAAGCTCCTGGTCGTCTTGCGCCGCTGGCGGTTCTTCATCATCGGTTTCTGGCGGCGGGGCGGCCTCAACCACCGGAAATTCGGGCGAACTGTCAACGACGCGGTACCAGTGACGCAGCAGTGGATAAACCAGATTGCGGTCAATAAACAGCGCCTTGAACAGTTCGTTCATCTTTTCCAGCTTGTGGCTGCGGCGCAGTTCGCTGGTATAGATTTCCAGGAACTGCTCATAAGTGTCGCGCCAGCCAATCAGCATTTTGGCATGCGCCTGACCCAGCAGTTCTTCGGTCACGCGGGCTTGCAGATGCAGCACATCATGAATCAATTCCTGCGGCTCATCGAGTTGGCGGTCAATCTCCTGAATCATACTGCGCCGCTTGACGCTGAGCTCGGCAAGCGCCTCCTGCAATGCCATCATCCAGGCGCGATAATTGGCAAGGGAGATTTGGGCGCTGGATTCGGTTTCGGTAATGGCGCGGATAACCTGTTCGATTTTGCCGCCAGCGGCTCGGAATTCGCCATCCGCCCAATCTTTAACGGCTGATTCGAGGGTCAGCAGGCTCTGTATGCCCGGCGTCAGCAGGCGGGATTGGGGATTGTTGTCCAACTGGCGGTATAATTCGTCGATGGCGCCGAGGATGTGCTTGCCGTCCACGCTGGCAAAAATGTCCTGCGCGGCGAGCAGACTGCGCCGCCGCTCCACAAACTCGTCCATTGTGCGGATGGCGGCATGACGGTCGGCGCTTTGGGGCAGGGCGCGGATGGCGGCTGTCCGCCAAAATCGGGCATCATCCAGCGCCCCGTCATAGGTATCCAGCACACCCGACAGAATATACTGTGAGAAGAGAATGCGCAGCGCCGCCGTGTTGCTGCTGCCAAAGACCTGCACCAGCCCCTGTCCCATCGCCTTGAGATAGGTATCGGTGCTGGGCATTTGTATGGCAAAAGAGGCAATCGTATCGGTTTCGGATTCGGAAAACAAATCTTCAATGTTCGACAGGGTGTTTTGGGTGCGGCTTTCACTTTCTACCCCGTTGCGCTCGACCCATTCGCGCAGGAGACGCGCTACTCGCCAAAGCCGCTCGGCAATGTGCTGTTCGTTTTCACTGCGGGCAATTTCGATAGCCTGCTCTCCCAGCCGTTCGGCATCGGCCAGCTGGCCGCGGTCAAAGGCAGCCCAGCCATCTGCCAGCGTCCGGCCCAAATGTCCGGGCACCGAATGCTTTTCCACATATTGCGCGCCATCGACCACCGTCCGCAGTTGATTGAACCAGCTGGAAAGGGTGGGGCTGATGGTGGTGACGGTTTGCGCCGCCTCTTTCAATGTCTGGAGGGCGGCGGTTTTATTGCCGGCGACGATAACCTCGCGATAACGCTGCCAGGCCTGGTCGGCGCTGTGGATGCCATCCAGCATGTCGCTCAGCATCTTATCAAACAGCTGCTCCGAAAAGGGCAGGAGTTCCTTTTGTTTTGCCTTGAGCCAATTTGCCAGGTCAGAGCCATCCACCGCCGGGACATAAGTCTGGCTGGTTTGTAAAATCTCGTAGAGGTGGCTCAGGAAATCCTCGATTTGATCCCAAACAGGGTTGGGCGGGTCAATGGCGCGGCTGGCATCAAGGGCGGTCAGGGCATCGCGCGGGTTGCTGGCGGCCTGCTTGCCGATGACGTGCATGTTGTCCGCCAGCGCCATAGCGGCGTTCAGGGCGCGTGTCAGGGCGTTGAGGGGCAGGCGGCGCTCGGAAAATTCATGCTGCAAGCTGAGGGTTTGCAAAATAGCGTTGAGTGTGGTGATGCTATCCACCACCTCGCGGTAGATGTCTCGCAAGAGACCCGCTCGCGGCCTGTCCATTTGGGCGGTACTGTCGAGCGACCGACTTATCCCTTGCAGGATGGTGCGCACCTCATCGACCGGAATGTTATCCGCTTCCAGGTGCTGCACAGCATTGTCGAGTCGATACAGATTGGGGCGCAGCAAAAGCACATCGGGGAAATGCGACGAGATGCTTTCCGCCATACGCCATTGGATAATGCGGGCTGGTTCATCATCTGGCTGGTTCAGCAGGAGCATATTGGCGGCTTTATCGGGCTTGTAATCGAACAGCAGGGCGCTGCCGTCAGCGATGGCGCCCGGAATCGTCTGAAGCCGAGCATCCATCAGCAGGATGCACCAATCCAGCAGCAGATGCACAATGCCCGCGGTCTTGCTGCCAGCGCGGCCGCGCAGTTCATTCAGCAAATCCGCCGCCCGCGGCCAGTTGCTGTTTTCCATATAAATCTGCACCGCATCCAAATCGGCAGAGACCTCCAGGTCGCGCAGTCGGTCAACAGTCTCTTTATAAATATCACGAGCGACCGGATAAGCCGGATTTTGTTTCAGCGCCGATTCGACCCTGCTCTGCAAGGCAATGAGTTCGTTGCGGCTCAGGTTTGGATTCTTAAGCTGTTCAATGCAGCGCGAGATAATCTGGTTGCGTTTCTGTTCCAGCGGCAGGCGATAGCGCGACAGGTCAGCATTGAGCGCGGTGAGTGATGAGTAGCGAAAACGCGTATTGGGATGCACGGCTTTGCTGACAATTTCCTGCAAGCGCGGCCGAACCTGTTCGGCATCCTTATGAAAATCGAGCTTGAAATCCACGCCAGCATCGCGCGGGACCTCGACCCGATAACCCCCAGACAGGATAAAATACAAGAGCTCGCCCACTTGATAAACATCGGTTTGGCGGCTGATGCCCTGCAAGGTGACTTCATCGCCTTCCAGAAAAACGGCATTGCCCCAGTCAATCACTTTCAGCGTGTAACTGTCGCGGTTCCAAAACAGGTGCTTGGCATCCACATCGTTATACACAATATCCTTGTCGTGTGCCGCTTGCAGCAGATTGATGAGCCCGCCGACAATCTCCAGCATTTCAAGCTCGGGCAGGCGTTGATGTTTCGCTGCCAGCGCAGCCACCTCATCGGCAATAATCACGCCTTCGGCGCGTTCCATAACAATATATTGATGGGGGATGCCACCGACAAAAAACTGCCCCATGCCAAGCAGTTCGGTCAATACCGGATGCCCAGCCAGACGGGTCAGCGCCTCGCGTTCGTTGATGATGCTGACCTCCTGCCCCGCGCGGATAGGCGGGGCGTCATTGGGCGCGGGGCGCTTGATGACGACCGGACGGTCATCCGCGCCGGTATCCACAGCGCGCAAGGTCTCGCCAGAGCGACCGCGAGGATAGATATAATCATATCGGTAGCGGTTGTCAAATAAACTGTCCGCCATAAAATTCATCCAGATGAGTTCGCGGTCGAAACAAGACCCTGACTCAATGTCGGCCATCAAGCCTGGGCAGCAGCGACGGCTGTATCAAGCGCATGGCAAGCGGTGTTCAGGTCGGTATCGCTCGTCAATTCTATCTTATCTTTGCTGTATGCCAGGCTATTCAGGGACCGCCGCTGATTCCATAGCCTGTCTTGCGCAGACATGCTACCATTGTAACCCGAATCGAGGCTCGTGCAAGGGATATGGCGGCGTTTTTTGGGATATACGGACTTGGACTTGGGATATTTGCCTAGCAAAAAGACGCTTGGCTGTGTATAACAGTTGCACCTGCTAGAAACGACCTGGTCTCAAAAAATGCTGATGCAGCTGTGCCGCCGAATCCTGCCTGACCTGACCCCGATTCTCTTTTTAATGCTCTTGCCGCTGGTGATGTTTCATCAGCAGACGCTTGGCGACCGCACCCTGCTGCCCACCGAGAACCTCTATCAAGACCTGCCGCATTCCGCCTATCGGGAGGTGGTTCAAGCGCCCGACATCCCGCATAACCACCTGCTGTCGGATATGGTCTTGCAGAATTATCAGTGGAAGTCCTTCATCCGCCAGCAGCTTTCTCAAGGCGAAATCCCCTTGTGGAATCCGCATCAGTTTGCCGGCATTCCCTTTTTGGCAGCCGGGCAGCATTCGGCGCTGTATCCCTTCAGCCTGCTGTATTATGTCCTCCCCCTGACATCGGCTTATGGCTGGTTCATCGTCCTCAATCTGTGGCTGGCAGGGCTGTTCATGGCCGGGCTGATGCGCGGCCTGGGCCTGAATCGGGCTGGCGCAACCTTGTCCGGCGTGGTTTATCAACTGGCTGGCTGTATGATTGCCAGCGCAGTCTTCCCGATGATGGCCGCCGCCGCTGCCTGGATTCCGCTTGTTTTATGGATGATTGAGAACATCCTGCGCGGGCGCGGCTTGTGGCTGTTTAGCGGCACCGTGATTCCCTGGGTCATCATCGGCGCGGTTGCCTTGGGCTGCAACATCCTGGCAGGGCATATCGAACTGACGATTTATACCCTTCTGATGGCGGCGTATTATGCGGCGTTTCGGCTCTTGTGGCAATTTGTCCGCCATCGCCGCCAGACTGGGGGCTTTCCCCTGCGCTGGGCAGGCGTGACGGCGCTGTGGCTGCTGCTTATGCTGCTGCTTGGCTTGGCTTTGGCAGCGATTCAGCTGATTCCGCTTTATGAATTTGTGGGTACAAACTGGCGCGCCGAACGCTCAAGTCTGGCGACGGTGCTGGGTTATGCTCATCCCCCCCGCGATCTGCTGCAATTCCTCCTGCCCAACTTTTATGGCAATCCGACCCATCACAGCTATGTCGATGTCTTTAGCGGGCAGCCAATCACTGACCTGCGAAATGCCACTGGCGCGGCGATGAACACCATCTATTGGGGCATCAAGAATTATGTTGAAGCTGCCTTGTATGTTGGGGTGCTGCCTTTGCTGCTGGCCGCGTATGCGCTGCTTGCGAGCCTCCGACAGCGTGCGGAATATGCACAGTATGCTGTTATTTTTGGACTGCTGGCGCTGTTGGCGCTGTCTTTTATGTTCGGCGCGCCAAGCTATGGTCTCCTGTACCTCTTGCCCGGCATGAACCAACTCCATTCACCCTTTCGCTGGGTCTTCGCCTTGACCCTGGCGGTAGCGGCTTTGGCAGGGATTGGCGTCCACCTGCTGGCAGCCCGCCCCCCCAATGGATTAAGGGTGAGGGGCTGGGGGATAGGGCTGCTCGCGGCGGGTTTCACGCTGCTGGTCGGCATGGCTGTTACCTACATCGGCTTTGAGCATTTTGAGGGCTTCTTCAATCGCATCGTGCAAGCGATGGCGGGAGCGAGTGAGGCTTTTGCCGATGGAAGGATGTTTTACAGCTACCAAATCCCCAACCTGCTGCTGTTGGCTCTCATGCTCTTGGCGAGCGGCCTCATCTTTTGGCGGGCATCGCGGGGCCCGTCAGGGCGCTGGATGACCTTGGCGCTGGCTGTTACGGCGGCGGATTTGCTGATGGCGTCTTATGGCTTCAATCCAGCCAGCGACCCGCTGCTGCTTGATTTTACCCCGCCCGCCATCGAATTTTTGCAGGGACAGACGGGCGACTTTCGGATAACCACCCTGCAAGACCCCGCCCGAACCGCGATTCTGAATGCCAACACGGGTATGAGTTATGGGCTGGATGATGTGCGCGGTTATGACAGCATTATTCCGGCCGGTTATGTGGCGGCGATGCGTGCGCTCCAGCCACAGGGTCAACTGGATTTCAATCGAATATCGCCTGTGTTCACCCCCGACGAACAGAATCATCCCGGCGGTTATCTGGGGGTGCTGGATGCTCCGTTTTTTGACCTGCTGAATATCAAATATGTCATCACCCATCATCATGTGCGCATTCCCCTGCCGAAGTGGAAAGCGGTTTATGCTGACGAGGTGACGATCTGGGAAAACGATTCGGTTATGCCACGCGCCTTTCTGGTGGATAAGGACGATTGGGACAAGAACTGGCTGGCTGATAGGCCGCCCTCGCTGCATGTCCCCAATTATCAGCCCGCAGTCATCATCCGCGACAGCAAACGGGAGAAATTCATTGACGCGCGCTTGGAGGACGAAGGCTGGCTGGTTGTCAGCGAAACCTGGATGCCCGGCTGGCGTGCCTTTGCCCGCCCTCGGGGGAGCGGTGAGGATGCCGAATTCGGGCTGGAAGTCCAGCACGCGCTGGCGAATTTTCAGGCGGTGGAACTGCCGGCCGGGGACTGGACGGTGCGCCTGGTGTACAGCCCTGCCAGCTTTCAGGTGGGCTTGTTCGGTTCGATGCTAAGCCTCGCCTTGATTGTATTTTTGCTGGGCGCCTGGCTTTGGCAGGCGACTGTCGGCATCAACACCGAAAGGTCGCCCGGCTTTGCCCGGGTTGCCCGCAACAGCCTAGCGCCCATCCTCCTCAACCTGTTTAACCGCGGCATTGACTTTGTATTTGCGATTGTGATGTATCGCCTCCTGACGCCCCTGGACATCGGGATTTACAACTTTGCGATTGTGCTGTTCGTCTGGTTTGATATTTTTACCAACTTCGGTCTGGATTTGTTTTTGATTCGGGAGGCATCGCGCAAGAAAAACCGCGCCGGTCATTATTTTTACAATACCTCGCTCTTTCGCCTGATTTTGAGTCTGGCGGGTGTGCCGCTGCTGGCTGGTTGCCTGCTTTTGTGGCAGGCTTCTGGCGTCGAGGCGATTAGCGCCGATGGCTTGATTGCGATTGGCCTGCTTTATCTCGGTTTGTTCCCCGCCAGCTTGTCCAAAGGCATGACCTCGCTGTTTTATGCCAATGAACAGGCGGAAAAACCGGCCGCGATCGCTACCCTGACAACGATGAACAAGGCGCTGTTTGGCGTGCTGGTGCTGGCGCTGGGTTATGGGATTATCGGCTTGGCGGCGGTGAGCATTTTCAACAACATCCTGACCTTCGCGCTCTTGGTCTGGGCGGGACACAAGTTCATCGGCAGCATCGGCAAACGGCGCCCCAACCGCAAACTCATCCGCGTCATGGTGGGCGAAAGTTTCCCTTTGATGCTCAATCACTTTCTGGCGACGATATTTTTCCAAATCGACATTGTCATTTTGCAGGCCATCAAAGGCGCGATTATCGTTGCCCAATATAGCACGGCCTACAAGTGGCTGCTGGCAATCAACATCATTCCGGCATTTTTCACACAGGCGCTCTTTCCGGTGATGTCGCGGCAGGCAAAGAACGACCTGCCAGCCCTGACCCGCACTTTTACCTTTGGCATCAAACTGCTGTTTGCCCTCACGCTGCCGCTGGCGGTCACTTTTATGGTCCTGGCAGAACCCCTGACGCGCATCCTGGGCGGCTCGCCTTATGTGCCGCAAGGCGTGATTGCCCTGCAACTGATGATTTGGAGCATTCCCATTGGCTGGATGAACAGCCTAACGCAATATGTCCTGATTGCGCTGGGGATGCAGCGTATGATTACCCGCGCCTTTGTCCTGGGGGTGAGTTTTAATGTCGCCGCCAATATCCTCTTTATCCCGCAGTTCAATTTTCAGGCGGCAGCCATCGCCACCATCGCCTCCGAGATTGTCCTTTTTCTGCCCTTTATCCACCTGCTGCGGGGGGCGCTGGCGCCCTTTAGCATCCTCAGCCTGCTCTGGCGGCCGCTGGCGGCCATAAGCGTTATGTTTCTGGCGCTGCTGTGGGATGCGCCCGCGGTTCCGGCGCTGCTGACGGGCGGCATCCTGTATCTTGTCGTGCTGTTCTTGCTGCGCCCCTTGGATGAAGCCGAACTGGAACAGCTGCTCAAGCTGCTTCCAGACCGCTTGAAGGGATCATCGCCGCTGCTGTGGCTGCTCGGTGGCAAACGCAAAAATGCCTAGCCCGATGGCGTCTCCTCCATTTCCATCTCCGTGTCCATTTCCATGTTCATCTCCGTATCTATGTCCATGCTGGCGTGATTCATCGCTGTCATATCACCGGCGCTTGCCGGGCGCAGCCACATCCGGCTGAATGTGAGGCTGCCGACTTCGATGTCGTCTTCAAGCGTTCCCATCAGCATATCAAGAACAGCGGCCGTCAAATCAATCCGCTCGCCAGAATCCAGGGTGAGCCGAAATGCCAACCGGCTGTTCGGCATGATGTCTGCGGTCAGTTGGCTGAGCATAATGTGCTTGCCGCCGGGGCGCAGTTCGAGGGTTTCGCCGGCTGGTATGACCAAGCTGTCCAGAGCCTCCATGCGGGCGACCTCGTTTTCGACAATCGTTTCGTGAAATTCGACCTGATTGGCGGCCTGCGTCTCGGCGGCTGTGATGGTCACGGCATCGGCGCCGCGGTTAGTGATGCGCATATACAGGGCGGTCGTTTCGCCGAGCATACGGCCGTGATCCATCGCTGCCATGCCTGCCGCGCCCGATATTTCATAGTCAAAGCTCTGGCGGTAGACCTCCCCATTGTCAAGTGTCAGGCTCGCCTCAAGAATCCAGCTGCCGCCCATGGTCCACTCGAAGGGGAGGGTAAATACGCCCTTGACCGATTCGGAACTTTCTGCGAAGACGGGCACCATGCCGGCATGATTCATATCGCCCCGTATGCTCAGGACGCCCGGATTTTCGATGGGGTTTCCCTCGCTGTCGGTGACCTTGACCAGCAAGGTCGTTTCGCCCACTAGCTGGTCGCTGACGGAAATATCGAGTGCGATGTTGTCGGCAGAGGGCCCTTGCTGGCGGCAGGCGGCCGCCAACAGCAGAATGACCAGAAGGGATAAAACAAGCTGAAGCAGATTGGATTTCATGTTGTCCTGTCAGTCAATTTTTGTTTTGGCGGGTATGGCGGCGGGAGGATGAGCAGGCTCAAGCCATAACCAAAGACTCCGGCCAGAATCGGTGCGCCCAGCCACATGTGTATTTTCCACCACATATCGCCGCCGGGATTCCAGACAGACGCGCCCAGATATTGAAGCACGAATATGGCGCCCAGACTGTAGACAAACGGCACCAAAAACGCAAACCAGCGCAGGTGATGGTGCCTGCTCATAGTGAGCCTGTCCCGAAGCAGGTCGCCAAGCAAGCCAGCGATGGCGGCGCTGATGACCCAAGCAAATTCGGGCGTTTCCCCAACGTGCATCCATACCATCAAGGCGGCATTGAAGGCAAACATCAGGGTCATGGTGCCAAAGGGCAGCTGCCAGCGGCGCATCATCAGCAAGACGACGCCCATCAGCAGGTTGACCTGAACAAGAAAAGCCATGATGCCATGCACATCATATAGCTGATGCGGCCCTGGGCGGGGCCCGACCATGCCAGTCAGCTTGCCAGTGACAGCTGCGAAGGACATGAAAAAGGTAAAGACCGAGACAGCTGCCGTGAATGCCAGAATGGCCGGCATCAGGCTGCGCCAGCTATCGTCTGTCTGCCGCTGCCACAAAGCGCGGACAGGGCCGGTGGTGATGAGCAGGCCGCCAAGCGCCAGCGACAGGTGCGATGGGCTAATCAGCGCTTCGATACTTTCTTCAAAGCCAAAGGCCTCATGCCAGAACATATCGGCGGCGCCAGCTACAGCGAAAATAAAAACGCCAGCCAGCGAGGTCATATAACCTTTGGGCAAGGCCTTTGTCCAGCTGTAGCCTTTGCCGACATTGCGGAAATGGGTGACAATCAGCAGCAGGCCGGCGAGTCCATAAGCGCCATAAAGCACGGCGTGCCAGGGTGTAAAGAAGGTGTCATCCACCCGGCCGTGGTTATGCGCCCAGCCATCCAAAAACAAGCCTAACATAATAAGCACGGATATAACCGCGACTCCCCAATCCACATAAACATTATCCGGCGGACGGCCGACAATGCTTTGTGCGCCGGAGGGTACATTGGCTGTATTTTGTACCGAGCGGATGGTTGCCATGTGTTTTCTATCCTTTCATCGTGTTATTTACAGTATAATTTTGCACAGGCGCGTATGTCAATTTATAAAAACTCAATATCCTGCTCTCTGTAGCGCTATTCACAACTTGATGTAAAATCCAAGTACGGCAGGTTCAATGGTAATGGTGTGGCATGGCATTTGAATTGGAAGCCTTGGTAGGGCATTTGTATATCTTTAGCGGCCGCGCAATCCGCATCAATCCGCCGGGTGCGCTGGTCGAAGTTGCGCCCGACTCGGCTGCACGGGCGCGTGAAGGCGATACCTTCTTTGCCTTGGTCGTGCCATCCGGTTTTGTCGCGCCAACCACCTTCTACGAACAGATGGCGAAACTGGCCGCCGAGCGGTATTTCAATTTGGGCGGCAGTATCACCATTGCGCTGCGTGCCATGTTTCAGGCATTGAATCGCAGCCTGTATGAACATAATCGCGCCGGGCAGCAGCAGTACGAAGCCAGCATCATCGCTGCCGTTCTCCACGATGAGGATATGTATGTCGGGCGGGTGGGCCCGGTTGCATCGGTGCTGCATACCAACGGCCTGACCTTGACCTTTCCCGAAGATTTCTCGGACGATGAACCTTTATTCAGCGTGCCTCTGGGCGTGCTGCCCGAGCCCGAGATTAACATGGTGCGCTATGCCGTCGATTCGGGGACGCGCCTGCTGCTGTCTGACGCCAACATCGCGGATATTCCCTGGGAAAAGCTGGACAGCACCCTGATGGAAAAAGATATTGAAAAGGCGCTTGAGCAGCTTCGCCATGCGATTGTCATGCAGGGACAGCTGATGCTGGTGGAATTGGTGCCGCCAGAGTTTGAAAGCCCGATTCTGGTTGCTGCTGGCGAATCATCCACCGAGGTGAATGCCAAACTGGCCGCGGCACGCGCCCAAATCGAAGAAGATCGCCAGCAGGGGCAAAGTCCGCGCCAAGTGGAGCGGGCAGAGCTTGCCAAACGCGCGCGGGCAAAAGCCGCCAGACGGGCTGCTGGCGGCCTGCATCTGTTGAGCCGGCTGCTTGACCGCCTGCTGCCCATCTCCGATTCAAGCTCCGAAAGGGGGTTTGCCTCGGGTTCGATTACGCTGGCGGTCTTGCTGATTCCGATTGTGATTGTGGTGATTGTGGTGGTTTCCTGGGTATCCAATCTGGGCGAAACGGATTTTGAGCAATGCCTGTCCCAACTGGAGGAAACGGCGGGGCTGGCGCGGTCGATTGACAGCAGCGACCGCAGAGGCGTGCTGCAAGCCTGGAATGCGACCCTGCTGGTGGTTGAGGGCTGCGAGGATTTGCGCCCTGGCGACCCGTCGATTCAGGCGGTGCGCGCGGAGGCGCAGAATATCATCGATTTGGTGAGCAATATCCAGCGGCGGACGGCGACTGCCCTGACAGCTTTTCCCAATGCCGATATTACGCGCTTGCGTTTGCAGGGGTTGGATATGTATGCCTTGGATACTGGCAGCAATCTGGTGTATCGCATCAAACTGGATGATGAAGGCACGGGCGTGGTGCAGCAGGAGCCGGTTCCGAATATGCGCCGCGGCGCCACCGTGCAGGGATTGAGCATCGGGCAAATTGTGGATATTGCCTTTGATGATTTGTCCGGCGAACTGGCGCTGATTGACGAGCGGGGCACATTGGTTCGCTGTTCGCCTCAATTCATCATGGATTGCAATGCGCAGCGCATACTGGCGGTTGACCAATGGGAGAAACCGATTTCGCTGACGATATGGGGCCGACGGCTGTATATTCTTGATGGCGAGGGCGGGCAAATCTGGCGTTATGACCCTTCGGGCAGCAATTATGTCAGCGCCCCGCGCGAATACTTTGCCGGCGAGTCGCGGGCGAATTTAAGCAATGTGGTCGATTTCACCATCAGTCGGCTGGGCATCGTTTATATCTTGTATGCCGATGGCGTGATGAAAAGTTATGTCGGCGGTTATGAACAGCCCTTCGCCTTTAGCGGTTTTAATGCTGGCAGCGAACCCAATGTGGTAACGACGCAGGGCTTTGCCCTCAACGACAGTCCCTTTCAGCCAGCCTTCTTCATTATCAGCCGCCCGGCACGGACGATATTCGAGACCACGCTGGCGGGAACTTTTATCGACAGTTATCAGGTCTTCGAGCAGGACAAGCTGGCGCTGCTTTCATCGCTTGTCGCTTATCCGGCGCAGAATATCCTCTATGTTGCCTCTGGCAATTCCATCTTTGTGATTCAAACGCGATGACGGAAGCGGCCGCGATTTGCATTCGCGGCAGGCCTGCGGTTATAGTTGAATCATGGATTACAGAAAGCAGGATATGCAATGAGCCAGAAAGTATTAATCGTTTATGGTGGCTGGCACGGTCACGACCCGAAAGAGACCTCGCATTTGTTTGCCGGCTTGCTGGAGGCGGCTGGCCTCGAGGTCATCCTGTCCGAATCGCTGGACAGTTTCTTGGATGCGGATTTGATGGCTTCCCTCGCTATGGTGATTCCGGTCTATACCATGAGCACCATCACCCGCGAGCAGGAAAGCGCCCTGCTGGATGCCGTGCGCGAGGGCGGGGTGAATGTCGGCGGCTGGCACGGCGGCATGGCGGATGCCTTCCGCAGCAACACCGAGTATCAGTTTATGGTCGGCGGGCAGTGGGTGGCGCATCCCGGCAACATCATTGATTACCGCGTCAATATCCGCGACAAAAGCCACCCCATTACGGCGGGCATTGAAGACTTTGATATGCACTCCGAGCAGTATTATATGCACACCGACCCCTCCAATCAGGTGTTGGCCACCACAACCTTTAATGGCGACCATGCCTATTGGATTGATGGCACGGTGATGCCGGTTGTCTGGACGCGCGCCTATGGCAGGGGCAAGATATTCTATAGCTCTCTGGGGCATGTCATTGGCGATTTTGATGTGCCAGCAGCCCGCGAAATTGTTCGGCGCGGGCTGCTGTGGGCGGCTGACTGCCTGTAGTCAGCCGCGGCTGGCGTCGGCTGGGCCCGGAGCCAGGCTGCGGTGGCGGAACTTGATTTGCCAGACGCGCAGCGCAGCCTCGAGGGCAATAGAAGTGGACATCTTGGATGTTCCGCGAGTCCGCTCCGGGAAGTGTATTGGGATTTCCCTGATGCTGTAGCCGAGCCTGTGGGCAAGGAAAATCATCTCGACCTGGAACACATAGCCATTGGCCTTGACTTGATCGATGTTCATCCCAATCAGGCTTTCCCGATGATAAAGCCGAAAGCCGCCAGTGGCATCTCGAATCGGCATATTGAGGATGCCGGGCGTATAGAGGCGGTTTGCCCACCAGCTAAGCCATTTTCGCCAGAGTCCCCAGCCTTCGTCGACGCTGCCGCCGGGAACATAACGCGAACCAACCACGATGTCATAGCATCGCGCCTGTTCCAGCATGTGCGGGATGTATTTGGGCTGATGGGAGAAATCGGCATCCATTTGAATGATGATGTCAGCGCCGAGCGACAAGGCATACTTGAAACCCTGTTTGTATGCCGGGCCCAGGCCCTGTTTTTCGGGACGATGCAGGACAAGGATTTTCCCCTGATAGGGGGGCTGCTGCGCCAGGTCGGCGGCAATGTTTCCAGTGCCATCCGGTGAGTTGTCGTCCACCACCAGCAGATGAAAGTTGGGGATGGCAAGGGCAAAGAGCGCGGCAGTGATTTCGCGGATATTTTCCTTTTCATTATAAGTGGGCAGGATGGCCATCACTTTGGCGGCGGACATCGATGTCTCCTGATATATGATATGCCCGGCCGCTTAATCGTCCAGCAAGGAGTTCACGGCCTCGGCAACATGACCGGGGGTGAGCCCGTATGCTTCGTAGATTTTGGCATAGGGTGCGCTGGCGCCAAATCGGTCGACGCCCATCGCAATCCCCTCTGTGCCGAGATACTTTGTCCAGCCAAGGGTGACGCCGGCTTCAACGCTGACCCGTCTGGTCACGCTGGCGGGCAGGACGCTTTCGCGGTAATCATCGTCTTGAGCTTCAAAGCATTCCCAGCAGGGCATCGAGACTACCCGCACTCGAATGTCCTCTTCGTCAAGCAAATCGGCGGCATCCAGCGCGATAGCGACTTCGCTGCCGCTGGCGATAATCATCGCGTCGATTTCACCGGATTCATGCTCGGACAGGACATAAGCGCCGCGTGATACGCCTTCGTGTATGCCTTCGTCATTGCCGACCAGAACTGGCAAAGCCTGTCGGCTGAGGACGATGGCCGCCGGATGATTGAGTTCGGCGGCTGCCGCCCAGGCGCCGACGGTTTCGGTGGCATCGGCAGGACGAAAGACATAAAGATTGGGCATGGCGCGCAGTGCCATCAGGTGTTCGACTGGCTGGTGGGTGGGGCCATCCTCGCCCAGCCCGATGCTGTCATGGGTGAAGACATAGACGGTTGGGATGTCCATCAGGGCACCGAGGCGAATGGCCGGACGCATATAGTCACTAAAGGTGAAGAAGGTCGCGCTGTAGGGTTTGACGATGCCGCCGTGCAAGGCCAATCCATTGACAATCGCGCCCATGCCATGTTCCCGCACCCCGAAGCGCAGGTTGCGTGCGGCTGCCAGCTTGTGTCCGGTATGGTTCGCGCCTTGGATGAGGGTCTTGGTGCTGCCGGCAAGGTCGGCATCGCCGCCAATCATGGTGGGCGCGAACCGCGCCAGGGCGTTGAGCGCATCCCCGCCGGCATTGCGGGTTGCGATTCGCTGCTCGTTCTTCCAGCGCGGCAGCTGTGGGCGCCAGCCGGGTGCGAACCTGCCGGCCATCGCCCTGTCCCACTCTGTGGCGAGTTGGGGATAGGCGCTGCGCCAGGCATCATACATCGCGTTCCATTCGGCTTCGGCGGCGGCGCCCTTGTCGATGGCGCTGCGGAAGTGTTCCAGGGCATCGCCGGGGATAAAGAAGCTGTCCTCGCTTGGCCATCCCAGAGCTTTTTTCGCCAATTTGACCTCATCTTCACCGAGCGGGCTGCCATGCGCCGCGCTCGTGCCTTGCTTGTTGGGGCTGCCATAACCTATGATGGTGCGTATGGCAATCAGGCTGGGCTGTTCCTTCACGGACTGCGCCGCTTCGATAGCCTGGCTGACCGCGCGGATGTCGTTGCCATCGGCAACGCGGATGACCTGCCAGCCCATGGACTGATAGCGCTGCGGGATGTCTTCGGTGAAGGTCATGGCTGTTTCGCCGTCCAATGTGACCTGATTGTCGTCATAAAGGAAAATCAGCTTGCCCAGCCCCCAGTGACCGGCGAGCGCCGATGCCTCGATGCAGACGCCTTCCATGAGGTCGCCATCGCTGACCAGCGCATAGGTGCAGTGATTGACCACGGGATAGCCGCGGCGATTGAAATAATGCGCCAGATAGGCTTCGGCCAGCGCCAGCCCGACTGCCGTTGCCGCGCCTTGTCCGAGTGGGCCGGTGGTGGTTTCGACGCCGACTGTGTCGCCATATTCAGGATGTCCGGGGGTGCTGCTGCCCCATTGACGGAAGTTTTTGAGGTCATCCAGCGAGACATCGAAACCGGTCAGATGCAGCAGGGCATACAGCAGCATGGATCCGTGTCCGGCGCTAAGGACAAAGCGGTCACGATTGGCCCACTTGGGATTTTTGGGGTTAAAGCGCAGGTGGTTCATCCACAGCGCATAAGCCATTGGCGCCGCGCCCATCGGCAGGCCCGGATGCCCGCTGTTGGCTTTTTGCACCGCATCCATCGACAAGGTGCGGATGGTATTGATAGCAAGATTCGATAATTCAGACACCAGTTCGCTCCCATCTTCCGGTCATTATTCATCGCATAGCGCATTATAACACCTGATGTCTGTATATGGTTCAGCCACTTTTGCAAATCGGGAGGGTCTGTTTGGTCAGGCAATAAAAAAGGTGGGCATCGTATGTCCACCTGGGAGATTGATAATACAAATGCCTGTCCGTGATTGGAGACAGGCTTATTCTGGTCGCAGTTCTACCCGAAATCGAACCGCAGTTCGTTCGTGTCCATCAATATGGACTTCAGTGAAGCACGGTACAACCACGATTTCAATCGCATCCCGTTCAAGATAGCCGCAGGCAATCGCCAGCGCCTTGACAGCTTGATTAACCGCGCCAGCGCCGATGGCTTGCACCTCAGCCAGTTGATGTTGACGGATGACACCAGCGATAGCGCCAGCGACGGCTGTCGAACGCGATCTTGACGAGACTTTGATAATATCAGGTTTATCTATGTATGTGCCAACGTCTTCTGCATCAGAATCGGCTGGGGATACATAGCGGTCATGCTCGGACATTTCTCCCCTCCTCCCCTTGTAAGATAATTCAAGCAAAAATTAAATTACCAAAACGGATTTTAACCGCTAATGGGCTATAAGTCCATAAAATGCGAGAAATTATCTTTTGATGTGTGTCGCAAAGGCTGCTTTAACCGCGAGTTATCGCCAATCGAAGCTCAAAATTGATTTGGCAGCGATTTTGGCGGAAGCGAACCATGCAAGGCTGCTCTGAAGTCGGGAGAACTTGAAAAGCAATTTATCCCAAATTTTGCCCTGATTCGGGGATTATGATGGAAGAATGACGAGGATACAAGGCTGTGAATTCTTTCACCGCAGGAGCAGTGGCCTGGGCTTCCACAGCCTATTTTTGGGATATATGACGAGATTCGACCTGTTTTGGCGGGCATATTCCCTTTTTCCCAATTTGATTTGTGATAACGGCAGGCGGCTGTCGGCGGGATAATGGGGCGAATTATCCCAAAAAATCTTTCAGAATATCCCAACCTTAAAATTTCGTGCTTGCTTCCATAATCGCTTGAGTCGCGTATGGCAATCGGCTATACTGTATTCACCTGCATCAGACAAATGCGCTTCTGCGGGGTGGCTTTTCAAAACTGGGGGATATTGCAGTCAGCCAATGCCTCGGCAGACTGCATCACCAGATAGTAGATATGCTCAATTTGATTTTTGTCAGATACGGAGCGGGATTTCAGTCCTGAGGGTTGAATGCGCCTGCTTGTCGGTAAGACAGTTGGCTGGGGCCAGCTTGAGCAGCAGACGGAGATGATGATGAAAGATGCCCGGAAAGCCTGGGAAGAAACAGCCGGGTTGCTTGAATTGCAGTGGGACCGGGCGAGCTTTGATACCTGGATGCGCCCGACCGAATTTTTGGGATGCGAGGCGGATACCTTTGTCGTGGGTGTTCCGAGCAGCTATGTATGCGATATGTTAAAGCACCGCCTGTATGAAGATGTGAAGGGGGCTTTGTGCGAGGCGCTTGGGAGCGAGGCGGAGATTGAATTTCGAGTTCATCGCTCCAAGCCCAATATCGAAGACATCAATGAGGAGATGCCTCTGTTTCAGCTTTTGGCACAGCATAACGAAAGCCATAAAGACACATCAGGCGCAGAACCCTCGCGCCAGGAGGCATCGGAACTGCCGAAAAGCACGATTAACCCCGACATGGTGTTTGAGCGCTTTATTGTGAGCGATTCCAATCAGCGCGCGGCTGAAGCGGCGCGGGTCATCGCCGACTATCCGGCGTCTGTCTATAATCCCTTTTTGGTTTATGGCAGCGTCGGCACTGGCAAAACCCATTTATTGCAGGCCATCGCCAACTCCTGCCAACAGCGCGGGCTGCACGTTCTGTATGTGCCTTCCGAGGCGTTTACCAATGACCTTATCAGTTCCATTCGCAATCGGTCTACCACCCTGTTCCGCGAGAAATATCGGTCGGTTGATGTGCTGCTGGTGGATGACATTCAGTTTATTCGCGGCAAGGATACGACGCAGGAAGAATTCTTCCACACCTTCAACACGCTGGTGAACTTCAACAAGCAGATTGTGCTGGCTTCCGACCGACATCCGCGTGAGTTGGAAACCTTGGAAGACCGCCTGCGGTCGCGCTTTCAGGGGGGGCTGGTGGCAGATATTGCGCCGCCGGAATTTGAGACGCGCATGGCGATTATGGAATTGTGGGCGCAGGAACGCAATCTGCAAATCCCCAATAAGATGCTGCACATGGTTGCCGAACGCTCCTCCAACTGCATTCGTGAATTGAATGGTTTGTTTAATCAGATTGCAGCCCGTCTGCGTTTGAATGGCGGCCGGGATTTGAGCGAGCATCGCGTCGAGGCGACGCTCAGCCGCTATGAGAAACCTGTTCAGGATATTACAGTGGCTCGTATTATCGAGGTGATTGCGAATGCCTCCGATCTGGAGGTGGACATCATCAAAGGCAAGAAGCGGGTTGCCTATATCAATCACGCCCGCCAGCTGGCGATGTTTTTGGCGCGGGAAATGACCGAGGCGTCGCTGCCACAGATTGGCGATGTCTTTGGGCGCAGTCACACGACCGTTCTGCACGGCTGCAACAAAATCGACGAAGAGATTAAGCGGGATGCCATCTTCGCCTCGCGCGTGCAGCACCTCCGCAATCAGATTGCGCGGGTGTAACCCTTTCATCCCCCCGCCGCATCAACCAGCCCATCCAGCCACTGGGACTATTAACGAGGGCAGGTTATCGCTACAATCAGGATAACCTGCCGACGACTTCGGCTGTCAATGAGTCTAATTCGGGTGCGCCATGCAACTTGCGACGCCATCTGCCGGGCTGTTACTGTTCATTTTTTTGCCGCTGGTCTGGTATATCGGCTTTCCGCGCCATGCTTTCCGCCGCCGCCGTGACAGCATCAGCCTGATTTTGCGGACAGCGATAGTCATATTGCTGGTGCTGGCATTGGCTGGCTTGCAAAATGTGCAGTCGGTGGATCGGCTGGCGGTTGTTTTTCTGGTGGATGTATCCGACAGCATGGGCACCACCACGCAAGACCTGCAACTGGCGTATATTCGCGCGGCCTTGGCTGGCAAAAAGCCGGAAGATGAATGGGCGGTGGTCTTGTTTGGTGACAACGCCGTGCCTGAAAGTGATTTCAGCATGGTGCAGGGAATCGAGGCTTTCGCTTCGATACCGGTGACGACGCATACCGATATTGCCAATGCCATTCAGACCGCCCTGTCGATGTTTCCGCCAGATGCTTCGCGCCGCATCGTGATTTTGAGCGATGGGCAGGCGACGCAGGGGGATGCGCTTGCCCGCGCCCAACGCGCCGCGGCTTCGGGCGTCGAAATCAGCTATGTGCCTTTCTTCCGCGAAGCTGCGCCCGATGTGCGCATTACCGCGCTGGATGCTCCCGGGCGGGTCGCGGAAAACCAGAGCTTTGATATTTCCGTCAGCATCCATGCCGAAGCCGAAACAGAGGCAACCCTGCTGATTTTTTCTGGCGGCAGCCTCATCCATGAAGAGGCGCTTAGCTTGCAGAGCGGGGATACCCGTTATACCCTGACCCAAACCAGCCAGTTCAGCGGCTTCCTCGATTTTTCGGCGCAGATTGCTGTTCCCAGCGAAAATGACAATTTCAACCAGAACAATCAACTGGCGGCATTCAGCCAGGTGGTGGGCCCAGCGCGGATTCTGCTCGTGACGGCTGCTGAATCCGAAACGCGGTTTTTGCTGCCAGCTTTGGAGCAGGCCGGCATCTTGGTGGATGTGGCTGCGCCGGCCAACCTGCCGGTGAATATGGCCGGTTTGGCGAATTACAAGAGCGTCATTCTGGCGAACACGCCAGCGACCGAGCTCAGCAAGGCACAGATGACGCTCTTGGATCAATATGTCAGCGATATTGGCGGCGGCCTGGTGGTGGTTGGCGGGCCGCAAAGCTATGCGCCTGGCGGTTATTTTCAGACACCGCTGGAACGCACCTTGCCCGTCGAAATGCAGATTAAAGACCAGCAGCGTTTGCCACAGCTGACCATCGTCTATCTGATTGACCGTTCGGGGAGTATGGGGCAGATTGGGCGGAGTGGCGTGCCGAATCTGGAGTTGGCGAAACGTGCGATTGCGCTTTCGCTGGAACTGCTTCAGCCAACCGACCGCGCCGCCATCGGCACTTTTGATACCGGCGGCGCCTGGGTCGTGCCTTTTCAGCAGGTGAACGATTCACAGTTCCTCATCGCCATGACCAATACGATTCGCTCTGGCGGGGGGACGGATATTCTTGCTGGCTTGCGTCTGGTCGAGCGCGATATTATCCAGGAGCCCTCGGCCATCAAACATCTGATTTTGCTGACGGATGGCGGGTCGAACCCGGCTGGCTTGGTTGAATTGACGGAACTGCTCCATGATGTTTTCAATGTAACCCTGTCCACGATTGCGGTTGGCCGGAATCCCGCCGCTTTCCTCGAACGGATGGCTGAAGCTGGCGAGGGCAATTATCATCTTGTGGGGGATGTCGAACAGATTCCGCTTATCTTTGCCCAGGAAACAGTTCTGGCATCGCGCTCCTATATTGTCGAGGAACCCTTTACCGCCCGCGTCACTGGCAGCAGCGCCATTCTTGACGGCATCGACAGCCTGCCACCCTTGCGGGGCTATGTGGCGACCACGCCCAAGACCGCCGCCCAACGCATTCTCAGCGGCCCCGAACCCTTCTCCGACCCCATTCTGGCATCTTGGCAGTATGGCTTGGGTCGGGTTGTCGCCTGGACATCGGACGCCAGCGCACGCTGGGCAAATGAATGGGTGACCTGGGATGATTTCTCGCGCTTTTGGGGGCAGACAGTCACCTGGAGCATGAACGTCGGCGCGAACAGCAACCTTGAAACTCGCATTATCATGGAAAATGAACAGGCGCGGATTGTGGTGGATGCACGGGATAATGCGGGCGAGTTCCTTGATGGCCTGCTGCTGAACAGCGCTGTCTTAAATCCAGGCGGCGACAGTCGCCGCATTCCGCTCCAGCAGACGGCCCCTGGCCGTTATGAAGCGACCTTTAATCCGCAGACCGAGGGCGCTTACTTCCTGACAATCCATGGCAGCGCCGAACTTGAGGGTCAGGAAACCACCCTGACCGATCTCAATGGCTGGGTCATGTCCTATTCATCGGAATACATCCCGCGCGAACAGGATGATGCGCTGCTGGCACAGACTGCGGCTGTCACTGGCGGGGGCAATCTTGGCGAAACGCCGACAGATGTCTTCTTGCATGATCTGGGCGAACGTCAGGCAAAGACGGACATCTGGGAGAGCCTGGTGTGGCTTGCGCTGATTTTGCTGCCCTTTGATATTGCGGTGCGGCGGCTGATTGTCACCCGCAGCGATCTTAACCGCCTGCGCGCCTGGTTATCCGGTCAGCCGACCGAAGCGGAAGCTCGTTCGCAGCGGCTGGAGGCTCTGCTCAATGTCCGCCAGCGCAGCCGCGAATCAACCGATTATGGCGAATCCAGCCTCATTGATACGATTGGGCAGCTGCGTCAGCACAAGCCTTTCTCCTTTGATGCCGAAGTTGGCAAGGACGATAAGCTCCCCAAGACGCCCGCGCCCGCCAGCGAGCAGCCAGCGCAGGGCAATCTGGGAGCGCGGCTGCTGCAAAGCCGCAAGAAACGCCGCCGTGAGGGTGAGGAATAAACCCGGCTTAGCGGCTGCTCAAAAATCGGGTGAAGTCGATGTCTCCAGGAGAAAACCCGAAGTCGGTCAAGATGGCGGCGCATACGCTGCGATGCTGTGTGCCATGATTGACAACATGAAGCAGACAGTGCCACAGAATGCGGTTGTATTGCCGGTCAAATGCCTCATAATGGATGGTGCCAAGCATATCTTCGTCAGTCAGCGAATGGAGATAAGCCCGCAGGGCCTCATTTTCCTGCTGCCAACGCTCGCGTATGGCGGCGACATCGCCAAAATCCTCTGGCGACAGTTCCTCGATATGAATGCCATTTTGCAGCAGTTCCCGCCAGGCGTATTCGGCATCCATCACATGCACCAACTCGCCACGCAAACTGCCCCAGCCGAATACCTTCGGCATCGTCAGCTGCTCCAGCGAGACCTGCTCGGCCATTGCCAGAATCCGCTGGTTCGCCCAATCATTGTACTCAAAAAGCAGTTGGATGTCCTGAATCTTCATGGTCGCTCCTTTGCATCATGGTCGGTATCATCTCGTTGCAACCATATTAGTTCATCTGAAGTATAATAACTATAGTGGCAGTCACCGCATTGTTGCAAACCGCGCATGAACCCAATAACATGAGCGAGCGACCGTCAGGAACATCAGGGCGCGGCAGCCACACAGTGGAGGAAGTTTGAATGGTTGATATTCTTGTCAGTTTGGCGCTCATCATCGCTGCGGTTTATTTGCTGGCGATTATCACCGACCATTTTTTTATTGCCAGCCTGGATCAAATATCGCGCCGGCTGAACCTGTCGGATGAGGTGGCGGGCGCATCGCTGATGGCGGTCGGCTCATCGGCGCCAGAACTGGCGATTGCGCTCATGGCGCTGTTCACTGCTGGCGGTGCGCACAGCGATGTCGGCATCGGGACGATTGTTGGCTCGGCGGTGTTCAATATCCTGGTGATTACGGGGGTGTCTGCCCTTGTCGCGGGTGGCTTGCACATCCATGTCTTTGCCATTCGGCGCGATACCCTTTATTATCTCGCGTCCATTGGTTATCTGGCCTTTGTCTTCTATGATGGCGAAGTGGTGCTGGGGGAGGCGGTATTGGGCTTGGCGGCTTATGTCCTTTATGTGCTGGTGTTAATTTTTTTCAAAGCACCCCAAGACCAAGGGGCAAGTAAAATCAGTGAACCGCAGCCCCAGCCGACGCACAGCCCCAGCCGGCTGCATCAGCTTGAGTCGGTCATCGTGCGGCTTATCAGGCTCATCACTGGCGCACCCCATAAAAACTACCTTTGGACTTTTCTGGTGGCTATCGGCTTGATTGTGATTCTGAGTTATATCCTGATTGAATCGACGATTGTCCTTTCTGCGGGCTTGGGCATTTCACCGGTGATTGTGGCTTTAACGCTGCTGGCGGCCGGGACATCCGCGCCCGACCTGATTGCCTCGATTGAGGTTGCCCGAGACGGGCGCGGGGGGATGGCGGTAGCCAATGCCATTGGCTCCGATATTTTTGATGTCTTTATCGGCCTGGGTTTTCCCTGGTTTGTGGCGATTGTCTTTCAGGGGACGAGCGCCATCCACGTCGGTACAGACGGCCTGTGGATTTCTATCGGGATTCTGGTGGCGACAACGCTGATCTTGTATGTTTTTCTCGAAAGCAAGCGCGAACTCAGCCGAATGGAGGGCTTGATTTTGCTAGTGCTGTACGGGGCATTTGTTATCTATACGCTTGTTTCGGGGACGGCTGGCTAGCCAGCGGGGGCCTTCAATGAACCCAAGCATTTCACAGCCGGAAAGCCATCGCGCGGCTGGCATGGATATTCTGAAGCTGCCGCTCGTCGGCAGGCTTTTGCGACACCGTTACGGACGGGTCGCCTTGCAGTCGCTTCTGACAGTCATCGCGGTCGCCCTGATGATTGATGGCTTCGTCGGGCCGCAATCCGCAGCCCGCAATCTGGCAACGGTCACCCCCTGGGTTCATTATCGGGGCATTGTAGTCATTGCGCTGCTGCTGGCGGGCAATCTGTTTTGCATGGGCTGCCCCTTTACCCTCCCGCGCAGCTTGGCAAAGCGCCTGTCACTGCACGGACGCCGCTTCCCCCGACCCCTGCGCAGCAAATGGCTGGCGATTTTCAGCCTGTTTGTCCTTTTCTTCCTGTATGAGTTTCTCGATTTGTGGGCAAGCCCCTGGCTGACAGCCTGGGTGATTCTGTTTTATTTTGCGGCCTCCTTTGTGCTGGAAGCGGTCTTTACCGAATCGGCATTTTGCAAATATGTCTGTCCGCTCGGCTCATTCAACTTTGTCTATTCGACCCTGTCGCCGTCCCAAATCGAGGTCAAGTCAACCGACATCTGCGCCAGCTGCGTTGGCAAAGAGTGCGTCAACGGCAGTTATGCCGGCCAGCCGATGATTCGTGTGGATGACATACCGGTTGCCAATGCGTCGGGTAAGACGCAGGCAGTCGAGGTCAAACATGGGCCGCAAGGCATCCTGGGCTGCGGCACGCTGCTGTTTGCCCCGCAGATTCGGGGCAATATGGATTGTACGATGTGCCTGGATTGTGTTCGCGCCTGTCCACATGATAATGTCAGCCTGTTCACCCGCACCCCCGCCCGCGAACTAAGCCGAGCCGACAGCTGGCCGCGGCGCTGGGATATGTCGATTTTGGTGGTTGCGTTGGCGTTTATGGGCATTTCAAACGCCTTTGGCATGGTGCCGCCCTATTATGCCCTGCAAGAATGGCTCGCGCTGAACTTGGGCATCACCAGCGAGTTTGTGGTGCTGCTGCTGATTTTCGGGCTGGTCAACCTGGTTTTGCCCATTGCCGCGGCGGTGGCAGCCGCTTGGCTGGGATTGCGGCTGACCGGCATGCACAAGCGCGATTCGATTCGGGATACCTTGGCTGCCTTTGCGCCCGCCTTTGTCCCGATTGGATTTGGCATCTGGTTCGCGCATTACAGCTTTCATCTTTTGGTGGCGCCGGGCTTGATTGTGCCGGTCATTCAGGAGTTCCTGGGCGCTGTCGGTGATTGGCAGGCGTGGAGCTTGTCTCTTGACGAAAACATCATCGGCAGCATTCAACTGGTGGCGCTGGTTGGCGGTTTCCTTGGGAGCATGCGCCTGGCACAGAAAGCAGCGCTGCGGCTCTATCGCCGCCGGGGACTGCTGGGCATGCTGCCCTGGGCTTTGGTGTTTCTGGTGATGATGCTGTCGGCATGGCAAATTTTCACCATGCCGATGGAAATGCGCGGCACCCTGGCGCTGTTTGGCTAGGCGGCAATCCTCATAACCTTCAGGCCGTGACTCGCTGTCCGTTTTGCAGAACGGGTTCGGCGCGCTGCCACAATCTCGCACCATCTTTGGACATAATCGGTTCAGCCGAGTATTGCGCCAGATAACTGCGGCGGTATTGGTCAGTGGTATTGGCGCCGCTGCGATGGAAGGTGCGGCTGCTGAAGACAACGATGCTGCCGGCTGGCACGATGGCCGGGTCGCCAGGGTCGCTGCCACGATAGCCCACTTTGTCATTGGTGCCGGCTTCGACGATATGCTGGATGAGCTCATCGCTGGAATGACGCCCGTCGCGGCTGTAAGGCAGCACATAAATGGTGCCGTTTTCGATGCCCATATCGTCCAGCGCACACCAGCACGACAGATAGGCTCGATGATAATGCCCGATATAGCCGGAATCCTGATGCCAAGCGAATTTGCTGTCGGTGTCGGCGGCTTTGACTACATACTGCTCGTTAAAGAGATAGGCATTGTCGCCCAGGGTCGCCTGACAGATGCTCGCCATCAGTTCACTAAAGAGGAAGTCAGTCATAATCGGGCTGCTGGCGCTGCGGTTGCTGATGAAATAGCGTTTTTTATAATGGGTGATGCCGTCGGTGCGCAGCCCCTTTGCCTCCATCTCCCTGTCAGCGATGTCGATATAACGCATGCACTCGGCACGCAGGGCATCGAGTACGTTTTCGGGGATGACGGATTCCAGAATAAAGAATCCTTCACGATGATACTGCTTGATTTGTTCGGCTGTTATCAGTGGCATATCATTTGCTCCTTGCCAGAATAATATTCATTATATGATGAAAGGATTTTTACCACAAAGATACAAAGGACATAAAGGGATATCCTTTTCTCTGTGTCCTCTGTGCTCTCTGTGGTAAAGTTTATACTCTGGCAATTAACCTGCGGAGACTTCGCATGACCGCCCAACCGAATATCGTCCTGTTTCTCACCGATGACCACGGCGCCTGGGCCAATGCCTGCTATGGCAATGCTGACCTGCATACGCCGACGCTGGATGCGCTGGCAGAAAGCGGCAGCCGTTTTACCCATGCCTGGACGCCGACGCCAGTTTGCTCACCGGCCCGCGCCTGCCTGCTGACTGGCAAGACAGCTTCGCAGGTGGGCATCCATGATTGGCTGGAAGAAGCTCTGCCAGAGGTTGCCGAGCGGGATTGGCTGGGCGAGACGCCAACCTTGTTTCAGCATTTGTCGGCGGCTGGCTACGCCACCGGCCTGAGTGGGAAATGGCATCTGGGAGGTTCGCAGCGCCAGCCGAAAGGCGCTGATTATTATTTCGGACTGCCGGGCTGGCAGGGGGTTCATAATCAGACCTATACTTATGTCCGCCAGGGCGAGCGGGTTGAGCTTGCGGGCAATAAATCCGCTTTTATCACCGACCACGCGCTTGAATTTCTGGATTCCGTGCCGGATAGCAAACCCTTCTTTTTGAAAGTCGGTTATATTGCGACTCATTCCCCCTATCATCAACAGGCACACGATCCGCAGCAGACGGCGCGTTATCAGGATTGTCCCTTCAGGGATATTCCGCCCTACCAGCCGCATCCCTGGGTCAAGAACGAGGGTACGGACAATGCGCCCACCGAGCAGGACTTGCTTGACCGCTATATCGGCTATTATGCTGCGGTGACGGAGATTGATGATAACATCGCCCGCATCATCGCCGCGCTGAAGGCGCGGGGGCAATGGGACAGCACCATCCTTATCTATACCTCTGACCACGGCTGCGCGATGGGGCATCAGGGCTTTTTTGGCAAGGGCAACAGCACCCGCCCCCTGAATATGTACGATATTTCATTGCAGGTGCCGCTCATCATTGCGGGCGCGGGCATCGAGCGGCAAGTCTTGCCACAGTATGTCGACCATTATGACACTTTCCATACCATTGCCGAGCTTGCCGGTTTGCCGCTGTCGAAGCAGGAGGGCTATGCCGGCAGGTCCTATGCCCCGCTGCTGCGCGGCGAGCGCATATCCTGGGACAATACGCGCTATGGGGAATACGGGGATTTGCGGATGATACGCAACGAACGCTGGAAGCTCGTCTTTCGTTATCCGGCCGGCCCCCACGAACTCTTTGACTTGCAAGCCGACCCGACAGAACGGCTCAACCGCTATGATGCCCAGCCAGAGACAGCTGCCGACCTGAAAGCGCGGCTGGACGACTTCTACCGCCAGCATAATGTCGCGGCGCTGTCCGGCTTGCGGGTGAAAGAGCAGCCGCCACACAATGGCGCCAGCGAAGCCTGGCGTGATGGCCGGCGGGAAGCGCGGGGTTTGCAGGTTTATTAGGGCGCAGCGCGTTCCAGCGAGACCTCTAGGGAAATCCCATCGTCAAGGCCAATCTTTTCCAGCGTGACCACGACCTGTCCGCCCAGCGGCATCACGAAGGGCAAGGGCAGCTTGTCCGGCACACCCATCGTGCTGTACGACATCACCTCCATGCCCGCCACCGCCGCCGTGACAAACAAGTCCTCAACATCGCCTGCCAGCCGTTCGAGGTTGAGGGTGACCTGTTCGTCTTCGGCAGCCTCAAACACCAGCAGGTCACGATAGATTTTGTCGTTGAGCGTGACCACAGCATCGCCGGCGTCCAGTGAATGAACCGGGTTGCGCAAAATCCGAACTGTGCCGGCGCCAGAAGCGCCCTCATCAAAGGCGGAAATCGCCAGCACAAAGGCAGCGCTGCGGTCGAAGACCAGATTGCTGAGTTCGGCATCGAGCCCGGGGCCGCTGTCGTCATCAGAGGCAAACTCGGCGCCATCGGGCGACAAAACCCGCATCACGGTATCCAGGCTGCCATCGCTGTCAACTGTTAATGTCAGGCTGTCCCCGGTTTTCACCGACAACTCAAAGCGCCAGACAGGTTCATCCGGATTTATCGCGAAGGGAATCTCGGTGTCGGATGGAATCGGGGCGGCGCTTGTCGATGGCGCGGCAGCTTGGGCGGTGGCGGTCAGTATCAGGCTGTGCCGCTTGCCCGACTCGCGCCATGCCGTGACAGTGTAATCGCCGGGCAGGTCGTCTTCACTGGTGACCAGATCCAGGGAGATGATTCCGTCCGCATCGGCAGATTTTTCGGTGCTGTAGACGGATTCTCCCGCAAACGTGACATCAAAGGTCACAATCTCATGGGCATCCAGGCCGCCGACCGTCACCCTATGGGTCGAGCCAATCTCGCTGGCTTGCGGCTCGATGAGCAGGCTGACAGGGCGGTCCGTGACCTCGACAATCGTCAAGACCGCCTCAGCAAGCCGCTTGCCATCCACAAAAACCTCGACGGCATAATCGCCCGCCGCTAAATCTGTCGGGCTGCTGAAGGTCAGCGCCGCCACACCCTGGCTGGATGCCCGCGCCAGAACAGTATCAATCAATATATCCTTCGCTGATGTGATTTGAACGCTTACGCTGTCGTAAGCCGCCAGACCGCTAGCCGTGATGACGGCATCATCGCCGGCCGCCGCCATCTGTGGGCTGATTGCAATGACCGCGCTGGAGGTGAGTTCAAAGTCGGCCGTGGCGATGATGCGGTTGGCGCGGACGACCTGAACGTTGTAAATGCCGGGTTCATCTTCCGCCGTGCTGCCGACGACAAACGAAATCTGCCCCTCGGCATCGCTTTCTTCATCGACGCTGTAGACAGCCGCGCCGTCCAGCACAAATTCGATAGTATAGCTTGCGTTCACATCCAGGCCATCCGCCACAATTTCCAAAATGGCGATGCCGACTTCACCCGATTCAGGCGAGATGGTTACAGTGGGCGCATCCTGGGCGAGAACGGGCAGGGCGATGACAAGCATGAGCAGGCTCACAAGTCGCTGGAGGAGGGGGCGCATAAGGGTATCCTTCGCTTAATAAACGGGTTTCACTTGTATTGTAAAACAAGTTGATGAACTTGTGCTAAACAATCACAGGGCAATCCCGGGCAGTCTCATTAAACGGAAATAGATGGATTCGTATAAAATGCACAATTAAAAAGCTAGACAATTGATTAATCTACCTTATAATAAGTGAAGGCGTTATAAGAAAGAAGGGCATTTGAAGGATGAACGCACCAACTTTTGTTTATCTATGTTCTTCTAAAAGGAGGAATAAAATGTCTAGAAAATTGTTCGTCTTAATGTTGATAATAGCAACACTGATTCTAACCACTTCAGTGTTTGCACAGGACGATCCGCCAATCTCAACAGGTTCGGCAGAGGAATCAAATAGCGA
>DAOUKA010000157.1:0-14362 GCA_034421915.1 Anaerolineae bacterium
AAGACACAGCACAGCGCGGGCAGGCATAGGCATTTGACTTGGCGTCGTTCATGTCACCTCTCTAATTCTCCATAAGCCCGATAGATGCAAGCGGCCAATAACGAAAGATAACCTGCCCCACAATTTTGTTCAAAGGCACCGGACCGAAACGCCGCGAATCCCGACTGTTATTGCGGTTGTCGCCCGCCATAAAATACTCGTTTTCCGCCAATACCCAGGCCTGGTCAGTACAGTGCAGAATATGACAAGGTTCTTTAATATAGAGCTCATCAAGCGCTGCGCCATTGATATACATCGCCTGCTCGCGCAGTTCGACCGTCTCGCCCGGCAAGCCAATCACGCGCTTAATAAGCATAACGCCCTGTTCTGCCTCTTCTTCCACCACTGCATTAAATACCAGAATATCACCGCGCTGCGGCTCCTCGAGCAGATAATGAACTCGACTGACCACCAAGCGGTCATCCCCGTAAAATGTGGGTTCCATACTGCTGCCATGGACCAGGGAACGCGGGATTGCCAGATCAAACAAAACTGTAACCGCAATAATAAAGATAACCATGCTGACAGCCTCCATCAGCAGGCTCGGAATCTTCAATCGAGGGCGCGGCAAACCGTGGATATGGCTCATTGGCATAAAAGCTCCTCAAAACAGTTGATAACAGGCATCAAAAGCATAACAAATTATAAAGTCCAGCCTGACGCGCCGCAACATCGAGTGTTCTGATTGTCGGGGCGGCTGTGCTAGCGGCTGGAATCAGCCTTTGGCAAAGGGGGCTGGCGTTTTTCATTACGCGCCCGAAAACTCATCCGTATCGGCGTGCCTTCAAATGGATGTGCCTGGCGGAATTGATTTTCCAGATAGCGTTTATAAGTAAAATGTACCTGTGACGGGTCATTGACATGGAAAAGAATCAGCGGCGGGTCCGTGCGAACCTGAGCCGCATAGAAAAACTTGAGCCGTTTGGTGCCTTTTCCGTGCGGGGGATGCTTGCCAATCGCTTCGCGCATCAGCCGATTGACATCCGAAGTCGACATGCGAAAGAAACGCGCCTCCCAAACGCGATTGGCGACCTCAAGCACCTGATGAATCCGCTGTCCCTCCAGGGCACTGACAAATACAATGGGCGCATAACGGACAAAATGAAGGCGGTCACGGATTTTGGCGATAAATTCGTTCATGGTGAAAGCATCTTTTTCGACCGCATCCCACTTGTTGACCACAATGACAAGGCTTTTGTATTCCTCGATGACATAACCGGCAATATGCTCGTCCTGCTCGGTGACGCCCACCTGCGCGTCAATCACCAATAGCGCCAAATCCGCCCGCGAAATCGCTTTCATGGCGCGAATGACGCTGAACTTCTCGACGCCAGCCTGAATGCGTCCCCGGCGGCGAATGCCGGCGGTATCAATCAAGGTGATTTTCTCGTCAAACCAGGTGATGTCGGTATCAATAGCATCGCGGGTTGTCCCCGCAACCGCCGAGACAATCGCGCGGTCTTCCCCAATCAGCTTGTTCAGCAGCGTACTCTTGCCTGCATTGGGTCGCCCGACAATCGCGATTTTCAGATGGTCGTCTTCGGCTTTATCATCAAAATCCGCCGACAGAATCTGCATCTCCTTCACGGCCTCATCCAGCAAATCGCCAACCCCCAAGCCGTGAATCGCGCTGATGCCAACCACCGCTTTCAAACCCAAGCTGTAAAAATCAAAGGCGTCCTGTTCATGCTGTCTGTCGTCAATCTTGTTCGCGGCGACCAGAACAGGTTTATCAGAACGCCGCAGTATTTCGGCAATGGCTTCATCGGCAGCCGTGACGCCAGATTGCGCATCCACAACCAGAATGATGACATCAGCGCCCGCAATGGCAATCATCGCCTGTTCTTTAATCTCGTCGATGAAATCAGCGCTGCCTTCCGCCAAGGGGGATTCATCCCGCGAGCCAGTCGGCTGATAAACTTCGATGCCGCCCGTATCAATCACCTGAAAAGTCACGCCGTTCCAGAACGATTCGCCATGCAAGCGGTCGCGCGTGGTGCCCGGAATATCATGCGTCACAGCAACGCGTTCGCCCACCAGGCGATTAAAAAGCGTGCTTTTGCCGACGTTAGGACGCCCCACCAGGGCAACTATGGGTTTTCCAGCCATGCCTGTCCTCATTCCCGACGATATTCGGACACTGGATTGTAGCTGCTCCGGCACAGTTCAGGTAGGGATAATCTGGGTACGCCGCCATCGGAGTGGGCGGTCATGCGCTTTCTTCAGTGGCTTCGGCCTGGGGAGCGGACGAAACGATTTCGACATTGACAGCCGCCGGCTGCAGCAGCACATTCGCCTCGCTTAACTCGCCCTGATTGATTGAAATGGAAGGCTCCAAATCATAGACACCGAGTGCCAGACCGTTCAAATCGACAATGACCTGAATGTCTTCCGAAAACAATGCCTCGACCCATGAAACGGGGCCATTGACAATAGCCGAAACGCTTTGCGGCACAATCGCCGCGATATATCCTGCGCCCAGCCCGATAGCGCCAACTTCAATATCATCAAACTGACGTGTCACGAGGGTCGGCTCAATCCCGATTGAAACCGTAACCTTGTTGTCGCTGCCAATCACAGACAAACCTTCATTCGGCAGCTTCACAGGTACGGTAATCTCGAAATCCGATTGCCGATTCTCAAGATGGATGGGGTCGGTGAACAAGGTATCCTCGATATTCTCCAACTGTTCGGGAGCGCCGCCAATTAAAAGCGACTTCGGTTCATAACTCAGCGAAGACAAATTGAAACCATCTGGCGGCGTACCAGCCCAGCTAAGACGGACAGGGATTTGTCGGATGTCATCGCGGCGCGTAATGTTGACCGAAACAGGCACCGTCTGCAACTCCAGCACGACATCATTCACGCGATTGCCATCGGCATCAACCGCATACAAACGCACATCGGTTTCCACAGGATTAAGGCTGCCCGACAAATCCAGTTCACCCTGCACAGCGGCAACTTCGGAAACGATGCTTGAGGCCCCGCTTACCCATACCTGCGAGACATCCGTCATCGGTTCATCACGGCTGAAGCCGATGGGCGGGTCAGTGACTTTGATTTTGACAGGTTTCTGAAACGACTCCTTGCTTTCAAGTTCCACAGTGATTTGCGAGGGCTGGCTCTGCGAAACCAATGGGCGAAAACTGCCCTCTGGTTCGGCAACATCAACATCCAGCTTCACTGTATGCGTTCCAGGGCCGAGCCCGTCTAAATCAGCGCGGACGACAATATCCTCCGAAAGCCGCGAGGCGACGGCTGCCTGCGGGCCTTGAATCGTTACGGTCACAAAACTGCGCGGGCGGTTCGTCACGACAGTGACATCACTGGGGATAATTTGCACGGGCATGCTCTGGAAACGGCGGCTGCTAATCGGATCCGACGATGTCACCGCGATATACCAAACCACCATCGCCAGCAAGACCGACACCAGCACCCAAAACACATTGCCAGCAATATCCGAATTTCGCAAGCGCTGAATCATAAGTTTGCCTATCGTCCCTGACCTGTTTGCATACGCACCGAGAGACCTTGCAGCAATTCGCGCACTCGCCCGAACAGGGATGCCGGCGTCTCATCCGCCAGCCCGTAATGGGCGCTAAGCACCATACGCAGGCGATGGGCATCCAGGCGCGGAATCATGCGCCCACCGATGGCAATGGCGATTCTGCCCGTTTCCTCTGACACAATCACGCACAGGGCATCCCCCACTTCGCTGATGCCAACAGCCGCCCGATGCCGCGTCCCCAAACTGGGGTCGGGCAGGTTTCGGCTGGCAGTTAATGGCAAGACACTGGCAGCAGAGGCGATACGCCCCTTATTATCAATCACCACCGCGCCATCATGCAGCTCTGTTCGCGGCCAAAACAGGGTCACCAGCAATTCAGCCGTCACGACGCTGTCGATGGCTATGCCCGTTCGGATGTACTCTTGCAGGCTGCTGTTGCGCTGCAAGACAATTAAAGCGCCATGCCGCCGCTCCGAGAGCTTTTCAGCCGCCGCGCAAATGGCTTCAATAATAGCAGCGCGAATCTCATCCGGTGCCTGCTTGGTGCCAAATATCGAGCCACGCCCCAGACGTTCTAAAACACTGCGTATTTCCGGCTGAAAAATCACCGGAAACGCTATCACCAGTACGGTCAGGCTGTTCCCCAACAGCCAACTCAATGCCCGCAAACGGAATATGGCTGCAATCAGCACCAGCCCGATGACAATCATGGCAATCCCGCGAAACAAAGTCGCCGCCTGGGTGCCGCGAAACAAAAAGGTAATGCTGTAAAAAAGCAAACTGACAATCGCAATATCAACGATGTCTGACGCTGTGAGGCTGTTCAGGACAAAGGTAATTTGTTCCACGGCAAAGTTTTTACCTGCATCAGAAGCACGGTTCTACAACGTGCCAATTATACTATTCTGCATGAACATTTTATATGCGATTCTATGACAAGGGGGAATTTCACTTGGAGCGCGACCATCCGGTGTTTCAACGGGAAAGCAAAACAGGGGCGCTCGTGTTATGCACAAGCACCCCCGCTTCAGTTACCATGTTATGCTTCTGCGAGCGAGTCTCGCACTTTCCCTAAGCTGGTTCATCGGTAATATTCTGGGTAGCGTCTTTTAAATTTGTGGGGTGCGTCCATATAGGAATAGGAAGACCCACATACGTGCCAAGGCACGCGCTTCCCCTTTACATAGCATTGGGACGGAAGCGTATATATTTGTACGCATGACAGCCTTAGAGAGTTGTCCCCAATCGTAAGATCGCACTTTAAGCCGAGGTCTGGTCCCGACTCCTGCGTCCCCTCAGGAGTCGGTGGGGGTGGAGGAGGCGGAGGAGGCGGTGGCGGTGGAGGAGTCGGTTGAGAAGGCGTTCCCACCTCAGGAGTCGGTTGAGAAGGTGTTCCACCCTGAGGAGTCGGTGCAGGAGTCGGTGGCCAAGGTGGGTGAGACACCGTCCCCTCTTCTTCACCCATACACCCACTCACCGAGCCCAAATACGTGCCAGTATGAACAGCCCAGACACACCAGCCCAGCCGCCATTTGTATTCGATCTCATCGGGAGTGCCCGTATTGCAGAAATCTCCCCAGTCATCGCAGGCGTTGCCATCCGGGTCAATCGGGACGTCGTCCTCCGACAACACAACTCGGCTAGGGGATGACGAGCGCGGATAAGACACCGTCCCTTCTTCCTTGCCCATGCAGGCGCTCACCGATACCGACACCGCGCCGCGTTCAACCGCTGCCACGCACCAGCCCAGCTGCCAGTGATACGCATTCTCGTCTTCACTGCCAGCGTTGCAGAAATCCCATTCAGTGTTGCATTTGTTAGGATCGCCCCCGTCTTGTGCTTGCGCCAGCAAAATCAGCGCCACACAAACTACAAATAAAATAAGAGTAACGAACAAACGTGATAGCTTCATAGTGACTACTCCTTGCAAAATTAGTTTGGATGGATAATAAGTGATGGTGACATCCCATCGCTTAATAGTCTAACACACGCAGCCTCTAATGTCAAATCATTTGACAAGGTTGCAGGGCGATTGCATTTAAGAGGCTGCATCGCAGGTTCAAGGGCTGCGCGGAGACAGCTTGATTGGCAGGAAAAGGCAGCTGCCCCACCTGCCAGGACTTAGTAATGACCTTGGTATCTTAAGTCAAAAGATGCACGAGGATTGCCTTCTGCGCGTGCATTCGATTCTCTGCCTGTTCAAAGACTTTCGATTGCTCGCCGTCCATCAATTCATCGGTGATTTCGTCGCCGCGATGCGCGGGCAGGCAGTGCATGACAATGCTGTCTGGCCGGGCAAAGCTCATCAACTGACGATTGACCTGAAAGCCATCAAATTCTCGGAGGCGCTCGCCAGCTTCCGCCTCCTGTCCCATGCTTACCCAGCTGTCCGTGTAGACCACATCCGCATCCGCGACCGCCGCTTGGGGACGGGTGTGCATTTCCAGCGCCGTCCCATTGCTTCCGGCAATTTCAAAAGCCTGTTCGCGGATTGTCTCTTCTATCTCATAACCTTCGGGCGTGGCGATGCCAAATGCCAGACCATAATGGGCGCAGGCAAGCGCCAGCGATGCCGCCACATTATTGCCATCACCCACATAAGCCACCCGCAAGCCCTTCAGCCCCCCAAAATGCTCCCGAATGGTGAGCATATCCGCCAATGCCTGACAGGGATGATAGCTGTCGCTAAGCCCGTTGATGACCGGCACGCGCGAATATCTGGCGAGTTGCGCCACATGGTTATGCTCAAAGACCCGCGCCATAATAATCTGCACATAACTGGAAAGAACACGAGCCACATCGGGGATGCTTTCCCGCTTGCCCAAGCCAATCTCCTGCGGTCCCAGCATAATCGCGCTGCCGCCAAGATGCCTCATCGCCATCTCAAAGGACACGCGGGTGCGCAGAGACGGTTTTTGGAAAATCATGCCCAACGTCTTGTTTCGTAAAATCGGGCGGTTGCCGCCAGTCTGCCATTCCATCTTCAAATGGAGCGCCAGTTCAAGCAGATGCTCCAAACCGCAGCTGGACCAACTCGCCAGGTCAAGAAAATGCTCCATCAATCAAGGATCGCTTTCATAAACCAGTAAATACAATTTGCCGCGCTTGGGGCAGTATAACATAACTCCCGTCAATGCGAAATGATTGGGGCGATTGGGATTGAAGCGGCGAAGTGGCAAAAGTTCAAGCCAGCCTCTTAGTCCAAATCATCCATATCACGCCAGTTGCGCCCATAGCTGGCGCTCGCTTTCAGGGGAACGCGCAGCGGCGTCCCATCGGGAAAAGCGGATTCCATTGTCTCGACGACCAGCGCTTTGACCGCCGCCAACTGCTCTTCCTTGACTTCCAGCACCAGTTCATCGTGCACCTGGAGGATGATTGTGGCATCAAAGGATGATTGATGCAGGCGGTCATCCAGATTGAGCATCGACTGTTTGAGAATATCGGCAGCCGTGCCTTGAATCGGCATATTGATGGCGGCGCGTTCTTCGGCCGCTGTGCTGCGCCGACTGCCCTTGGCTTTGATGGCTGGATAAACCCGCCGCCGCCCATAGAGGGTTTCGGTGTAACCATGTTCCCAGACAAATGCCTTGGTGTTCTCAATATACCGCTCGACGCCCGGCATCCGCTCGAAATAAGTTGAAATGAAACGATCGGCCTCGGCCAGGGTCAAGTCACTGTCCCGTGCCAAACGGAAAGCGCCCATCCCGTACATCAAGCCAAAATTGACTCGCTTGGCAAAATTGCGCTGCTCATAGCTGACTTCCTGCGGCTCAATCCCGTTCACCGCGGCCGCCGTCGCTTGATGAATATCCAAACCGCGATGAAAGGCATCCATCAGGGTCGCATCCTCACTGATATGTGCCATCACCCGCAGTTCAATCTGATTGTAATCCACCGCCAGCAGCACATATCCTGCTGGCACGACAAAAGCCCGCCGCACCTCACGCCCCAATTCAGTGCGAATGGGGATGTTCTGCAAGTTGGGATTGCTGCTGCTGAAGCGCCCAGTCGCCGAGCCAGTCTGATTGTAGCTGGTATGCACCCGGCCGGTCTCTGGGTTGACCAGTTCGGGAAGGGCATCCACATAGGTGTTTTTTAACTTCGCCAACTCCCGAAACTCGAAAATCATGTTGATAATCGGGTGTTGGTTGCGCAGCGCTTCCAACGTGTTGACATCGGTCGAATAGCCGAGTTTGGTCTTCTTCAGCCCTTCCACTGGCAGCTTGAGCGTGTCAAACAGCACCACATTAAGCTGCTTGGGGCTGTTGATGTTGAACCTGCCAAAGCCGCTGCTGTCATAAATGGCCGCTTCCAGTTCGGAAAGCTGCGCTTGCAGGCGGTGGCTCATATCCCGCAGGAAGTCCACATCCAGGCTGACGCCTTTGTATTGCATCTTGCTGACAACCGGAATCAAGGGCAGTTCCAGCCTCGAATACAGCCGGCTCAAGCCAGACTGCCGCAAATTATCCACCAGGGGTTCGATGAGTCGATAGGTCATGGCCGCATCTGCCGCCGCGTAAGGCGCCGCCGCCTCGATATCGACCAAATCCATCGTTTTCTGTTTTTTGCCCTTGTCCAGCAAGTCCGAAATCTCGGTCATCTGAATATCCAGCAGCTTGGACACGAGGGATTTCAAACCCAGAAACTTGCTGATGGGATTGCTAACCCATTCCGCCAGCATGGTGTCAAAGCTCACTGGCGCCACCCGAATCCCGTAACGCTGCAAGACAATCACATCATAGATGGCGTTGTGGGCTGCTTTGGGAATATCGGGATTTTCGAGCGGAACGCGCAAGGCGCTGATGACCTTCTCCAGAGGCAGCTGGTCGCCAACAGGTTTGGCAAACATACTCATTTGCCCCTCCCCATCCGTCATCTGGTGTCCGAGCGGCAGGTAATAACCCCTGTCGCCATCCACCGACAGCGAAATCCCCACCAGTCGGGCGGACATCTGATCCAGGCTGGTCGTTTCGGTATCAAAGGCAATCATCTCCGCGGCGTTCAAAATCCCGACCAATTCATCCAGGCCCGCCTCATCACGCACGATAACCGTCTCGACCACTTCGTGCGCGTGGACAATGCCCGTATCGACCTCTTTCCCGTGCAGCAGGGCATAAACACGATGCAGCCGCTCGCGCAGACCCCTGAATTCAAGTTCGGCAAAAATATCATCCACCGGCTTGAGTTCGAAGTCCTGCCCGATGCAGGCTTCCAAATCCAGCTTGATGTCGAGGTCGCGCCTAATCCTCGCCAGACGCTGACTCAGAAACGCCATTTCCCGTCCGGCTATGAGTTTGTTGCGGACACCGGCGCTAATCTCGTCCAGATGTTCGTAAATGCCTTCCAGCGTGCCATATTGCTCCAAAAGTTTTGTCGCCCATTTTCCCCCGATACCAACCACCCCAGGAATGTTGTCGGATTTATCCCCCATCAATGCCTTGAGGTCAACCAGTTGGCTTGGCGCCAGCTTGTATCTTTCACGGAAAGCGGCGACATCCAAGACCTCGTCGTCGGCGCCCCGTTTGGGCAGCTGCACCCGAATCTGCGGCGACAAAAGCTGAAGAATGTCCCGGTCCCCGGTGGCAATATGAACATCAAGCCCCTGCTCGACCGCCTGGCGGCTAATCGTGCCCAGAATATCGTCCGCTTCCATATTCTCCATGCTAAGCTGCGGGATGTTAAACGCATCCACAATCTGATGAATGCGCTTGAATTGGCTGGACAGGTCATCTGGCATTTCGACGCGCGTCGCCTTGTAATCGGGATAGATTTCTTCCCGTCTGCTTAAACCTCTGTCAAACGTAACCGCAAGATACTTGGGCTGATGCAATTCATAGACATCCAGCAGCGTGCGGCTAAAGCCATAGACCGCGCTGGTATGCTCGCCTTTGGAGGTGGTAAAGCCGCCAGTGCGCGATAAGGCAAAATAGCTGCGATAAGCCAAAGCATGACCATCAATCAAATATAAAATCGGACGCGCATCCATGAGCATTCCTCACACCTAAGCTGTCTTGCGTTTGCGAACATATGTGCCAGTATAACTGAATTCTTGTGAAAGCAACAGTCGGATTTGGCTGCTGGCGGCTTATTGACCCGCGATAACCGCCGCGCTGATGCTGCTGCAATCGCCATACTCGGTTGTGAATCGGGAACTGACCCAGCCCGTGCGATTATCCACCGACAGCTTCCACCAGGAATTATCGCCGACGCGCCCAATAATCGGCGCCAGCGTGCCGCTGCTCAAGACGGTGATAATACCAAAGGCAGTGCTCGGTCCCTGCCGCAAATTCAGCCCGACATTGACAAGCGCCCGACACAGGCCATCATTGGGGATATAAGGGAGGTTCGAGTCCGGATTGGGCGCGGCGGTAAGCCCGGCCGCGGATTCTCGCACCACGACCTCAATCTCGGCGGGCAGGCTGACTTCAGCGCCACGATAGGCGACCACGCGCAGGTTGAGCCTGCCTTTGTCCGTGACCTGCGGCACATAGTTAAGGATAGCCCGCATAGACAAATCCCCCTGCAAAGATTCGGAGGAGACAGACTTAACAATTTGATTATTGGCAAAGAGTTGAACGCGGCTGACGCCGATGCTGTCCGTGGCTTCGACCGACACCAGAATTTCCTCGCCAGCCACAAACTCGTCCGCCGCCGATGGCGCCAGAATCCGAATTGTCGGCGGCCCATCTGGTGTGGCTGTCAAGACAGCCTTGGATGGCGGCGTATTGCTTTCAAGATTACAGGCGGAAAAGGTCAACATGACGCCAACCATGATGACCAGCCAGGGTCGTGCCATAAGGTCCTCGTTTTTGTGAGCGCGTGTCGCGCAAGCGGCCGTATTCCGAACTGCTGAACCTCTTAATTGACGACAGCCAGCAGCGGATCCAGTGGCTGTTCCCGCAGCGGCAGGCGCGCCTGCATACTCCAGGGACCCGTCCAGGTGACTTCAACCTTTGCCAGCTTGCCCTTCCAATCTCCATCCGCCTCGAAAAAGACCAGCTTGTTCTGGGGGGTGCGGGCACGCCACCTGCCCTTGTGAAACCCTTCGACCAAGACTTCCACCTCCTGCCCCAAATATCTTGCGTTGATTTCTGCAACCACCCTGGCTTGCAAATTTTCGATCATTCGATGCCGTTCGCGTTTTTCGTGGTCGGGCACATCATCTTCCATTCGCCTAACACTGACCGTCTGCGGTCGCGGGCTGTATCGCGCCAGATGCGCCTTGTCCAATTTCAATTCTTCGAGGATGCGATAAGTTTGCATAAACTGCGCTCGCGTCTCGCCCGGGAAGCCGACAATAATGTCGGTGTGAATGGCGGCATCCGGGATAATCCTGCGGATTTTGGCGACGAGTAGGCGATATTGGTCGGCGGTATATCCACGCCGCATCCGCGCCAGCACGGCATCATCACCAGCTTGAATTGGCACTTCGATATGCGGCATGACCCGCGGGAGTTCCGCTACGGCCTGCAGCAGTTTTTCCGTCATCCAGTTGGGATGGCTGGTCAGAAAACGAATCCGCTCGATACCCGCATCCTCGGCGACTTGATGCGTGACCCGCAGCAAATCCGCCAAATCCGGCCCATCAGGAATATCCTTGCCATAGCGGTCAACAATCTGGCCCAGGAGCGTGATTTCCTTGACGCCCTGCCGCGCCAGGCTGCGGACATGCGCCAGAATCTCGCCAACGCTGCGACTGCGCTCGACGCCGCGCCGAAATGGAATGATGCAAAATGTGCAGGCATGAGAGCAGCCATAAACAATCGGCACATGCGCCGTCACCAGTTGACCGCGCTCATGCTGTGGCAGAACCAGTTCGCCATCTTGCAGGGCATCGCGCTGCTGACGCGCGGCCGCTTCCATATCAAGAACTTCAGCCTCGTCCATCCGCCCTTCGAGAAATTCGACCATCGGCGCAGGATTCGAGGGCGGCATGAACACATCGACATAGGGCAAACGCTGACGCATCCAAAGCGGGTCGCGGACGCCCACCATGCAGCCCATCACCCCAATCACTTTTTCGGGATGCCTTTCCTTGATTTTGCTCAACAAATTCAGACGTCCCAGCCCCTTGTCCTCGGCGCTTTGGCGCACCACACAGGTGTTCACCACCATAATATCGGCATCGTCGCCATCTGGCGCCAGGCGATGTCCCAATTTTTCGAGCTCGGATGCCAACAGCTGCGAGTCGGCAACATTCATTTGACAGCCAAGTGTCCAAATATAATACTGCATCATTCAGGTCTTCAGTCATTCCATAAGATAAGGCTATTGTATCGAATGCTTATGCAGAGGTCAATGCAGCTTATGCCCAGACAATTTTGTGTGGCACAAACGAGGTATGCAGATATTCGTGATAGGGCAAGACACGGACTGAAAATCCAAAATCACCGGTGGCCTCATAAACATGATCGGTCTTGAAGATATAGATACCACCCCCGTTTTCAGCGGCAACCTCCATATCAACCGACTGACCATCGCTGATATTGCCCGCCGTATCAAGCAGGCCATAATACAGTTGCACCTTCACATCTTCAGGCTTGAGACTGCCCAGTTGGACTTGTGCCTGAATCTCGGTATGGCTGCCAATTTTGACCTCACCCTGTTCGATATCGACATTCAGCACAGCAATGTCCTGCCAAACATAATCGAGATTCCGGCGCCATTCCACGAAAGCGGCGGTCTGACTGAAGTTCGGCTGGCTCATCTCCTGGCTGACCCGATAACGCGGCATGTAAAACTCGTCGGTGTACTGCTGCACCATGCGATGCGTATTGAAGAAAGGCGCCAGGCTCATCATACTGCCCTTGATGCGGCGAATCCATTCGCGCGGCAGTCCATCGCGCCGCTGATGATAAAACATCGGCACAATATCCTCCTCCAGCAGGTTATAGAGCGCCTGACTCTCGACATAATCCTGATGCTCCCATGCCCCTTCGTCATACTCTTCGCCATAGCCGATAGACCAGCCAATATCCGAGCGGTACGCCTCTGCCCACCAGCCATCGGGAATGCTGCAATTCAAGCCGCCGTTGTAAATCACCTTCATCCCGCTGGTGCCGCTGGCTTCTTTGGGGCGGCGCGGGTTGTTCAGCCAAATATCAACGCCCTGCACCATATAACGGGCAACATTCATATCGTAGTTTTCCAAGAAAACAATCGAATCCCGAAAATCGGGGTCGCGGGCGATGCTCACAATGGTGCGAATCAGTTCCTTGCCTTCGTTGTCATGGGGATGCGCCTTGCCAGCAAAGATAAACTGCACCGGGCGCTCTTTATTGGACACCAGTTTTCGCAGCCGTTCCAAATCACGGAAAATCAAGGTTGCCCGCTTGTAAGTCGCAAAACGGCGCCCAAAGCCAATCGTCAGCGCATCCGGATTAAGCACCTCGTCAGCTTCCTCAATCGCAGTTTGAGAGACACCGCGCCGCTGCAGTTGTTCGCGCAGACGATCCCGCGCAAAGGCCACCAGACGTTCGCGGCGGCGGACGTGCGTGCGCCATAATTCAGCATCGGGGATGCTCGCCACGCCTTCCCACACCTCCGGGCGCGATTCTCCAGAGCGCCAGGCCGGGTCAAGGTAACGGTCAAAAAGCTGCGCCATCTCCGGGCTGACCCAAGTCTGCACATGGATGCCATTCGTGATGGCCCGAATGGGAACTTCATGCACCGGCACGCCCGGATAAACCCATTGCCACATATCGCGGGAGACCTGACCATGCAGCTGCGCCACGCCATTGGCCCCAGATGAGATATTCAATGCCATCACCGACATGGAGAACAATTCATAACCGCCCATATCCTCACGGCCGAGGTCAAAGAACTGGTCACGCGACAAGCCTAGCTGGTGCATCATATCCGTAAAATGCTCATCGATTAAATCAAAGCCAAAGCGCTCCAGCCCGGCGAGTACGGGTGTGTGGACGGTGAATACGGTACTGGCGGCTGTCAATGCCTTCGCCTGCTCGAAGCTGAGATGGCTCTCGTGCATATAATTCCGCATCCGCTCTAACAGCAGGAATGCGGAGTGGCCTTCGTTCATGTGAAAAATATCCGCCTGAATGCCCAAGGCACGCAGGCTGCGGATGCCACCGATGCCCATCAGAATCTCCTGCCGAATCCGTGTGCGCCGGTCGCCGCCATACAGACGGTCAGTCAGATTGCGGTCTTCTTCCCATGCGTTATCCTCCACATTGGAATCCAGCAGATAAAGGGATACGCGCCCCACCTGCACTTTCCAAATCTGGGCATACAGCTCGCGCCCCGGCAATGGCACCGAAATCTGAATAGGCTTGCCTTCAGCATCGGTTTGCAGTGTCACCGGAAGATTAACATAATCATTTATCGGATAAGACTCTTGCTGCCAGCCATCGGGCGTGAGATATTGCTGGAAGTAGCCTTCCTGATACAAGAGCCCGACGCCAATCAGGGGAATGTTCAAATCACTGGCGCTTTTCAGGTGGCCGCCGCTCAAGACGCCCAAACCGCCAGAATAATTCTGCAAACATTCCGTCAGACCAAACTCCATCGAGAAGTAGGCAATGGTGGGATGCCTGTTCAGATGTCCATACTGGTCGGTGTACCAGCTATTTTGGGAACTCATATATTCATCGAAAGAGCGGCAAACCCGTTCGTAATGCGCCATGAAAGAACTGTCGTCAACCAGCGCAGTCAGCCGTTCCTGACCAAGACGTCCCAGCATCCAGACCGGATTGTGATGGGTCTGCTCCCAAAGCTCCTGATCGAGGCGGCGAAACAGGGCGATGGTTTCATGCTCCCAAGCCCAGCGAAGGTTGTATGCCAATTCATGCA
>DAOUKA010000158.1:0-8937 GCA_034421915.1 Anaerolineae bacterium
ACAGAGAATAATTTTATGGCATTGCTTTCCTCTGCGCCTCTGTGCCTCTGTGGTAAAAAATGCCCTCAAAGGGAATCAGGCGGAAAATCGAGGGTCGTGTTCAGATTGTCCAAGCGCAGCCGACACTGCGCCAGCTTCAGCGTGATATGAACCTTATCGGGCAGGGTGATGTCAAATTTGCCGCGCCCGATGCTGCCGATGAGCGGCTTGCGTCGGGCAACGATATAAACCCCGGCTTCATCTTGTTCAGCCGCCAGCTGCCAGCCAAAGCCGGCCTGCAACTCCACTCTCGCAAGCACCTGCGGCTTGTCATGCCGCGCCAGCCTGACATCGGCCTGTTCAGCCTGAAGGAAAAAGGTAATCGGCGGCGTGACCTCCCATTGATAATTTCTCGATTCGACCGTCAAGTCTCTGGCTGAACCGAGCCAATGAAGCGCCTGCCACAAATTTTCCAGATGCCGCATCAGAGTTCTTCCAGATGACCTTCTAACCATGCCTGATAGGCCTGCCGCAGCCCTTGGGTCATTTTGCCGACTCGCCCGTCGCCGATGGCTGTCCCGTCAATCTCCACCACGGGTACGATGCCGCGGCTGCTGCTGGTGAGGAAGGCTTCGCTGAGATGGGGGATGTCGTCCAGATGGACGGCTGTTTTCTCAAGCGGGATGATGCCTGCGCAAATCTCAAAGACAATGCCCCGCGCGATGCCAGCCAGCACCCCCGCGCCCGCCGTCCGCAGTTCCCCGTCCAGGATAGCGAAAAAATTGCTCCCCAAACCTTCCAGCAGATGCCCGGCCGCATCCAGCAGAAACGCGTCATAGATGCCGCTTGGCATGGCCTGCTCCAGCGCGCGGCGCACATGAATCCAGTCACTCGTTTTCGCGGTGGGGTGATGGCGCTCGGCCGCTGCGGATGTGATGCAGGCTGCGCCCTGGCGGATAAGAGACGGGGCGGGCGGTTGAAATGGCTCCAGCGTCAAAATCATTTCATCAGGGCTTTGCGCCGCGACAGTCAGCCGAAATCGGACATCCCCAAAGCCCGAATCGACTGTCAGCTGCCTCAATGCGGCTTTGAGCCGGCCGCGGTCATAATCCAGCGCGATGTCCTGCTGCCGCGCCGACTCTTCCAGCCGCTCCAGATGAGCATCCAGCATCAAGGTCTGCGTGCCGTTCCAGGTATTGGCCACAGTGTAGACGCCCTGTCGGGGTTCATATCGCGCGGCATCCCTCAAATTGTCCGCCGCATAATCGACATCAACCAGACCCTTGGCTGTCAGGCGTTTGATAAGGGTTGGCATCTTCGGCTTGTCCGTCTGGCGTGCTCAGCCATTTCTTATGATAAATATCCCATTGTTCTTGGCTCAGCGCTCGGTCGGTATAGATGGCGACCCCAGTCAATAAGTTCTGCCTTTCTTCATCCAGCCGCGACAGACCGACCCTCACCCCATCCAGCGCGGCGGCAATCGTTTCGACCGACAGGTCATGCGCCGGACTTGCAGCCTGATAATGGGGAATGCTTATCAACAGCCGCGTGTTTGATTCGGCATGCAGCAGGTTGAGATAGCTCTCGACGTGATAGGCCACCCAATGGATGTAATCCAGCGGGTCGCTGCGGTAACTCTGATACATCTGCAGCACAACCTCATTAGCAGAAACGAGCGCCTGCTGTTTATCTTCGGCTGTCCACATGGTTTCCGGCGCAATCTCAGGGATACTGGCCACCCCGGCATCTTCCGGGTTCAAATCAGGCGAAACCACAACCGCAATCGGAGTGCGAAGCTCGATCATCGAGCGAACCTCGCGTATCAACTGGAAGAAGTCGCTGTTTGCCCCGAAGAGCGGCTTGACATCCAAAAGTACACCGTCAAAACCAAATTCTTCGATCATGTTATGGCTGAAATCGGCAACCCTTTCATAAAAGCCACTGTCATCCAGCCGATATTCGCCATTTTCCGCATAAGCCCAGATTTCAATCCAGCCATAAACAGTCGCCTCGGGATAGGCTTGCTTGAGGGCATCCTTAAAAGCAACCACATCATCCTGCGACTGGATGAAACTTTGTCTGCCCTCCGCTCCGCCAGCCCATAGGTTGTTGGTGTTCAGGGTGCTGACATAAGCATAGATTGTGCCAATTTGATTTTGCCGCAGCTGCTCGGCGAGGTCAGCGAGCTCGCCCTCATCGGGGCTGGCATAAGTCCATGATTTGTCCAGCCAGATGGCGTTTGCAAGCATCTCGGGCTCATCCGATGAAATGATTAATCGGATAGCGGTAGTGACCACAAAGATGACCAGGAAACTGCCTATTACCGCGCTGTAGATGACTGTAGATGACTTGACTCGCCGGCCGCGCTGTGTTTGGCGGCTGGAGTCATCGCTTTGCCTGTCGCCACCCTGGGTCGCCATCGCTTGCGGCTGTCGGCGGCGGCTGCGCTCGGTGGTGGGCTTGTCTGACGATGAAGCCATAGTATTTACCTCGGGTCATGGACATAGATCATTCAAAAGGTTGGGCCTGCATCTGCGACCAACTGCTATTATAGCATAATTTGACCATTCGCCACGAATGCTCTGCGCGATTCGCTATGCGGCTTTCAGCCTGTCAAGAAGCGGCGGCCCCAAAATAAGGCAGCCAACCAGAACCGATGCCCCAGCGCCCAGCAAGACGGTAGCCGCGGCGACATCCTTGGCGACCTTGGCCATCGGATGATATTCCCTGCCGGCCAGATTGACGGCCGCCTCGATGGCCGCGTTGATGAACTCCGCCACCCATACGACCGCCACCGTCAGAATCAGCACCGCCCACTCCAGCGCATCGATGCCCAGCCACAGCCCCAAGATGACAACCGCAGCGCTTGCCACCGCCTGAATGCGAACGTTCTTTTGATGGCGCAGCATATACACACACCCGGCCAAAGCATAGCCCAAACTCCGAATGCGGTCGGGGCTGGTTATGTGGCTGTGTTCATCGGGATGAACCCGCGCCGTGCCTGCCAGAACATCGAGGACTCGCTTAATCATCCCCCATCCCCTCGTAAGCGGCTGCGATGCCGGCCTGGATTCGCATACTGTCCAGAGCCGCCGCCTGCGCCGCCCACATTTTGCCGCGCGACTGTGCCGAATGGTGGTCATAACCCAATAAATGCAGGCAGGCATGAATCACCAGCAGACAAAGGACATCATCCAAATCAATCTGACGTTCTGCGGCATTCGCGGCCGTGTATGGATAGGCGATGACAATATCACCCAGATAGTCCCTGCCATCCTGGAGACCATGCGGCGCGGCGGGGAAGGCCAGGACATCGGTCGGCGCATCCAGCTGGCGGTGCTGATGGTTCAATTCCCGAACTTGGTCGTTATCGGTGATGACAATCGTCAGGCTGCCGCCATGTTTGCCCTGCTGCTCCAGTACGATTTTTGCCGCTTGTTTCAAGCGGGGAATATCGAGCGGGTACCTCCGCGGCGCCCGCAGATGGATGCGGCTGCTCACGTTGTCGCATCCGTTTCCTCCGGGCTGGGGGCAGCCTGCGGCTCATGCGAGTTCTTCGAGCCATTGCGCTTGGGCAAGGGCGGCACCTCCAGCAGAGGCTCGTCATTCTCCCTGACAGCCGCATCGTTTTGATGCTCCGAGTTGGTCACGCCGGCCGTTCTGCGCTCCGTCTGTTCCGTCAGCGGCGCGGGTGACGGCGCGTCGCCGTTTTCCGTTCTTTCCCTGATGCTGACCGCTTTGATTTTCGCTGTATCCGTCTTGATGCGCGGTGCGGGTTTGTCTCCCCGTTTTGTGCCTTGAGGGTGCGCTTTGACCGCTTTGGCGTAATCAATTCGCGGATGGAACAAGCCTTTGAAGATGTCAATAAAGGTCTCTTCAATCCGCCGCAGGTCATTGAGCGTCAGGTTGGAGTCATCCAGCTGTCCCTGGCTGCGCTTGTCCTCGATGATGCCATGCACCAACTCGGTGATTTCCAGACTGCTCTGGGGTTTCACCGCCCGAATTGCCGATTCGCAGCTGTCCGCCATCATCAGGATAGCGGTCTCGCGGCTCTGCGGGATGGGTCCCGGATAAGAAAAGTCACGCCGGTCAACCGCGCCTTTGCGTCCGGCTTCCTTGAGCGCACGCTGATAGAAAACATAAACGGGGGTCGTGCCATGATGTTCGCGCACAAATTCCCGTATGCGATTGGGCAGGTTGTATTTTTTGGCAATCAGATCACCTTCAACCACATGGTTGATAATCATGTCGGCGCTCCGATAAGGGTCATTCAGCGCCTCATGGGGATTATGAATATGCTGCTGGTTTTCGGTGAAGAAGAACGGGTTGCTCATCTTGCCAATATCATGGTACAGGGCGGCGACATGGGTCAGCCGAGTATCAGCGCCAATGGTCTCGGCCGCCTGTTCAGCCAGATTGGCCACCTGAAGCGAATGCTGATAAGTTCCCGGCGCTTCCCGCAGCAATCGCTGAAGCAGCGGCTTGCTGGGCTGGCTGAGGTCAATGAGTTTGAAAGGCGTCGGCAGGTTGAGCAGCACCGTCAGCGCATACATGCCGGCGAATGCCGTCGTCGGCACAATCACAATCCCGTTCAAAAAGGCCTGCGACATGTGGTTGATGTCAAGTGTTTCAGTGCCAATCAGCGATGCGAATATGGTCACAACGGCAGCATTGGTCACGCCCACAATCGCGCCGGCGATAAAATAATTATTCAGCCGGCCAGCATCGCGAAGGGTCAGGATGGCGCTGATATTCGCGGCGGCAATCAGGCTGGCAACCTCGAAGGAGGGGCTGCGACCTGACAGCCCGCCAAGGAAGGCGAAGCCTATCGCGCCGACAATAGCGAAGTTGGGCGTGCTGATTCCTACATAGAGGATGCCCAGAGCCGCCGCCGGCATAAGATAGATATTGGCGGTGCCGAAGGCGCGCACAGCCGACACAGCCGACAAAGCGATTAAAAACAGCGCGGCGATGAGCGTCATGGTTTTGGTATCGGCATAAAGCAGCCGCGGCTCAAAGCGGCTGATGTACAAACCCGTCAAAACCATGACCAGGGTACTGGCGAGGAAGGCGCGCAAAATCCTTAAACCGCGATTGCTGGTTTGGGTCAGCAGGCCCAGTTCCTGCAAAGCCTCAAAGGACAGATTGTCGATAGGCAGGTTGGCCGGCGCCACAATCTGACCGATGATATACTGCCGCTGCTGGTCAGCCACGCTGTCGAACGCCGCTTCGCGGTCGATGTCCGTCTGCTCCGGGTTCTCAAAAGTGTTCGCGCGGATGATGTCGCTGAGGATAGCCGTGACGATTTGACTTTCCTGCGGGGTCAGGCGCAGGCCCACCTGGGTAGGCAGCTGCGCCCGCACATTTTCCAGGTCGGCATCGCGGATGGAATCGCGCATGACGCGCTCCAGAACGGTAATGATTTCACTGCGCACCAGCAGCCAGCTGTCTTCTGGCAGCTGCAGGATGGCAAGGTTGATGTCCTCGTCCAAGATGAGCGAGGTAATCTGGTTGATGTCCGAAATCTGCTCTTCGAGCGAGGCATAAGGATCACCGCGCACATTCTCAATAAACTCAAGGATTTTTTCCGTCAGTTCGCGCTGTTGACGGGCGACATTGGGGTCGGGCGGGTCAAAAACCGTCGGCACCTGCGCCAGCGCCTTCTCGCGTTCCTGGCGGGTCAGTATCTTACTGACAAAGGCCCCTTCCTCGCGCGTGATAATATCTTCCGCCGGCACCGAGCCAATCCTCAAATTGGCGCCGCTGTTGAGCCCAATAAAAATATCATCAAAGCCGACAATCACCGTACAGCTTAAAGCGAACAGGATGGCGAATATCAAGATGAAACTTTGCCGAACAGCCCGCAGCGTGCGCTCCGGTTCAATGCCAAATCGCTCTTCGAGTAATTCTGTGAAGCGGCTGAACATGAGTTTAGCCCAAAAGCTCTCTGACAATGGCATTGACTTGCCTGCCATCGGCGAGGCCCTTCACCTTTGGCATGACAATTCTCATAATCTGTCCCATTTGCTTCATCGAGGTTGCGCCAGCTTCAAGGACAGCCGCCTGCACGATAGGTCTCAATTCCTCGGCGGTAAGCTGCCGCGGCAGGAAGCCTTCAATCACAGCCAGTTCAAACTTCTCGCCATCGGCATCATCATAGCGGCCGGCTCGCTCAAGTTCATCAATGGCCTCGCGGCGTTTCTTGGCTTCTTTCTGCAAAATCTTCAGCACGGCATCGTTGTCAAGTTCACTTCGGCTGTCAATTTCGACTTGCTTGACCGCGCTTTGCAGCAGGCGAATGGCGTTGCGGCGGTCTTTGTCCTTGGCCCTCATCGCCGCTTTAAGCGCGGTTTGCAGTTCCCGTTTCAAATCCCTCATGGCAATCCCTCTTCAAAGGATGTCTGGCTATCCGCCACCCACCATACTCACGATAGCGAGCGCAAATGTGATGACGCAAGCCCCTATGATAAGCAGAGCGCCTACTGTCGTCAGTATCGTGATAATTGCGGACACGACAAACCCGACAAACCCGATAATGGCGGGCAGGACAAAAACAACAAAGGCGCCGACCAATACGGCAGCGACAATCAATTCCATGACTTCCCCCCTTTTAGTGATATGATGTCTTTTACTCCAATATAACTGTACCATGAATCGCGCCGTCAGCATAATCGCCAAGCTGCGTATCGGTGATGAGATTGGTCAGGTTGCGCCGCTGCACGGTTTTGACGCGCATATAATTATCGCTGTACCCGCCATGGATGTAGCCCGTCGGCGCCGCCCCGCTGATTTGCTCCCAGAGGACGGATTGCCGCGTGCCCTTGAGGGTCGCCGCGAAGGACATCTCCATGCTGGCGGACAATTCCAGCAGTTTGGCGCTGCGTGCTTTTTTGACCGTGGCGCTCACCTGGTTTCTCATGCGGCTGGCGGGTGTGCCGGGACGAATGCTGTAACGAAAAACATGCAAGCCAGCGAATTCCATCTCTCGAATAAACGCTTCGGAAGCGGCGAACTCCTGCTCGGTTTCGCCAGGGAAGCCCACGATGACATCGGTTGTCAGCCGCAGCTGCGGAATCTTCGCGCGGGCGCTATGAACCAGCTGACGGAATGCCTGCTGGCTGGTATGACGGCGCATCCGTTTCAGTGTGGCGTCACAGCCGCTTTGCAGCGGCAGATGCAGATGACGGCAGATGCGCGGGCTGGCCCACAAGTCAAAAAAATCGGGGGAGAGATCCCAAGGCTCCAGCGAGGAAAGCCGAATGCGCGGGATGTCGCTGTCCGCCAGCAAGGCCTCGACCAGATGAACCAGTCCATGGCAGCTGCCGAAGTCATGCCCGTAACTCCCCAGATGGACGCCGGTCAGCACCGCTTCCTGATAGCCGCTTTGATGCAGATAGTTGACTTCGCGGACGACATCCTGGATAGCGCGGCTGCGGCCCCTGCCGCGGGCGATGGTGGTGACGCAAAAGGTGCAGGCATTGTCACAGCCATCCTGAACTTTGACAAAAGCGCGGGTCTTCCCCAGTGTCCCTGGCGAGGTCTGGCGTTCCAGCGGCTCGCGGTCATAAATCTGAATGCTTTCCCCCGTGATTTGGGATACCAGCCCTTCCTTGTCGCTGTTATTGATGACCTGCCGAACACCGGGCAGCTGGCGCAGTTCCTGCGGCGCCAGCTGGGCATAACAGCCGGTGACAGTGGTTTCGCCGTCGGGATTGCTGCGATGAAAATCGCGGATGAGCTTGCGGCTGGTCTTGGCGGCTTCGCTGGTTACGGCACAGGTATTCAGGATGAAGTGTTCAGCCGCTTCAGCCGAGTTGACAATCTCGTGTCCCAAAGCCTCAAATTGCCGCGCCATCGCGTCAATCTCGCTTTGATTGAGGCGGCATCCGACCATTTTCAGGTGTACTTTCATGCCCTGGATTCTCCGTTTGCTGTCTGGCTGGCGGGACTGAAGACCATGACCTTATCGAATTGAACGACAAGGCCGCCCCCGCCGCTGGGTGTTGTCTGGGCAATCACGCCCAGCTTGCCAGTGGCGAGCGAATCATCATGCAGCGCGGGCTGCATCCTGCCCTCAATACATTCTCCGTTGGCATAGGTGCTGATGGCTCCGGGCTGATTGGGAATACATAAGGGAACTGGCTCGCCATTGATGTAAAACTGAAAATCCGCCCCGCGCCCAACAGCGCGGATGGTGTTTTGTGATCCCAGGTTCTGGTTCACGGCCGGGGATGCAATCCAGGCGCTGAGTATCTGTTCGCCGCCATTCTCGACCTTCCGCAGCGAATAATAGCCGTCGCTGCTGATTAAAAAGGCATAATAGCTGGTGCGTTTGCCCTCGATGACTTGTCGAATCAGGGCGCCGACAAGCGGCGCGGCCGCTTCGATGCCACAGAGAATAACGGCCGGCAGGTCACAGCGCTGCTCATCCCAGTCTTGCAGGCGGAAGATGATGCCAAAAGCATTGTCCACCGGCCCAGCCAGAGCCGTCGCTTGAAGTGTGATGTCGAAGTCAGCAAAACGGGGCTGGCGGGCGCTTGACCAGAACTCTGTCTGCGGGCTGCTGATGCTTAGCTCAAGGCTACCGTCGAGGATTTTCGCGCGCTGCTGCCCCTGATGCAAATCCCATTCGTCCGTGATTTCATCAAATGTCTCGATATACAGCAGGTCGCCCGCCTCACCCGTGAGCAGTGTCTCCCTCGCGGCAACCCCCGCATACAGCAGGTTAGCGCCAAACAAGACCAGCAGCAGGCCGGTGAAAACCGCCATTCGCCGCCACCGAAAGCTGGCCGGCTGTTTGCTGGCTGTTGGACTGCTGGATTCCGACGCCATCGCTTCCGCGCCTTGTCTGGCTAATCGTAGCTGGATTTTAACACAGAGCCGTCAATGTGCCAACAACCGCCACCGCCAACAAGCGTCAAAGCGAAAAATGAGCGAAAATAAATGAAATTTGCCCCG
>DAOUKA010000159.1:0-10427 GCA_034421915.1 Anaerolineae bacterium
AGCGGGGCTGCTCTTGTTGGTGGGGTTTCTCCACGCATACAATGACCCAACTCTCCTGACAGGACGCCGCGCTCGACCGCCGCCGCGCACCAGCCCAACCGCCAGAAATAGGCATTCTCGGCTTCACTTCCGGCGCTGCAAAAATCCCATTCCGTGTAGCACTTGTTGTCACTTCCGACCACTGACGACGACGATGACGAACGCGGGTAAGAGACCGTCCCCTCTTCCCGACCCATGCACGCGCTCACCGATACCTCTATGGCGCCGCGCTCAACGGCGGCGACGCACCAGCCCAGCTGCCAGTGATAGGCATTCTCGGCTTCACTCCCGGCATTGCAGAAATCCCATTCGGTGTAGCATTTGTTGGGGTCGGAGTCTGCCCCCCCCCCCCCGACTGGGCTTGGGCGAGCAGCGCCAGCACGACGCAGGCGGCGAACAAAATGACGCTAACGAACAAACGTGAAAGCTGCTGCAAATTCATATTAACTGCCTCCTTAAAGTAGATTTGAATTGAGTAAATATCGCTGACGACCGCGACGTGTTTTGGAAGTTTAACACCCGCAGCTTCTTATTGTCAAATCAGGGAGCAGGGCGCCGGTTATGACAAGCGCCCCCGCTTCAACTGTCACTATCTTATGCTTCTTTTCCCCAAGGCTCAGTTACCAGGAGTAAGAGTTCTGGCAGTAAAAGTCATGGCCCACTGGGTCTGGGCGACCGAAGATCGTTGAACATGCTCCAGACAGTCGAATGGCTGCGCGGTTGCCCGCTTAACGCACCCCATCCCTGGCGGCAAAGTCGCATACCATCCACATATATGACGTCCCTTGCTTCTCTCGCCGTCGAAGCTGTCTGGATACGTAGCCCAGCAGATCTCTCTTGACCACGGATCATCCTGCGTCTCATCAGGCCGCGGGGCACCTCTTCTTGCTATGCTTGTTGGCAGTGCCTTTGGCTCTTCGCCAGTCATACACTGACCCAGCGACATGGCGCCGCGCTCAACAGCGACCGCGCACCAGCCCAGCTTCCAGAAATAGGCATTCTCGGCTTCACTCCCGGCATTGCAGAAATCCCATTCGGTGTAGCACTTGTTGTCGTCTGCTACTGCCGACGACGAGGATGACGAACGCGGGTAAGACACTGATCCCTCTTCCCGCCCCATGCAGGCGCTCACCGATACCTCTATCTCGCCGCGCTCAACGGCGGCGACGCACCAGCCCAGCTGCCAGTGATAGGCATTCTCGGCTTCACTCCCGGCATTGCAGAAATCCCATTCGGTGTAGCATTTGTTGGGGTCGGAGTCTGCCCCCCCCCCCCCCCCCCCCCCCCGACTGGGCTTGGGCGAGCAGCGCCAGCACGACGCAGGCGGCGAATAAAATGACGCTAACGAACAAACGCGATACTTGCTGCAAATTCATATTGAACACTCCTTGCAAAACTCATTCGGATAGATTAACGAATGGGAAACCTCCCATCGCTCAACCAGTTTAACACCCGCGGTTTCCAATGTCAAATGATGCCCTGCGAAGGCTGTCGGTTATCGGATATAATAAGGTTGTGCCGGCTAGTGGAGCGAGTGTCATGGGCAAGAAAAAACGCGGCTTGAAGCGGCACAGCGCCGAAGAGCAGAAGCAATACGAACGCGAAGCCCGCCTGCAATATGGCCCCGAGCGCGTCAACGAAAGCATTGGGCGCTGGAACAGCTACAGCCAAGCGCGGCAGGATGCGATTATGGCGGAAGGCAGCCAGATTTATGCGGCGCTGGCGGATGCGATGAAAGCTGGCAAGCGCGCCCGCGACGGCGAGGTGCAGGAACTTCTGACGCGCTGGCAGAATCATCTGCGGCATTTTTACGAGCCGACCCTGGATACCCTGCGCGGCTTGGGACAGCTGTATAATTCGCACCCCGATTTCATCGCCAATTTCCAAAACATCCATGCCGACCTGCCGGCCTATCTGGAAGAGGTGATCGATGATTATGTCGATGACCTCGAGACTGCCGAACTGGAACGGATGCTGGCGGAAGATGACGACATGGAAAATCGGCTGAACAACCTTTCGCTTTAGCCGTCGGATTTCATCTTTCGCAACTCCCATATTTCACCCAATCGAATAACCCAAGGAGAATGCTTATGGCAGCCTTTCGCGCCGCCTTATCCAATCTGTCGGCCTTGTCTGTGGCTGGCGTGCGGAACAACTATGACCTCGATGAACTGCCCGATGCGCTGACCGCGCCGCAGCTGCCGGCGCTGCTGGTTATGCCGATCAAGCTGGATGCCGACCGCCTGTTCAAAGAGCCGCTGGGCTTGCAGACGGTCGCCTTCAGTGGCAGCGCCAAGACCGTCCAGTACACCGTGACGCACCTGCTGCTGGTCGCCCCGACCGATGCCGGGCTGGGAATCCGCAGCCACCTGCCGCATCTGGTGGGGCTGATTGACCATTACATCGCCGCGATTGGCGCGGACGCCACCCTGGGGCAGGCTTTGCTGGCGCCAGCCCGCGTCGGCGTGGAGGCGGGCGTCTTCCCGCTTGACCGGCGCGACTTCTATGGCTGCGCTTTTCACCATACTTGGCTGATGGAAATCTGACAGGGAGATGACATGACGATACGATACATCATCGCCATCGACAGGCAGCACGATGGCGGCTTTGAAGATGCTGCTGAGGGCATCACGGGGGAGGTGCTTGACCTGCGCTGGCGGCTGGGATTGCGGCAGCCTTATGACAGCATCGCCTATAATGGACAGGCGCGAATCACGGTGCGGAATCCGCGCGGGGGCTTCTCGCCAGAGCGCAGTCGGCTGGACAGTGGCACGCGCCTGCGCATCCAAAGCGATGACGGGCGGGCTGTGCGCACCCATTTTATCGGCTTCGTCCGCCATATCGAACCCGAGGCCGGCGATTGGGGGGATAAACAGGCGGTCATCCATTTGCAGGATATTCAGCCCTGGCTGGATGACAGCCCGGTCAGGCTTTCGCCGCAGGTCGATGTGACTGCCGATGCTGTGATTGACAGCCTGCTGAATCAAGCGATGGTGCGCCGCGCCGTGCTTGACGGCTATTGCATCATTGACGTCGCTGGCTATAACCTGATTGATTCGGTCAGGGTGTTCCCGCCGGAAAATCTGGCGCGCAGCTTAGCGGTCGGCAGGACCCGCTTCGCCTATATTGGCGACTGGTGGCGAGAATCGACGCCCATTCGGCAGGCCATCGGTGAACTGGCGGCGAGCGAGCGCGGGCGCTTTTATGTGGACCGCGAAGGGCGGGCGGTGTTCCTCAATCGGCATTACACGCTCGTCCACAAGCGGGTCGCCGCCCATTTTCAGGACGATATGACCGCGCTGGATTATCGTTATGGCGATGCCGGGTTCAACCGCATCGCCCTGGTGATGACCCCGCGCGAGGTCGGTCGGAGCGGGACGCTGCTTTGGCGCTTGGGGCAGGCGCAAAAAATCGGGCGCGGCAGGCGGCTGATGCTGAATCTTCACCTTGTCGATGACCGCAAGGAGCCGCTGGGGCTGCTCGAACTGGAGGAACTGGATGCCAGCTTTCATCGGTCGGCGGACGGAAGCGGCCCCGCCCTGCGCGGCCAGGCCGCCGTCGAGGTGGTGCATGTCGGCTCGACATCGGTGCAGGTGCGGGTCAGCAATAACAGCCGGCGGGATGTTTATCTTACCGCGCTGCGGGTCATCGGCCGGCCGCTTTATCGCCGCGACCCGCTGGAAATCGTCGTGGCGGATGAGGAGAGCATCATTCTTTACGGCTTGAGGCAGATGTCGCTCGATCTGCCGGCGCTGTCGGATATCGAAACCGCGTATGCTTTCGCCGCTTACGAGGCTGCCCGCCGCCGACATCCGGCCGGCGCCGCCCGCAGCCTGACCGTCGATGCCCGCGGACATCAGCAGGCCGGGCTGCGCCTGACCCTGTTCGACCGCATTCGCATCACCGAATCGCAGACGGGGCACCGCGCCGAGTATTTCATCATTGCCGAAGCGCATCATGTGAGTTTGGGCGGGCGGCGGCACGAAGTCGTCTGGACGCTCGAACCCGCCGATGCGACGCGCTTTGTGATTGTCAACGGCAGCCGAATTGACAATCCCCAAGAGGTGCTTGCGCCGTATTAGCGCACCGACACGCGGCTGCCGTTGGGCGTCTTTTCCACGACCACATGCACCGGGAACGAATCGCGCAGTTCCTCGATATGGGTAATGACCAGAATCATATCGAAGTCCGCCTGAATTTTGTTGATGGCATCGACCAGCTTGCCGCGCCCGTCATCATCCTGCGAGCCAAATCCCTCATCGATGAAGAGCGTCCGCAGGTGCGCCCCCGCCCGCCGCGCCAGCATCTTCGATAGCGCGACGCGCACCGCAAAATTAATCCGAAAGGCCTCGCCGCCGCTATACATCTCATAGCCGCGCGTCCCCAACTCATCGGCAATTTCGATGTCCAGCGTCTCCGTCACCCCGCCCGATGCCTTTTCCCTTTGCGTTGTCAAACGCAGCGTCATCCGCCCGTCCGTCATCCGCGCCAGCAATTCATTGGCTTCCGCCTCCAATTCGGGAATCGCCGTCTCGATAATCATCGCCGGCACCCCGTTCTTGCCCAAAGCCAGCCGCAGTTCGCGGTACAGCCCCTGGTCATACAAGGTCGCCTCCAGATGTTTTTCCAGTCGATGTTTGCTTTCCCGGCCGGCGGCAATCGCATTCAATTCCTGCTGGCGGATGGTTCTGCGCTCGTGCAGGTTTTGCGCCTCCATCCGAAAACGGGCGACTTCCCCGCGCAATTCCCGCTCCTGCTCAACTTTTACCTCCAGCGCCGCCATCGCATCCTGAATCTCGGTCAGCTTGATTTCATCCACGGCCAGCGCGGTTCGCAGCATATCCAGCCGCGCCTGCGTGCCATCGCGGATTTTTTGCGCTTCGGGCAGGTTCATCTGCGCCAGTTCAAGCTGGGTGTGCTGACGGTCAAATGCGCGGTAGGTCTCAAGCTGGGCTTTGACATCCTCGTGCGAATTGGGGTCATAGCCAATCCGAACCCGCTGCGCCTCAATCTGTCGCAGCTGGCGGCGCAGTTCCTCGCCATAGCTTTCATCATCCAGCCGCTTGGCAATCTGGCCCAGGCGGCTCCGCTCAACATGCAAATCATGCTCGGCTTCACGCGCCTGGGCAGCCTGCTTTTCCAGGGCGCCCAAACGCTGCTGAAGCAGCGGCAAATCCTTGAGCCGCAGCCCCCAGCCATCTACCTCCCGCTGCTGCTGTTTGCTCAATCCGTCGATTTCATGGATTCGGTCACTGCACTGGCGATAATCGGCGCGTTTGCCATTGCGCTCATCTTGAAGCTGCGCCAGCATTTTCTGGCGGTGGCTTTCGGTTAATGCCCGGCCGCAAAGCGGACAAGTGGCGCCAGCCGCCGCGCCCAGCTGCGCCAGCCGCTCATTCAGCGCCCGCCCCTCGGTCGTCAGCGCTTCCAGCCGCGCCGCCAAACCCGAGCGCTGCTCTTTCATCTTCTGAATCGCCGCCGTCGATTCGTCGCGCCGCGCATCCAGCGCCGCCAGCGCCGCCGCCTCCGCCCGCACCGCCGCCAAATCGGCATCAGCCGCCGCCCCAATCAACCTTTCCAAGCTCCCGATTCGTTCCAAAGCGACCCCGCGCTCGGCCTCCAGTGAGGATTTCTGCTGGGCCAGCTGCCGTTCCAGCTGGCTGTGGCGGGCATCAAGCTCTTGCATCTGCGCCAGCTGTTCGGCAATCGCCGACTGGTTTTCCCGCGCCGCCAGCAGCTGCCGATAACCGGCTTCAATCTGCTCCTCTTGGTCAATCGTGGTTTGAAAATCGGCAATCCTTTTATCCTGCCGCCCGATTTCCGCCGCGGCCGCCGCCATATCATGCTGGCGCCCCTCTATCAGACGTTCCTGCTGGAGCAGGCTCTCATGCTCGCGGCGCAAGGCCGCTTCGGAATTCGCCACCTGCTCAAGCTGCCCACTGGCGGCATCCAGCTTCGCCTGCGCCGCCTCATAAGCCGCCTGCACCTCAGCCAGTTCCCGCTCAAGCTGCGGCTCGCGGGCGATTTCCGCATCAATCCTTTTCATATCGTGCTGGATCATATCAATCTGACGGGCGGTGTCATTCAAGACAGCCTTCACCCGCTCTTCGTAGACCGACCACTGCTCCAAACCCAATATGTCCGATAAAATCCCCTTGCGCTCGGCCGGCGTTTTGACCGTAAAGGCATCGGCGCGCCCCTGCTGCAAGAAAGCCGAATGGACAAAGGTCTCATAATCGAGCCGCAGAATCTGGTTGATTTTGTTCTGTGTGCCGCGCATACTGGGCTCGTTGATAATCCGCGGCGCATCATCCTGCCCCCAGACCATCAAATCGAGGGCGCCGCGGGTGCTCCGCCCCGAACGGGTGCGCCGCCGCAGCACCCGATAGCGGTCGCCTTCCTGCTCGAAGTCAATCTGAACGCGCATATCGGTCTGCCCCAGATGAATGAGTTCAGTATCCCGTCTGGCGCGCGCCTTCCCCCACAGCGCCCAGGTCATCGCATCCAGAATCGACGACTTGCCCGCCCCGTTCGGCCCCGTCAGGCAGGCAAGCTCGATGCCCTCCAGAATAATCGGGTCAGGGGCGCGGTAAGCAAGAAAATTATGCAGTTCCAGCCGTGTTGGAATCATCGCGTCATCCGTTTTGGACAGTTGGCAGGCATACTCAAGTATAGCACGTTTTGGCGGCTGATTTTCAAAGGGCGCCGTCAGCCTGTGGTATAATTGGGCTAATGCGCTAAATAAGGGACGTCTTTATGCCAACGGCACTCTTCGACGACGCTTGCATTATCTGTCGGTCGGCAAGCAGCGTCATCGCGGCGCTGGATTGGATGAATCGGGTTGAGTTCCGCGATTTGCATGACCCCGACCTGCGGTCTCGCTACCCCGAGCTCAGCGATGACCAACTCATGGGCGCCATCCATGTGCTGGCGGGCGATGGCCGCCTGTATATCGGCTATGATGGCATCCGCCGCCTGCTGAAAGAAATCCCCCTGGGCCTGCCGATTTGGCTGCTGCTGCATCTGCCGGGCATGGATGGGATGGGCAGGCGGGTTTATCAATTCATCGCCCGCCGCCGCTATCGGATGAACCGCCTCTTTGGCCGCGCCATCCCCGATTGCGCTGATGGCTGCCGCCCGCATCCCAATCAGCCGCGGTCATAGACCCAGTAGCGCCGCGTCAGCGCCGCGCGCTGGTTGTCCACCTTGTCTTCAAGAATCCCGCCGCTGGCTTCGATCACTTTTTGCGAGCCGATATTGTCGTCATCGCAGGTAATCAGGATGTCGGCAATGCCGCGCCGGCGGGCTTCCTCAATCCCGAACTTGCACAGCAGCGTGCCATAACCTTTGCGGCGCTGGGAGGGGCGCACCTTATAACCGATATGCCCGCCATAAAGGCGCAGGGCATCATTGAGGCTGTGCCGAAGCTCAAGGTCGCCGGCATAAACCGCGCCATCGACAATCAGCCAAAAGTGCGTCATCGGCACCCGGCCCGCCAGAGGATCCGTTTCGGCCTGCCACAGCACTTGCAGATATTCATCAAAACGTTCTTTGAGGATGGCCGGCTTCCAGTGAACGCCGGCATTTTCGCGGATGTATTCGTACACCCCGTCAATATAGCTGTCTTTATAATGCGCCGACGGACGCACGATGAAGGGTCGCCTTGTCATCACACAGGAAGCGCTGCCGGGCGGTCTAAGCGCCTTTTTCGGCTTCCTTGGCGGCGCTGGCTTCAGCAACTTCTTCGGGGCTGTCCGCATCTTCCCAGCTGATAATCCAGATGCAGGCGCCAGCGACCAGAATCGTAGCGATGATGAGCGCAATCCACTGGGATAGCTCCAGGCGAACATTCCGCGCCTCATAAATCAGCAGGGCAACCATGCCAGCCGACAGCACCGCCCAAGCAGCAAGCTGGGGATGCCTCATAACCCATCGCATGGCGGGGATGTTTTTTATATTTCCCATATCTCAAACTTCCTTGGATTCACTAGCAGAATTTAGTATAGCCCGATGCGCGCCTCGCTGACAAGTGTGAGTGCCTCATCATTTTCACATCCGCCAAGCGGCCTATTAACGCGATTCTTGCAAACCTGCGGGCATCCTGATGCGTATAAGCCTGTAAGGAAAACAATCTAAGGAGCGAAACACCATGAGCAAGAAAAGCCACAAAGTGGAATGGTCGTTTGATTTTGAGGATATGGGCAAGCAATTCAGCCAATTCTTCAAGAATATGATGGAAAGCGGCGACATCGAATTGAAAACAGCCGATTTGGCTGCGCCGCTTGACGGGGCGGAATCCGCCCAGGTCAGCATCGACTTTTCAGTCGGGCAGGCAAGCGTGACCGCCCTGCCAGCCGATGCCGACAATCTCTTCGAGGCGCAGATTGTCTATGTGGGCGAATACGAATTCGAGGTCAGCGGCGCGGCTGAACGGCAGATTTCGCTGCGCCAGCAGGGACGTTTCCCCAAGGGCATGATGGGCAAAGCCAAAGACCTGACCTGGGAGATTGCCCTGGCGCAGAACCTGCCCCACCGCCTGAGTTTGAAGGGCGGACTTGGCGAAACCGATATCGACCTGACCCACCTGCTGGTCGATGCCATTAAGCTGGATACTGGCGTCGGCAAGGTCGCCTTGACGCTGCCCTTGCAGGACAAAAACTTCGATGCCAGCATCAGCGGCGGCGTGGGCAAAACCGATGTGACGATTCCCGCAGGCATCGGCGGCAACCTGAAAATCGACGGCGGCGTGGGCGAAGTCAATATCTCGGTGGCGCCAGAGGCCGCGGTGCGCATCGAGGCCCATTCGGGCTTGGGTCAAATCAACCTGCCCGCCGATCTGGTGCGCGTCAGTGGCAGCGACAGCTTCATCGGCGCGGAAGGCATCTGGGAGAGCCCCGGCTTTGCCGATGCCAAAAAGCAAATCCACATCCACTATCATGGCGGGGTCGGGAGCTTCCACCTGAAATTTTTTGAAGTCCTTTAGCTGCCCCCAAATCCAATGCGGACGAAAGGCGGCTCATTCAGACAGATGCCGCCTCATCGTCCGGCGCTTCGGTGTTATCCTGCACCATCTCATACAGCTTCTCGGTGAGATAATCGGCCGCCGATTCAACATCCATATTCGGACGAATGACCGCAATCTCGCGGCTGATCATCAGCATCAGCTTGCTTTTCATTTTCATCTCGACGGCGGTCAGCTTGGCGATGTGTTCGCGCCAAAAGAGGTCGCGCAGGGCCTGTGCCATCGCCTGCGGGTCGCGGGTTTGAATCTGCTTCTGAATTTTCGCCTGACGGGTGCGGTAATCATCGGACAGCACCCTAGGCGGGCTGTCAAAAACATCTTCGATGACCGAGAGATTCTCGATGGCCGGGCGAATGTTCATATTCGTCGCCATTTCTACGGGAATCATCACCTCGCCGCGTTCGCCCACCAATTCGACAATGTGATAGGCGCGCGTCCTGCCCTGAAACGTCAATTCGCGCTCGCCAATGACCGTCCCGGCGCCATAACGCGGATGGATAATCTGGTCTCCTCTTTCATACATAAGCTGCCTCCTGTCATTTCAAATTCCTGGATGCCCCATTCTCCTCCCAGGAGTCCTCGCTGTATCTAACGCAATTCGCCAAGAAATCCGCATTCCTGGTCAAATCCAGTATCAATTTGTCGGGTAAAAATCCGCGGGAGATGTCTTCTATAGGGGAGATGATTCGACTTCGCAAGTAAATGTTCACAGTCTCATTATATCATACCCAAGACGATCATTCAAGACGGCTCTTCGCGGCGCGCGAAATCCCGGGACGCATACATATCCGGGCGGCGGTCTTCGAACACTGGGATCGTCCGCCGCACCCGCTCGACCTCATCCAGGTCAATCCCCACCGTCAGCAGCTGCTCGCCCTCGCCCGCCTCGGCCGCCACCTTCCCCCAAGGATCAAGGATCATCGAATGTCCGGCAAACACTGTGCCGCCGGTTTCGCCACAGGCGTTGACCGCCACCACAAAACACTGATTCTCAATCGCGCGGGCAATCAGCAGCGCCCGCCAATGCGCCAGCCGCATCAGCGGCCATTCGGCACAGACAATCATCATCTTCGCCCCGCGTTCAGTCGCATAATGCCGATACAGTTCCGGAAAGCGCAAATCATAACAAATCGTCAGGGCGGTCGCTCCCCAAGGCAAATCCAGGACAGTGGGCGCATGACCTTCGCCCAGCCACTTGTGTTCATCGAACAGGCGGAACAGATGAATTTTGCGATAGACCCCCAGCAGGCGGCCATCGGCTGCGTAGCAGGCGGCGCTGTTGGTGACGTCTCGGCCGCGCCGCTCCAGGATAGAGCCGACAACGGCAATGCCGTACCGCGCCGCCAGCCGGGACAATTCGGCAAAC
>DAOUKA010000160.1:0-2925 GCA_034421915.1 Anaerolineae bacterium
GGAGGCATGGCTTGGGGCATTGACCGTCTGGTGATGCTGCTGGCGGGAGCGCCGAATATCCGCGAGGTCATCGCCTTTCCGAAAACGCAGGGCGGCGCGGATATCATGGCACAGGCGCCGTCCGCGCCCGAACCGCAGCAGCTGAACGAGCTGCATATTCAGCTTAATCTGCCTGAAGACGGGGATGAAGCCAACCAGGAGTAGGGATTTGTCCGCAAAGGAGGGGCAAATCCCCCCAAGCGTCTTTATTGGGATGGTTCTTCTGATGGCAGCACATAAGCATGAACCAGGCCGCCGACCGCGCCGCCGGCAAACAATCCGACCAGATAGGGAACGAGGTAAGACAAGTCGCCGGCGACCAGAGCAGGCCCCAATGTGCGGGCGGGGTTCAATGAGGCGCCGGTTGCAGGCCCTCCAGCGAAGATGCTGGCTGCCAGGGTCAAGCCAATGGCGACGCCTGCCAGCTTGCCCGCATGACCATAAACCGCTGCCTGAAAGACCGCGCTGACCAAGAAAAAGGTCAGAATCGCTTCATAAAGCGCCGCCGTCCAAACCGAGCTTTCGGTGAGAAAGCCGGTCGTCTGACCAAAATTATACTGCTCTGCGCCGCCTACAAAGTCCAGCACGGCGGCATTATCCGGTGGCATAACGACAGTCAGGACAAAGGCAGCGATGATGCCGCCAATAAACTGAACCAGCATGAAAACAGCGGATTTCCTTGCATCCTGCTTGCCGCCTATCCACAAGGCGAAGGTCACCGCCGGATTGAATTGCGCACCGGAGATATGCCCGTAGGCGAAAATCAAGCCAAGCAGAATCAAACCATGTGCGAAAGCTGGAACAGCCACGCCACCTGCCATTGGCGCAAAGATGACCGCCGCCGAACCGACAAAAACAAGGACAAATGTACCGATGAACTCGGCTAAAGCCTCTCGATTTAGACCATTATTCATTTTTCGACCTCCAAGAACAGGATTAGATGGATACTGTCAAGTTCATTATATTGAGGGAAGGTCATTTTGAATATAGATTCATCCAAACTCGCTGTGCCTGTCGCAGATTTTCACTTTACAGAACATATCGCTTCTGCTATAACAGGATGAACCTGCTGTATGCGTGATAGGACGCTATGTGCGGAACCAACATGCTCATTTATGGGCGTCTATCTTTGGCAGCTCATGTAATAGGCACAAGCCAAAACAGCGGTTGTCAAGCGATGCCCGTCCTGTAACTTACAGGTTCAAAAACTAACGGCTACACGGTACAGCGGGTCTGTTCTCATCAACAGCGTACTTGGGTGCGCTGTTTTGATTTTGGCTATTTCCAGTAATCTTCGCCAAAGACCTGACGCAGCAGCCTGCCCAAGGGGGCACGCAAAGGGACAAGGACGTGCTGCCCGTTCTCGGTGGTATGTTCTTGCAAGTATTGAAAATTGATGATGCCAGTGGTGATATTGTCGCGGTCGATATCTTTGATATACAAGGCAAGTTGAATCAGATGCTCCAGGGAAAGCCCGGTATGCACATTGTTGCTCAATGTATGCCAGATGGCGGGCGCTTGTATGAGCAGCTGTGGAATCATATCGAGGCTGAGCACGCGGCCACGAACTGCGAAAAGAACCTGCTGCTGGCGCTCGGCGCGGCGAATGTCGTTATTGCCATGCCGCGTGCGGGCAAATCGAAGCGCATCATAACCATTCAGCTGATGCGTCCCAGCCGGCAGATAAAAGGGGTCATAGCCGAAATTCATGTCGGGATAGCGTGCGTCGTTAATGGTATAGTCGATGGAAACCTCGACACCGCCAATCAGGTCGATAATGTCAATAAATGCCTGAAAATCGACCAGTAGATAATTATGGACGGGCATCCCGAAATTAAGCTGAACAGTTTGCTGCAAGAGTGTGGGTCCATAACCTTCGCCGCGTGCTTCGCCCAGATACAGCGCCGCGTTGATGCGATATTCCTGCCAGCCGGGTATTTGAACATAGAGGTCGCGCGGGATGCTGAGGATGCCCATGCGCTTCGTTTGGGGATCGAGGCTGATCAGCATCATGGTGTCGGTGCGGAACTCCAGCCCAGTTTCATTGAGACGCCGATCCAAGCCAGCGACGATGATGGTAAAGCGCGACTGTCCATCCCAGGGGCGGAGTTCAATCAAGCTGCCATCTTCCAGCGGCAGCACATCGACGCCAATTCGTCTGCCATCGGGGCTGAATTCAGTTCGAGCGTCTACGGGCGTGGGCAAAGCTGCAAAAACATCGGCGGTGGGGATGATTTCCTGAGCGGACAAGGGCAGGCGAGTCAGCACCATGGCTGCCAGAATGACAGCGGCAAAGGCAGTCATCATGGCAGCGGTGAGAATGACCCAGAGCCATTCGCCATTGCGCTGTCGGACAAGGGCAGGCTTGCGGCGCGAGCGCTGCCGCAGCAATGAGCGTCTTGGGAGTGGCGGTGGCTGGTGGGTTTGGGCATAACTGGTGACACTGTAAATCGGGGCAGCATGGCTGGCAGATGGCGAGCCAGTGTTGTCGTCGGAGTTCGCAACTTTTGCGTTGGATGGCTTGTTCTTGCTGTCAAAATTATCGGACATTCAGGCTGATTCCATTTATTCCGTTTGACAATCTGTCGGAGAGTATATGCAAACTGCGAAAATGCGTCAATGGCGTCTTATAACCGAGCCTGATTTTCGAGACGGGCAGAGCAATATGGCGGTTGACAGCGCTATCCTGGAAGCCGTATCGAGCGGCGTTCAGCCGCCAACCCTGCGCCTGTACGGCTGGAGGCCCATGTGCCTGTCCCTGGGTTATGGTCAGCGGATTCGGGATGTTGATATGGCTCGTCTGGATGACAAGGGCTGGCAGCTTGTGCGCCGTCCGACAGGTGGCAAGGCGATTTTGCATGGCGATGAACTGACATACAGCCTCAG
>DAOUKA010000161.1:0-1621 GCA_034421915.1 Anaerolineae bacterium
GTCACACCCACACACATAGGCACACTCCACTTTCCCCTTCCCCCTCGACACACCCGACACACTCATGCATGTACATACATTTACTTCTCGCACCCACACACTCCCTTCCTCACCCACGCAATCACACCCACACCCACCCACACAATCACACCCACACCCACACCTACACACACACACACACACACACACACACCCACACCTACACACACCCACACCCACACACACACACACACACACACACACACACACACACACACACACACACACACACACACTCTACTGCAGCAATCAAGGCTGCCCCACCCACACACTGCCCTCCTCGCCCATGCAATCACACCCACAAAGCCACACCCACACAAACCCCACACAAACACTCTGCTATCCCTGAGAGCTCGTTTCTCTCGAGCTGTCCTCCTTTTCGTCCAATTCTGACCTCTTGCATTCTTTAATTCTTTCCGTAGACACAGCAGAGACCGTTCTTTCTTGGGAATAAGGCGCTAGGCCATAGTCCGTTTTGCAGCAAAACCAAGGGTTAAGAGTTGCTTCAATTTTTTAAACTTCAGGAAATCATCAAAAAACTGATCTAAAAGCAAATGCATACATACAAAATGATGGAAACACAGTGCAGAGCACACAATCTCACTGAATACACATTCAATTAACATACAAGAACATGTACATGTACATACATCCACATGCACATGTTTACACATACATGTACATGCACATACATAAAAATCAATAGGAAATACACAGAGAAGAGTCAGTTGAAGCTGTCAGTGCCGATGGAATTCAGCAAAGCAGCTTGTCTGTGGTAGCATCCTCTTACTATGCTGTGACACTGGCACCTACATGTACATGTACATCTGAACCTTGAACAAAGTAACACACTCTCTCATTCTTTCTCACCGTATCTACTCTTTTCTTGGCAGCTCCTGGTCTACCTCTTTCTGTGAGCCTACCTCCTCCAAAAGCTTGCATGTGTACTAATCCAGACGAAAGGCAAGTAGATCCTCAGGCCAAGTTCTGTACATCGTAGAGTGAAAACATGTACATAATTTGAGGCCGCAATCAAGGCTGTCCCACCCACACACTATCTTCCACACCCACGCAATCACACCCACACCCACCCACACAGTCACACCCACACCCACACAGTCACCCCCTCACACACACACTCACACACACACACACACACACACACACACACACACACACACACACACACACACACACACACACACACACACCCCTGATACAATTACATGTACATACTTTGAGGCAGCAATCAAGGCCATACCACCCACACACCCCCCCCCCCCCTTCCACCCACGCAATCACACCTACACTCACCCACACTCACACCCACACAATCACACCCACACCCACACAGTCACCCCCCCACCACACACACACACACCCCCTGATATAATTACATATACAGACTTTGAGGCAGCAATCCAGGCTGTCCCACCCACACACTCCGTGCAGATTTATTGAGTGTTTTTGTGAACAATAATAATGGCAAGAAGAATAGCATAGAAATTTCCGTTTTGTAGTCTATTCTGTAGAAATCTTGTTCATCTTGTATTAATTTTTGAATTATGGAACAGATTTGCAT
>DAOUKA010000162.1:0-1626 GCA_034421915.1 Anaerolineae bacterium
CCTGATCAGGAACTTGCTTTGATGCTGCGCATTCCCGGCTGGACGGACGGAGCCGAATTAAAAATCAATGGCGAATCGGTTCAACTAGCAATCCAGTCCAAAACCTATGTCGAAGTTAAACGGGTATGGAATCAGGGCGATGTGATTGAGCTTGACCTGCCTATGAAGCCCCGGATGATTAAGGCGCATCCCAAAGCGGAAGAAATACGAAATCATGTTGCGGCCATGCGCGGCCCCATTGTTTATTGTCTGGAAGCAGCTGACCTGCCAGCAGATGTTCCCATCCTGGAGGTATTCGCCCCAACAGACATGCAGCTGACCCCCAGCCTGGAAAAAGAATTGTTAGGCGGCGTTACCGTGCTGAAAGGCAAGGCATGTCGCGTCTGCAATGAGGGTCGAGATGACAGCCTGTATTCGGAAATGGGGCATGAATCGGAAGAAAATATCGACATTACCCTGATTCCATATTATGCCTGGAACAATCGCGGTGTCCATGAAATGACAGTCTGGCTGCCTCGCAGATGATTACGGGTAAAGTGCCAGCCTCATCCTGTTAGAACACTGTGTCCTGATGGCAGAGGAGCGCATTCGGCAGCCAGCAAGGCACGCATAATGAGCGATTGCCATGCCATTGACCGTGCTTGGATTGATATAGTTCATTACCCATGCCTGCAGACACAAACGGGCAACATCCTTGACGCAATCCATAATCAGCGGCAATTCGCGCATGGCGCGGAAGATACCCCCAGGACCAATCGTATCGCCACTGCACATGCAGATGCCGTACTTTTCGCTGATAGCACAATCCAAGCCGCGATAGCGCACGGTATCTTCGGCAAAGCTAAGCACCACAAAATCAGCACCAAGCAAGACATCCTTCCAATCGGATGCGACCTCGATGTTCAAGGCGACGCCCGCTTCGGCAGTGACTTTCTCCGCCAGCTGTCCCATTTTTTCCATGCGCTGTGGGTTTTTATCCACCAGCGCCAGTGTACCCGTGTTCAAATAAGGAGAATGCACCATCTGCCAGATTGCCTGCCGTCCAAAGAACAGGCTTCCCGACCCGATGACGACAACTTTGGGTGATTGAACGCTGGACATGATTCTGCTCCTGTGATTCTATACAAAACCGAAGTGGCTTAGGGTATGATAATCACTATAGACAGATAGTCCAAGTCAGGCAGGTTAAATTATGAGCAACCCATACGAATACGCAAAAACACATCAAGACCGTTTCCTCGAAGAGTACATTCAGCTATTAAAAATGCGGACAATCAGCACCCAGCCGCGACATGCCGCTGATGTTGCCGCCGCCGCCGAATGGCTGCGGACGATGATGCTGAACATCGGCATGACCCGAGCCGAAGTCATTCTGATGCCCGAAGGGCGCTGTCCATTGGTGTTGGGAGAATGGGATGCGGCCGGGGACGATGCGCCGACACTCTTAATTTATTGTCACTATGATGTGCAGCCAGCGGAGATTGAGGATGGCTGGGACACTGAACCTTTTTCACCCACCGTAAGAGATGGGAGGCTTTTCTGTCGCGGCGCGGTGGATAGCAAGCTCCATGTGATGGCTAACCTGAAGGCAGTCGAGTCATGGCTGGCAGGTGATGAAAAACCGAA
>DAOUKA010000163.1:0-1788 GCA_034421915.1 Anaerolineae bacterium
TTCGGTTTTTCATCACCTGCCAGCCATGACTCGACTGCCTTCAGGTTAGCCATCACATGGAGCTTGCTATCCACCGCGCCGCGACAGAAAAGCCTCCCATCTCTTACGGTGGGTGAAAAAGGTTCAGTGTCCCAGCCATCCTCAATCTCCGCTGGCTGCACATCATAGTGACAATAAATTAAGAGGGTCGGTGCATCGTCCCCGGCCGCATCCCATTCTCCCAACACCAGTGGACAGCGCCCTTCGGGCATCAGAATGACTTCGGCTCGGGTCATGCCGATGTTCAGCATCATCGTCCGCAGCCATTCGGCAGCGGCGGCAACATCAGCGGCATGTCGCGGCTGGGTGCTGATTGTCCGTATTTTTAATAGCTGAATGTACTCTTCGAGGAAACGGTCTTGATGTGTTTTTGCGTATTCGTATGAGTTGCTCATAATTTAACCTGCCTGACTTGGACTATCTGTCTATAGTGATTATCATACCCTAAGCCACTTCGGTTTTGTATAGAATCACAGGAGCAGAATCATGTCCAGCGTTCAATCACCCAAAGTTGTCGTCATCGGGTCGGGAAGCCTGTTCTTTGGATGGCAGGCGATCTGGCAGATAGTGCATTCTCCTTATCTGAACACGGGCACACTGGCGCTGGTAGATAAAAACCCACAGCGCATGGAAAAAATGGGGCAGCTGGCGGAGAAGGCCACTACCGAAGCAGGCGTCGCCTTGAACATCGAGATCGCATCCGATTGGAAGGATGTCTTGCTTGGCGCTGATTTTGTGGTGCTTAGCTTTGCCGAAGATACTGTGCGCTATCGCGGCTTGGATTGCGCCATCAGCGAAAAGTATGGCATCCGCATGTGCTGTGGCGATACGATTGGTCCTGGGGGTATCTTCCGCGCCATGCGCGAGTTGCCGCTGATTATGGATTGCGTCAAGGATGTTGCCCGCTTGTGTCCGCAGGCATGGGTGATGAACTATATCAATCCGAGCATGGTCAATGGCATGGCAATCGCCCATTATGCTCCCGCAGTCAAGAGCTTTGCCCTCTGCGATTCCCTGCACATGCCTAAGGTCAAAATCCGCTATGCTCGCCGCGCCGGCATCATCACCGAACAAACCAAATGGAATGCCCACTTGGATGCCGCCTTTGATATGCGCATCGCTGGCGTCAATCACTTCACCTGGATGCTTAAAGCGGAATATGAAGGGCGGGATGTCAGCCCGCAAATTGCCGAATCACTGCGACAGAGCGCCGCCGAGAACACAGACGGGAACCAAGGCGCCAAGACACTGTACAATGATGCTATCGCTTATCAGCTATATCAGATTTTTGGGCATATCCCTACTTGCGTTGCTCACACCAAAGAATACGTCCGCTTCTATCAAGGACACGGGATTTTGAAAGATGCGATTCCACCGCTCTTGATTTGGGAGACGGATATGCGTTACGCTCGCCATGATGCCATGTGGCAGCAGGTTGACGATTTTATCAGTGGTGTCCTTCCCATCAGTCAATACATGGATACTTTTGGTCACGGCCATGCGACTGATATTATCGAAAATATGGTCGGCAACCTGGGCAAAGCCTTCTACATCAATACCCGTAATCAAGGCGCCGTAACAAATATGGGAGACGATGCCTTTCTGGAGCTACTCTGCGATGTGGATATGCAGGGTCCAGTGCCACGCGCGGTTGGCGAGATGCCGCGTGGACTTCGTGGCTTGCAGGAACTTGTTCTGGATACCCACGAATTGACTGCCGAAGCCATTATGAAAGCGGATTACGGCTTG
>DAOUKA010000164.1:0-5944 GCA_034421915.1 Anaerolineae bacterium
CAGCCCAACGCCCAGCGGCAAAACAGCTTCGTCGAAATCAAAACGGGGATGATGATGCGGATAATCAAGCTCACGCGCATGGTTTGCCGAGCCAACCAGCAAGTAAGCGCTCGGACTGCGCTGCATGAGCAAGCCAACATCCTCCGAAGCCATCCACGGCTGCTCCACCATAGATACGACATCAGCCATATCTGCAAACACGGAGCGCGTATGTTCTGCGACTTCGGCATCATTGATCACAGCGCCAATGCCCGCGCCCAGGCTGACATCGGCGCGGCAGCCCATCGCAGTGGCGACGCCCGAAGCGATTTCGCGGATGCGGGCAGCAACCATATCGCGCGTCTCCTCACGAAACAGCCGAAATGAGCCGCCAAAGGTGACCGACTGTGGAATCACATTCCGCGCCTTCCCGCCGTGGATATTCCCGATAGACAGGACAACCATATCCAACGGGTGGACATTGCGGCTGACAATGGATTGCAAGGCGACAATCACCTGGGCAGCGCAAACAATGGGGTCGGCTGTCTGATGCGGCATGGCGCCATGCCCGCCTCGGCCAGTGATTGTGATTTCAAACATGCCCGCGCCCGACATCACCGGACCAGAAACCACACTGACTGTGCCAACCTCAAGGTCATTCCACAGATGGATGCCCAGGGACAAATCCGGTGCAGGGTGTTCCAGCACCCCGTCTTCAATCATGGCAGCAGCGCCGCCGCCAACCTCTTCGGCTGGCTGGAAAACAAATTTGATTCTGCCCTTCAGACGGCTGCGGTGATTCGACAGCAGTTTGGCGATGCCCAAGGCAATCGAGGTATGACCATCGTGACCGCAGGCGTGCATCTTGCCGGCTTCGCCCGAAACATAGTCAGCGCTGTTTTCCTCCTCAATCGGCAGCGCATCCATATCCGCGCGGTACAAGACGGTAGGGCCATCCCCCGCCCCTTCGAGAATCCCGACAACACCCGTTTTCCCAACCCCCGTCTGCACTTCCAGCCCCAGACGATGAAGCTCATCGGCAACAATGCCCGATGTTCTCACTTCCTCAAAAGCCAACTCCGGATGCCGATGAAAATCGCGGCGGCGTTCAGTCAACTCCGCACGCATTGCTTCAGCTTCAGCCATAAAATCAATGGTCATCATGCACCTACCTCAAGTTAATGACACGAAATTTTTCAATATGACGCGGATATTCAGGCGGCGAATCAGGGTCAAGCGAACGTTCGCGGATTCGCGCTGCCATTTTGTCCATATCCGAAATCTGGCTCTTGTGAGCATACAGCGAGCGAATCTGCGTTTCAATGGCATCGGAAACATCCACTGTCAGGGTCGGTTGGGCAGCGCCGGCAATATACACCGTCAGTGCCTTGTGCGGCAGCAGGCCCTCGTCGCGTTCGAGTTCGATGAAGTTCAAGCGGTCACGCGCCGTCGGGAAAACCGCCTCCAGCGTTGCCGCCCCAATCGCCCGATGATCCGGATGATTGATGCCGCGAGTCCCATACCAGAAGACAGTCGGGTCAAGCGTCACCACAATATCCGGCTTCTTCATCCGAATCAAGCGGGTGATGTCCCGCCGCAGTTCCAAAGTGGGGAATAGCTCGCCGTCCCTGTAACGCAAAAAAACAACCTGCCTGACGCCCAGGACCGCCGCCGCTTCACGTTCTTCCTGTTCTCGAATCTGTGCCAGTCGGTCGGGAGTCATGTTCGGGTCAGCGCTGCCTTTGTCGCCACTGGTCGCAATCACAAAGGTGATGTCGGCGCCATCCAGCACCCATTTGGCAAAGGTCGCCCCAGCGAAGAATTCGGGGTCATCAGGATGCGCGAAGACGCCAAGCACCCGTTTTGCTCGTCCATTCAATGTTTCAGTCATAACCTTAATCCATCTGGTGGCATCAGTTTTCGCTTTTCTTGGGATCCGCCCTGCGAGCGCCGCGGCGGCGCCGTCGTCTGCGGCTCCGTTTCGGGTTTCGATTCTCGCCGCCGCTTTTGCCACGCGTGCGCTCCGAAGCGCTGCGGCTTGGCTTGCCTTCCTCAGATTCCTTCGGTTGAGCTTGCCCCGCTTCCTGCCGCTGTCGGGCAGCCACAATATCGGCTTGTCGCTGTCCCACCGGCTTGCCGCAGTCACAGGCATCATCGCCGTGCTTGTCACAGGGGGCTTTCGCCTTTTCCGCCAGCTTGCGAAATTCTTCCAAAGGAATGATTTCCCCGCGCTCGACTATTTTACGCGTCCCATCGCCGACATCGACCAAAACCGCATCCCGCAGTGGCAGCTGGTCAATCACCCGACCTTCCCCGTATGGCGTCCCCACGCGTTTGTTGCGGCGCGGCAAAACGCGGCGGGCTTCCACATACTGCTCATATTCATAAACCAAGCAGCAGCGCAATCGTCCACACATTCCCGTAATTTCGGCTGGACTCAACGAGACGCCCTGCGCTTTAGCCATCTTGATTGAGATAGGGCTGAAGTCCGTCAGAAAGGTGCTGCAGCAGCGCGTCTCGCCACAGGCGCCAAAGCCGCCCAGCAGCTTGGCGACATCGCGCGGGCCAATCTGGCGCATTTCAACCTTGGCGTCGAACTTTCGCTGCAAGCGCTTTTGCAAGACCGCCGTATCCATTTTCTGCTCGGCACTGAAAAGAAAGGTGAGAACGCTACCATCATAATTGTACTGCGCCGCCACGAACTTGACGCCCGACAGGCGGCGCATGTTCGCAGCTGCTTCGCGGCAAGTAACCAGCGCCTCGGCTTGCTTGGATTCCCAATGCTGGCGAAGCACCAAATCGCGGGCTGTAGCCGGCCGCAAGATCTGGCGGATGCGGCGGTTCTCATCGGGGACAGTAAAGCCCATCACTTGTCCCATCTGACGGCCGCGTAACGTATCGACAATCACATAGTCCCCTTTTTGCAAATCGGGATACTGCGTGAAATCAAAATGATATAATTTTCCAATTTTCTGAAACCGCACGCCAGCCACAAGCGCGGTTTGTTCTGCGGGCATCTCTATCATCATAAGTTCGCCTTTAACCATCACGCATGCAGGACGACCCAGCCTGCTTTGCCAGTTTTGTTTGACTTCAAACGCCTCTGACTCTACTTGATAATAGCATCAAAAGCAATACGGACACCGCCAGAACTCAACATCACAGTTGTCATAATCATATAACCATTGCTAGAATGACAATGCGAATGGGTTAATCTAAGGGTAGCGGTCTCGCCCGGCCGAGATGTGTATGGACACAATCCTTGAGGAAAACATGGGAACGCTAACCATGAAATTTGGAGGGGCTTCTGTCGGGACAGCTGCCGCACTCGCCCAAGTCTCGAGCATCATCCTCCACGAGTCCAAACGCCGCGAGCAGGTTCTGATTGTCGCTTCCGCGCTGGAAGGCGTGACGGACATGCTGCTGGAAGCCGCCCAGTTCGCTCGGCTTTCCAATCAGCGCGGCTATCGCCGCATCGCTGCGACCCTGCGAACGCGCCACCTGGCGCTGGTTGAACAGCTTCCCCTTGACACCGCCGACCGTAACGTCCTGCAAGCCGACATCGACCGACTCCTGTTTGACTTGCTGGATCAATGCCAAAAGATCGCCAGCCACCTCAATAACGAACTGTCCCCCAGCTTGAGCGATTCGGTTGTCGCCATGGGCGAACGGCTTTCCGCGCGAATTATTGCCGCCCTGCTGCGCCAAAACGGGATCCGTGGCATCGCTGTCGATGGCACAGACCTCCTGATTACCGATGATGCACATGGAAATGCCAACCCCAATCTGGAGCTCACCGCACAGCGCGTCGAAGATTTGCTGCTGCCGATGTTAGAGCGAAACATGATTCCGGTCGTGACGGGGTACATTGGCGCAACCGTGGACGGCGCAACCACCACGCTTGGGCGCGGTGGAACTGACTTCACCGCATCGGTGCTAAGCGCCTTGATTGCAGCCGACGAACTGTGGCTATGGACGGATGTGGACGGCATGATGTCCGCCGACCCGCGCGAAGTGCCTGGCGCCCATGTCATTTCGGAATTGAATTACAGCGAAGCCGCCGAATTGGCTTATTTTGGGGCAAAAATCCTGCACGCGAAAATGATTGCGCCGCTGGCAAATCAATCACTGCCGCTGCGCATCAAGAACATATTCAAACCGCAGCAGCCCGGCACCCTGATTTCATTGAACGCCAATAACCAGCAACCCGTCATCAAGGCGGTAACATCCATCCAGAGCTTGTCGCTCTCTCGCCCTTCCAGTGGTTCGATGGCCGGCATCACCAGAATGGTAGGTAGCACCTTGTTTGAAACCTTGGGCATGCGAACCGACGTGATGATCTCTTCCCAATCCTCCAACAGCAGCTTCCTTTGTCTGGTTATTCCAACCAGCATCGGAATTGACGGTGTGGACAGATTGCAGCAGGCAATGCGGGCAAAGATGGCGGAATATCCGCAAAAGATGCCCTGGGCGATTGAAACCATCTCAATCGTGACCGCCATCGGCAACAACCTCAATCAGGCGCCAAAACTATTGGCAAAAGTGCTGGAGAAGCTGGACGACATTCGCATCTATGCCCTCGCCTTGGGTCCATCCAACTGTAGCATCACGGTGGCCGTCGCTTTAGAGGATTCGCCAAACGCCGTGCTTCGCATCCACGAACTTACAGCTAAAAGCGACCCAGATAACGATTGATCTCCCATGCTGTCACCTGACGATTGTACTCGCTGCATTCCTGCCGTTTTGCGGCGATGTAGCGGTCGCTGACATAGGGCCCCAGCGCCGACAGGATGACATCATCGTTGCTCAAGGCCTCGAGTGCCGCATCCAGCGAATGCGGCAAAACCGCAATTTGCCGCATCCGCCCCGGCATGCTTTCCATCAGCGTTTCTTCCAGCGGGTCGGGCAAGGGCATTTTATGCCGAATGCCGTCAAGACCCGCTTGCAGCATCACCGCCATCGCCAGATACGGATTGGCAGTCGGGTCAGGACAGCGCAGTTCCAGTCGGGTGTGATATGCCTTGCCCGGCGCCGTGCTTGGAACGCGAATCAAGGCGCTCCGATTGACATGCGCCCAAGTCACATGAACAGGCGCCTCAAAGCTGGTGCCCAGGCGCTTGTATGAATTGACCAGGGGGGCAAGCACAGCGCACATTGCCGGAGCATGTTCCAGCTGCCCCGCTAGAAAGTATCTCGCAGTATCCGATAAGCCATATTCGCTCACCGTATCCGCAAACAGGTTCACCCCGCTCTCAAAATCGTGCAGGCTTTGGTGTGTGTGCATGCCCGACCCCGGCAAATCTGCATGCGGGCGGGGCATAAAGGTACAATAATAACCGTATTCCATGGCAATCGTCTTCAGGGCAACCCGCGCCGTCAGAACATTGTCAGCCGAACGCAGCGCATCGTCATACTGGAAGTCAATCTCATGCTGACCGCTGCCGATTTCGGAATGCGTCGAATCGACATAAATGCCCATATCCGCCAATGCCGACAGCATCTTGCGACCCAAAGACTGGATAGGGTCATCAGGAATATCGAAATAGCCAGTGATGTCACGACCGCCGCCAACCACAGGATGATGATTTTGATCCAGCGGGAACAGGAAAAACTCCAACTCCATCCCGGTCTTAAAGCGATAATTCATATCCCGCGCCTGCTCCAGCGCCTTGATTAACAGGCTGCGCGGGTCGCCGATAAACGGCTCGCCATTCTGCATCCGTATCGAACAAATCAGCCGAGCAGTCTTTTCGTCTTCATGTGTCCATGGCAGGATGATAAAGCTGGTGATGTCCGGTATCAGTATCATGTCACTTTCGGCAACGCGGGCAAATCCCTCAATGGCAGACCCGTCAAAATGCGAGCCGTTGTCGAGGACATTGCCAAGCTCTCTCGCCGGAATCATAATGCTCTTGACCAGGCCGGTGATGTCCGTGAACCACAAAGCCACAAACCTGACGCGCTG